>JBKCKE010000224.1:0-6903 GCA_046301395.1 Verrucomicrobiota bacterium | reverse complement strand
AGGGGCTGGGCTGGACTGACCGAACTCGGTTTTCGGTAGTGTAGCTCAGTTGGTTAGAGCGAGGGACTCATAAGCCCTAGGTCGGCAGTTCGATCCTGCCCACTACCACCACCGGGTGATGCTTTACCCCCTCAGGCCTTCAGGATGGCCGAGACCGGGATGTCCAGTCCGTCCTTCCAGAGGGCTTCCAAGGCGTAGCTCTTACGGATGTCCTCACGGAAGACATGGAAGAGCACGTCGAAGGCGTCGACGACAGTCCAGCCGCTGTCGCGCTGGGATTCGGAACGGGAAGTCACCCCGACTTCGTCGAGCGCCTGCTCGAGGGCGATCCGGAGGGCGCGCAGATGCGGCTCGGAAGTACCGGTCGCGATGACGAGGAAGTCGGCGACGGACGAGATCTGCCCCATTTCGAGGACGCGGATCTCGACGGCCTTCTTCTCGTCGAGCGCGCGGATGGCGGCGATGAGATGGGCCGGGAGCTTGGGCAGCACGACCATCGGCTTGGCGGCGGCCTTCTCGCCACGGCTCTTGGCCTTCAGGGGCGGGACGGCCGGGATGATGCGGCGGGCCGGACGGGCCACCGGCTTGCCGCCCTTGGCGGGAGCGCGGCCCTTGGACTTGGACTTCACGACCGGGCGGGCCGGGGTCTTCTTGGTGGTCTTCTTTTTAAGGGCGGACATGATCAGGCTTGGTAAAGGGAGCGCTCATCGATGTGGCGGGCGACCCCTAGGGGCAAGCCGTTTCGGGGCGAATCACCGCGGCGCAAGGCTTCGCGCAGCGCGGTGGAGGAAACCTGCACCGGCGGAGCCTTCAGCACCGTCAGGCGGATGACCGCGGCCAAGGACGCCGGCGGCACGGTCGAGATATGGTCGCGCGACAGGACGGCGAACTCGACGAGCCCGCAGAGCTCGACGACGTCCTTCCAGCGGTCGAGCCGGGCAAGCTGGTCCGCGCCAAGGATCCAGACCCGCATGGCATCCGGGTGTTCGCGCGCGAGTTCACGGGCCGTGTCGACGGACCAGCTGGTGCCGGCGCGCCGGGTCTCCCGATCGTCGATGACGGCCCAAGGATGCTCCGCGAAAGCGAGCCGACACATGGCGACGCGGTCAGCGGCCGACGCCACCGGCGCGCCGGTCCGCAAAGGAGCCTGGCCGGCGGGGATGACGCGGACCTCGTCGAGACCGAGCTGCTTATGCGCGGCCACGGCCGCGGCCACATGTCCGGCATGCGGAGGATCGAAAGTCCCACCCAGGATGCCGATGGCAGCAGGCATGACGTATTACGTTCCGGCGCGGGGTCCGTGGCAACCCAAAGCAGGCTTGAGCCCGAGCCTCTCCGGCGAAACACTGCCTCCATGGCGGTCGCCTCCCGATTCCTCCCTCCGGACTTCGCTCCGTCGCAGACCGTCGTGGTGATCGCCGGCAAAGGCCGCTACCCCGCCCTCCTCGTCGAAGGCGCCCGGGCCCGCGGCGCCCGGATCAAGCTGGTCTCGTTCGAAGAAGAGACCGACCCGGCCCTCATCGCCGCCTTCGACCCGGCCGACCACCGAGCCATCCCCGTCGGCAAGCTCGGCCAGATGCTCGACGCCCTTCAGGAACTCGGTGCGGCCGGCGCGGTCATGGCCGGCCAGGTCACGCCGCGCAAGCTGTTCACGGGCATGGTGCCCGACCTGAAGCTCATCGCGCTCATGGCCTCGCTCAAGGAGCGCAACGCCGAGACGATCTTCGGCGCGATCTCCGCCGAGATCGAGAAGGTCGGCGTCCGCATGCTCGACGCACGCGTCTTCCTCGACGACCACCTCGCCTCGCCCGGCTGCATGACCGGCTGGGTCTGCGGCATCGCTGACGACCAGCTGGAGTTCGGCACGCGCCTGGCCCGCGAGATGGCGCGCCTCGACGTCGGCCAATCCGTCGTCACGGCGAAAGGCACCGTCATCGCCGTCGAAGCGTTCGAAGGAACCGACAACATGCTTCGCCGCTGCGCCGCCATCGGCGGCAAGGAGATGCTGCTCACCAAGACGTCGAAGCACGCGCAGGACTGGCGCTTCGACGTCCCCTGCTTCGGCGTGAAGACGCTCGAGAGCATGGCCGAAGGCGGCGTGGCGAAGGCCGCGCTCGAAGCCGACGCGGTCATCCTCATCGACAAGCCCGCCGTGATCGCGCGCGCCAAGCAGCTCGGCCTTGATCTTTTCGGCTTCGGCCCGGCCTGAGGTTCGCGTCGGCTCAGCCTTCGTAGAAACCCCAGCCGGCGGCGCTTTCGACGAGGAACCAAGCGAGCAGCGCGCCGAGGACGAGCAGCAGCCACTTGCGATGGCGGGTCCAGAGCGCCGGCGTCTCGTCCGCGTGATCCAGTCCGCGGCGCGCGCTCAGCAGGAGCTTGAGTCGCGCATGCCAGGCCAGGCGGGTCTGCGAGGAAAGATCGGGGTGCGCGTACGCGTTGACCCGATAATCGGGCTTACGGAAGAGACTGACGACACGACGCCACACCTAGCCACCTTACACCCTTTACCCACGCTTTACAAGCGGAGCGTCTCTAGGTAAGCCCAAGGCGTGAAGTCCACCACCCGGTCCCTCCGCGCCCTCAAAGGCGTCCGGCCCATCGTCTGCCTGACCGCCTACGATGTGAGCACGGCCCGCATCGCGGACGCCGGAGGCGCCGACCTCATCCTCGTCGGCGATTCATTGGGCAACGCCGTCCTGGGCCTGCCCGACACGGTGGGGGTCACCTTGGACATGATGATCCACCACTCGGCCGCGGTCGTCCGCGCGAAGACCGAAGCGCTCGTGGTGGGCGACCTGCCCTTCGGCCTGGCGCACGACAGTTTTCCGAAGCTCCTCGGCTACTGCCGTCGCTTCCTCCAAGAAGGCGGCGTCAAAGCAGTGAAGATCGAAGGTGGCGCCTCACTCGCCCCGGCGATCGCCCGGCTCGTCGACGCCGGTATCCCGGTCATGGGCCACGTCGGCATGCTTCCCCAGCGCGTCCACTCCGCCGGCTATCGTCGCCGCGGCCTGACGCTCGAGGATCAGAAGAAGATCCTCATCGACGCCCAGGCGGTCGCCGCCGCGGGCGCGTTCGCGATGGTCGTCGAATGCGTGGACGAAACCTTCATGCCGAAGATCACCGAAGCAGTCGCCGTCCCGACGATCGGCATCGGCTCCGGCCGCGGCTGCGACGGCCAGATCCTCGTCATCCACGACTTGCTCGGCCTGACCCCCGAACCGCCGCCCTTCGCCCGACCTGAAGCCAACCTGCACCGTGACGCGGTCGCGGCCGTCCGCCGCTGGGCCGCCAAGGTGCGCACCAAGAAATCCAAATGAACTGCGTCATCTTCGGAGCCGGTGGCTGGGGTACCGCCATGGCGATCCACCTCGCCCGCCAAGGCCAGACCGTCACGCTCGTGCCGCGTCGCGCCGAGCAAGCCCTCGCCCTCGCCACCACGCGCGAGAACACCGATTACCTGCCCGGCCATCGCCTTGATGATTCGATCCAGATCGGACTCGAGCCGCTGCCGGCGCTGATGGACGCCGACCTGGTCTTCCTTGCCTGCCCTTCCACAGGCCTGCCGGAACTGCTCGCCGCAATCGGCCCCGCCGTCCGCGACTCCGGCGCCAAGATGGCGATCTCCCTCTGCAAAGGTCTGGACCTCGCCACCCTGCGCCGGCCTTCGGAACTCATGGCCGCGGCCTTCGGCGACCTTCCCGTCGCCACGCTGAGCGGCCCGAGCAACGCCGATGAAGTCGCGCAGGGACTGCCCACGGCGCTCGTCCTCGCTTCCAACGCCGGCGACGCCCTGATGAAAGAAGTCCAGGCGGCCGTCAGCGGACCGACCTTGCGCGCCTATACCTCGACCGACCTCGTCGGCGTCGAGATCGGCGGCACGCTCAAGAACGTCTACGCCCTCGGGGCCGGGCTCTGCGACGGTCTCGGCCTCGGCTCCAACGCCAAGGCGGCGATGCTGACGCGCTCGCTCCAGGAGATGACCCGCCTCGGCGAGGCGCTCGGTGCCCGGCCGGAGACCGTCCTCGGACTCGGCGGCGTCGGCGACCTGATGGCCACGGCCCATGGTTCGTGGAGCCGCAACCGCTCGCTCGGCGAACAGCTGGCCAAGGATCCGCAAGGCACCCTCGCCGCCCTCGCCGCGCGCACGGAAGCCGTCGAAGGCCATCGTGCCGCCGAAGCGCTCTCGAAGCTCGCGACCAGCCGCGGCCTCACCGCCCCGATCCTGTTCTGCCTGCAAGCGATTCTCTACAAGGGACTCGACCCGCGCGCCGGGGTGGTCGCCTTGATGACCCGCGACCTCCGTCCGGAGGCATGAACGAGACCGACGTCGAGACGCGGCCCTCCGCGATCGCCGGTCGCGGACTCTTCGCCCGCCGGGATTTCGTCGCCGGCGAACGCCTGGTGCCCTACCGCGGACCGACGACCAAGACGCCCCCCGGCCGCCCGGAGTCCGGCGAGGTCTTCGCCTTGGAAGTGACCGCCGGGCTCTGGCTCGACGGGTCCGGCCCCGACAACCCCGCCCGTTGGGCCAACCACTCCTGCGAACCTAACGCGGAACTCATCTGGCACGGGGCCGCCGAGGGGGCCTGGCTGACGAGCCTCCGCCCCCTGCAGGCCGGGGAGGAAATCACCTTTGATTACGGCTTTTCCTTGGCCGAAAGCCTCTTCCACCCCTGCTCCTGCCGGACCCCCGGCTGCATCGGGCGGATCATCGCCTCCCCGCTCCGCCCGGCCTTGCGACGGCACCTGCGTTTTTCGCGTCCAAGGGATTGACCACCTCACGGGCCAAGGTCAGTTTTCGAAGGTCAATCAGCCCATTTCTCCATGAAAAAAGTCGCCCTTACCGAGCTCGATCCCCGGCTCCAGAAACAGATCACGGCCGCAGACCAGCAACTGAAGACAAACCCCCAGTACGCGGTGGAAGTCCTCTCTGGCATCCTCGCCCGCAACCCCGGCTGCATCGACGTGCGCCGCAGCCTGCGCAAGGCCCAGAAGGCAATGCTCGGCACCAAGAAAGGCCTCTTTGACGGCCTGACCAGCGCCCTCTCCTCCGGCAAGGTCGCCAAGGCCGTCGAAGCCGACCCCGTGGCCGCCATCGCCGCCGCCGAAGAAGCCCTCGCCAAGAAGCCGACCGACGCCAACGCCAACAAGACCCTCGCCCTCGCCGGCCTGAAGCTCGGCTTCCATGAGCTCGCCGCCTTCGCGTACGAAGAGCTCGCGACCAACGAGCCCAGCCAGGTCCAGCACTTCGTCGATCTCGCCAACGCCTGGATCGCCGGCGGCGAATACGACCAGTCCCTCGCCGCAGCTGACCGCGGCCTCAAGCTCTTCCCCGGCAACGGCGATCTCCAGGAAGTCGTCCGTAAGGCCTCCGTCAGCAAGACCATGAAGAAGGGCAACTGGGAGGACAAAGGCGACTTCCAGTCCAAGCTCAAGGACAAGGACGAAGCCCTGCGCCTCGACCAGGCCTCCCGCACCGTCACCGACTCCGCCACCGCCCTCGCGCAGGCCGCCGAACTGGCCCAGAAGATCCAGGCCGCCCCGGACAGCCTGGACCTTTACCGCGAGATCGTGCGCATGTTCCTCATCGCCGAAGACCTCGACAGCGCCATCGCCTGGTTGCAGCGCGGCCGCGTCACGAGCCAGGGCAAGGCTGACACCTCCCTCGAGCGCCAGGAAAGCGACCTGATCATCCGTCGCTACGACCGCATCTCCAAGCAGCTGCGCGAAGCCATCGCGGCCAGCCCCGCCGACGCCGCCAGCAAGGACGCCCTCGCCAAGAACGAGACCGAGCTCGCCGACTTCCGCCTCAAGACCTCCATCACGCTCGTCGAACGCTACCCGAACGACTTCTCCTACCGCCACGAGCTCGGCACGCTCCTCCTCGCCGCCAACCGCCTCGACGAAGCCGTCCAGCAGCTCCAGTACGCGCAGCGCAACCCGAAGTTCCGCCAGCCGGCCCTCCTCGCGATCGGCCGCGCCTTCTCGCAGGGCGGCAAGTACGACCTCGCGATCGAGCAGCTCACGACCGCCAAGAGCGAAGTCCAGCTGATGAACGACCTGAAGAAGGAGATCATCTACGCGCTCGGCGACACCTTCGAGAAGATGGGTAAGGCCAAGGAAGCCGTCGACGAATACAAGATCATCTACATGGCCGACTCGGGTTACCGCGACGTCGCCAAGAAGATCAACGACTTCTACGAACGCCAGAAGGGCGCCACGGCCTAAGCCCACACGCCTTCTTTCCTCGCTTGCGGACGGCCTAACCCGCCCGCCTCCCCTCTCCTGCCCATGGCACTCACCTCCGTTAAGAGTAACCTCATCGCCGACGTCGGCATCAGCATGGGAGACGAAGGCAAGGGCCGCCTCATCCCTGAGATCGTCCGCGAACTGCAAGCCCTGACCGGCCGTCGCGACGTCGTCGGCACGGTGCTCAAGGTCAACGGCGGCGCCAACTCCGGCCACACCGTCGCCGGCCTGAAGCTCAACCTGCTCCCGGGCGGCGTCGCCGAACACGACGTGGCCTGCCTCGCCCTCGGCGCCGGCGTCGTCGCCGACCCACGCAAGGCCCTCTGGGAAGCCCTGCCCCTCGAGAAGATCGGCATCCCGGTGCTCAACCGCCTGCTCATCGACGAGCGCTGCATGATCAGCGACGTCTCCCACCGCATCCTCGACCTGGCTTGGGAAGACTACCGCGTGAACGTCCTCGGTCACGAGGCCCGGGGTTCCACCGGCCGCGGCATCACGCCGGCCTACGCCGATGAAGTCGGCCAGTTCCAGATCCATTACTCGGAGTTCCTCGGCGCGAAGGCCGACTACGCCGTCCGCCTCTCGGCCCGCCTCAACCGCGCGGCTTCGATCGTGCGCGATGTCTGCAAGCTCTCGCCCGCGAAGTGGGCCGGG
>JBKCKE010000223.1:0-5973 GCA_046301395.1 Verrucomicrobiota bacterium | reverse complement strand
CTGGAAACTCAGCCCCGGCAAGTCCGTCGAACAGGTCGAGAAGGATCTCAAGCGGCTCTTCCCTGAGGACAGTTGGAACAAGCTGCACCTTCGCATCATCTTCTACGGCCGCGAACACTGCACCGCGAGAGGGTGTGAGGGTAAGACGTGTGGGATATGCTCCGCGCTAGCGAAGAAATAGAGGACTGAGTGGATCACTGAATGGAGGGCTGAGTGGAGGGCTGGGTGGATTAAAATACAAAATACATGGAGCCGGGTGGATCGCATCCATTTAGCCCGCCATGCAGTCCTCCACGCTGCCCTCAACTCAGTCCTCCGTCTTGGCTCTTACTTCACCAACGCTTCATGCTTCGCGCGGAACTCGTCGCTCCAGGCGGCGGGCTGGTGGGTCGTGCCGTCCATGCGGCAGATGGTGCGCGAGGCCTTGGCGTAAAGGACCGAGAGGTCGGGGCTACGGAACTCCACATCGACCGTCAGGCCGGCGGCGCGGACCTTGCGGACGCTGAGAATCAGCTTCACGTCGCACTCCGGGCGGATGGCGACGAGGTAGTGCAGGTCGATGTCGCGGACCACCACGTAGACGTCCGGCGCCACGGCGGGGTCGATGGTGTCCTTGCCCATCAAGGCGATGAACATCACCTTCTGCGCGCGTTCCATCATGAGCACGTAGTGCGAGTGATGGAGGATCCCGAGTCCGTCGGTCTGGTCGAACCAGGTCCGGATGGTCACGTGGAAAGTCTTATCAGGCTGGAGTCCGTCGGCGGGCATGGGTGAGAGAGATGCGGTGAAACGGGGGCGGGGCAAGCGAACCCGTTATTTCGTCCGCAGGGTAGCGGCGAGGCGGTCGAGTTCGGCCCAGGTCTCGACGGCAGGCTTCAGGCCGAGGTCACGGCGGGCGGCGGAGACGTCGTACCAATGGTCCTTGGCGAGTTCGACGGCGACGAAGCGGGTCATGGGCGGTTCGCCCTTGAGGCGGAAGAGCGTCCAGACGCCTTCGAGCAGCGCGCCGAGCCAGTAGGCCGCGCGCTGGCTGATCCGGCGCGTGACGGGCTTTTCACCGGCGCCGACGAGCAGTCGGTTGATGAACTCCCAGAGCTTCACGGGTTCGCCTTGCGAGAGGAAGTACGCCTTGCCGTTGGCGCGTCCGGCGAGGAGCGCGTCGAGGGCGCCGAGGTGCGCGTCGGCCGCGGTGTCGACGTGCGTGACGTCGACCTGATTCTGGCCGTCGCCGACGATGCGGAGCTTGCCGGCGCGCGCGCGGGCGAGGATTCGCGGGAAGATATGCGGATCGCCCGGACCCCAGATCAGGTGCGGGCGGAGCGCGCAGACCTTGAGCCGTTCCGAAGCGGCCTTGAGCGCGACTGCCTCGGCGATGGCCTTGGTCTCGGCGTAGGCGCAGAGCCAGTTGTCGCCATAGGGCAGGGATTCGTCGGCGCCGCGGAAGGCCTCGCCGTTGAAGACGACGCTTGGGGTGCTCGTGTGCACGAGGGCGCGGACGCCGTGCGCTTGGCAGGCGTCGACGACGTTCGAAGTACCGTCGATATTGATGCGCAGGTAATCTTCCCAGGAGCCCCAGACGCCCGCCTTGGCGGCCACGGGGAAGACGTAGTCGCAGCCTTTGACCGCGGCGTCGACCGTCGCGCGGTCACCGATGTCGCCGCGGATGAACTCAATCTGGCTGGCGAGTTCGCCGGTCAGCGGCGTGCGGCCGAGGATGCGGACGCGGTAGCCGCGGGCGAGGCAGCGTCGCACGACCGCCTGGCCGAGGAAGCCGGCGCCACCGGTGACGAGGACGAGAGGGGTGTTCATCGGGCGAGGCGCGGGGTCCACTCTTTGGCGAGCTGGAGGCGGTGGATCTTGGCGTTATGACGGACGTCGACCGGTAGGGTTCGTTGGAATACGATGTGCTTCACGCGGGCGGCCTGCGGGTTGACACGCGCGAGGTCGCGCAGTTCGGCGATGAAGCGCTCACGGGCGGCGTCGTTCGTCGGGAAAGCGCCGGCGCGCGGTTCGACCACGAGCGCGGGAATCTGCCGGGCGGCGTCGCCGATCCCGATCATCGCGCAGCGGAAAACCTGCGGGTGTTGGCGGAAGGCCGGCTCGACGGATTCCGTCGGCAGGTCGCCGTCAGGCGTGCGTACCTTTTCCACGCGTCGTCCCAAGAAGAACAGCCGGCCCGAAGCGTCGAGCCTGCCTAGGTCGCCCATACGATGCCAGACGCGGGCGCCGTCGACGATCTTCGC
Organism: Verrucomicrobiota bacterium; assembly: GCA_046301395.1. Taxonomy (GTDB): domain Bacteria; phylum Verrucomicrobiota; class Verrucomicrobiia; order Opitutales; family UBA953; genus UBA953. The sequence goes on along the minus strand of JBKCKE010000223.1, from coordinate 3,730 downwards.
CGCGCGGGTCGCCTCGGGCAGGCCGTCGTATTCGCGGGTCACGCTCGGGCCCGTCGCGATGATCTCGCCGATTTCGCCGACGGCGCAAGCGGTCGCGTCCACCAGCGTGGCGATGGGGCCTTCCGTCTCGCGGATCACGCGAATCTCGACGCCGCTGACCGGTCGTCCGACACAGGTACCGTGCCCGTGGAGCGCGGCTTGGCGGGCTTCCCCGAGGAGTTCATCGGCGGTAACCGTGGTCACAGGGAGGCACTCCGTCGCGCCGTACGGGGTGTGGGTGATGCAGTGCGGCGCGATGACGCGCAGCTTGGCGAGAAGTTCGCCTGAGACGGGCGCGCCCGCGATCAGCAGGCGGCGGAGGTCGGGCAGCTTCAGGCCGCGGGCTTCGCAATGGTCGGCGATCTTGCCCCAGATGGCGGGCGACCCGAAGGAGCAGGTGACCTTTTCGGCGCGGAGCGCCGCCACGAGCGCGTCGGGATTGGCGGCGAGGGGCTTGGATGGGTCGAGCAGGGGCGTGACCGTCGTCGTCCCGAGGGCCGGATTGAAGAGCGCGAAGAGCGGCAGCATCGCCATGTCCGTCTCGCCTGGGCGGATGTCGTAGGTAGTGCGAACCAGTTCGATCTGCGCGTCGAACATCCCGTGCGTGTAGCGGACGCCCTTGGGGGCGCCGGTGGAGCCGGACGTGAACAGGATCGCCGCGAGCGTGTCGGGGTTGACCTCGGCCAGCGGACGAGGTGTGGCCGAGACGGAGGCGAGGGCTCGGCGCCAGGCGAAGCCGCCGACGGTCACTCGGGTGCGGAGCGTGCCGAAGGCCGCGAAGGGCAGACGGCTGAGCAAGGTGGCCGCGCGGACGCCGACGAGCGCGGTCGGGCGGGAGCGACGGACGCAGTCCAGGAAAGCGGACCAACCCATGCCGGGGTCGATCGCGACCGGGACGGCGCCCAGTTTCAGCAGGGCGAACATCCCGACGATCAGGTCGTGGCCGGGTCGGACCGCCAGCAGCACTCGTTCGCCGGCGGCTAGGCCGGCCTGGGCGAAGTGCGTAGCGGCGGCGTCGCTCTCTTGGTCGAGTTGTCGGAAGGTGCGGGTCGCATGCTTGGCTTCGACGGTCGGATGGACCGCGACCGGCGACTTGGTGGCCGCGTCATCTGGACGGTCGGTAGCCGCGATCCGGAGATGGCGGGCGACATTGCTTCCAGGGACGTTCATGGCCTGCAAACGAAGAAGCCCCGAAACCGGGGCTTCTGCAAGGGCTAGTTGCCGGCTTAGTAGTCGGTCAGGGTCACCGCGCCCCAGAAGAGCGTGATGCGGTCGCCGGAGGTGGCGCGGCGGGCGGTGAACTCGCTCATGTTGGCACCGACGGTGGCCTTGTCGGAAGGAGCGTAAGAGTGGGATTCGACGGTCACGAGACCGAGGAAGTTATGGGAGGGCTCCAGCGAGACATTCTTACCGTGGTAAGGCGTGTCGTAAGTCGTGCAACCGACCATGGCGGCGGAAGCGATTAAGGTAGCAAGGGCGAGCTGCTTCATAATGGGGTGAGTGCGGATGATTGGCAGGGGGTCGGGGGCTGACAAGTCAGAACCATTCACGATGCGGCCCAACTGCGCCAGAGGGTGACCAGTTCGGGGCCACGGAAGAACCAGATCGCCCCGGCCACGGCCATACTGGGCACGAAAGGCACGACTCCGGCGTATTCTTCCCCTTTTATCTTGGTTTGGATGAGGCCCGGGAGGACGGTGATGACCCCGACGACCGACCCCCCGAAAAGGCAGAAAACCGCCCCTTGCCAGCCGCAGAACGCCCCGACGCCGGCGCAAAGGATGATATCGGCTTCGCCCATGGCTTCGCGGCCGGCCAGGACGGTCCCGATCGTCCGGATCCACCAGACCAGGGCGGTGCCGGCGGCGACCCCCAGCAGGGCGTCCATCAGCGCCCGGAAACGGTTCACGGCCTCGATGGCGTGGGCGGTCTCGCCATGGATCGAGGGCACGAGCATCGCGGCGACCAGGCCGGTGCCGACCAAGGCGAAGTTCGGGGCGTCAGGCACCGTCATGTCGTCGAGGTCGCAACCCGAAAGGACCACGAGCAAAGGAAGAAAGACGCAGGCGACGGCGGCCTTGCCTGGCGGGAGGAAGGACCACGCGGCGACGAAGAGCAGGGCGGTGATCAGTTCGACGAGCGGATAACGGACGGAGATGCTCGCTCCGCAGCACTTCGCGCGACCTCGCAGCGTGAGCCAACCGAAGAGCGGGATGTTATACCAGAAAGGAATCGGCTGCCCGCAGGCGCAGCGTGATCCCGGGGTGACGATCGATTCGCCCTTGGGCAGGCGATGGATGCAGACGTTGAGGAAGCTGCCGACGCAGGCGCCGAAGGTTCCGGCGGTCAGCGCGGCGAACCCGGGATGCAGCTGGGCGAAGTTCCGGAGGTCGGCGAGCGTCATGGTCAGAGGGAGGATTCCCCGAGCGCGGCGCGCATCGGGACGTCAGGCGGCAGCATGCCGTTCCAGAGTCGGAAGGCGAGCGCTCCCTGCCAGCGGAGCATCGAACGTCCGTCGCAAGCCGCGACGCCGCGTTCACGGGCGTCCTTGAGCAGGCGGGAGGGTTCGGCGCCGTAGGTCGTATCGAAGACGAACTGGCCGGCGGCAAGGAGCTCGGCCGGGAAGGGCGATGCGTCGGCCGGCTTGAGGCCGAGCGTCGTGCAGTTGACGATCACCGCGTCGGGTGAGGTTTTGATCTCGGCGAGTCCCGCGGCACGCACGCGCGGGTCGGCGAGCGTGGCGGCCAGGTCGGCGGCCTTGGCGACGTCGCGATTATGGAGGCTGAGCGAAGCGCAGCCATCGTCGAGGCAGGCGGCGGCGACGGCGCGGGCGGCGCCACCGGAGCCGAGCAGGATCACCGGACGGCCTTTCGTCGTGCCGCCGGTGCGTTCGCGCAGCGCTTCCAGGAAGCCTTGGCCGTCCGTGGTGTGGCCGGCCCAGCCGGTCGGCGTGCGCACGAGCGTGTTCACCGACTCGGCGCGTCGGGCCTCCGGGGAGAGCGTCGCGACGAGCGTCAGCGCCTGGATCTTATGCGGGACGGTCAGGTTCACGCCGGCGAAGCCCTTGGCATGCAGGAGCGTCAGCGCTTCCGGCAGTTCTTCGGCGGTGATGTGCAGGCGATGGTAGCGCACGCCCGCGAGGCGCGGGTGCGTCGGGAGCAGCGTCGCCAGCGCGGCGTTGTGCATCGCCGGGCTGAGCGAGTGCGCGATCGGGTCGCCGAGCACGCCGAGCTGGCCGGGAGCGAAGTCAGCCGTCCGCAGCGCGGCCAGCGTGAGGGTCTCAGGCGCGCTCATCGTTCTGCTCCAGAGCGTGGACGAAGGTGAGGAAGAGGCGGCTGCTGCGGTCGTCGCCTTGCGCTTCGAACTGCGAGACGAGGTTGCGGCAGCAGCGGGCGAGCGTCTGGTGCGTGGTCACGGGCCGGAGGAACGCCTCATCGGCGGGCAGCTGGTTATCGAGGAGGAGGAGCTGCACTTCCGCGCGGGTGCGGAAGGCGCCGCCTTCGTAGCAGTCGAGGTAGAGCGGTTCGCGTCCGCGGAAGATGCCGACCAAGAAGCGGCCGGGCAGGCCGACCGGTTCGACGGGCAGACCCAGGCGGCGGGCGACGAGCAGGAAGATCAGGCAGAGCGAGATCGGGATGCCGCGGCGGCTGCGGATCACCTGGGAGAGCAGGGAGGAGGCCGGGATGGCGAA
>JBKCKE010000222.1:0-4700 GCA_046301395.1 Verrucomicrobiota bacterium | reverse complement strand
CATGCGATCGAGGTTAGGCGTCCGGTTGAGCTTGGAGCCGAACGGTCCGATGTCGGCGTAGCCGAGGTCATCGATGTTGATGATGATGAGGTTCGGTCGGGGTTCTTCGGCCGCACCGAGGACGGCGGCGAGCAGCAAGAGGAGGGTGGCGTGCCACATGGGAGTATGGAGTATCGAGTATGGAGTTATAGGGGAAGGACGGACTCAGGGGTCGGGTTGCTGGTCACGTCGTGGCTTTCGATGCCGGCGGCGATCGCCTCACTGAGATCGATGGCCGCTTTCTCTCCTTCGTCGCTGATGTCGTTGTCGCACCGCAGCAACATAGGGTGGTGAGGAGAAGCCGTGGGTGCGCCATGCTCATTCAGCGCGGAGTTGCCGGCGGAGGATTGACGGCGGTGTCGGCAGTGTCGCGGACCCACTGGCGGAGTGCGGCATACAGACGGTCGCGCTGGGTGGCGTGCTCGGGGCGGGAGGCGAGGTCGTGCCGTTCGTCAGGGTCGGACTGCAGGTCGTAGAGTTCGAGCGCCGGGACGTTGCCGCCGAGGTTCTGCGGGTCCAGGCCGGTAAGGACGCGGAAGGCCTCAGGGAATTGCGCCTTCACGCGCACGGTCTCGGCGTAGGTGCGGTTACCCCATGTGGGCCATTGCTTGCTGTCGGCATTCACCTGGCGCCAGGGTGGATCGGTCTTTTCGCGGTAGATCAGTTTCCATCGCGCATCGAAGATCGCGCGTTCCTGCATGCCGTCGTTCGGCAGGTTGCCGCGATGGGAAATCTCGGCGGCGATGAAATCGTGCCGCAGCGGGTTTGTCCGGCCTTCCAGCACGCCGCGCAGGGAGATGCCGTGCAGTCCGCGCGGCATCTCGGCTCCGGCGAGATCGAGCAACGTGGGCATGAGGTCCAGTTCGCTGGCGATCGCCTCGGTGCGTCCCGCCTGGATGCCGGGCCCGGCGATGATGCGCGGCGTGCGCAAGCCGAGGTCGTAGGGCGTCATTTTGCCATGCTGGAAGGTAGGGCCGTGATCGCCGAGGAAGACGATGATCGTGCGGTCCAACTGGCCCGAGGCGCGCAGCGTGTCCATCGCCTGACCGACGAGCGCATCGGCTTCCTCGATGCCTGCGAGGTATTCCGCCCAATCCTGGCGAACCACCGGCGTGTCGGGCAGGAAGGCCGGCAGTTTCACCTCGCCCGGCTGTACGCGGATTTTGACCTTGTCGCTGTTCGGGTAGGGGCGGTGCGTGTTCGGGATGTTGTAGAGGAGGAACCACGGCTTGGCTTTCGCGGCGGCGCGCTGGAGGAAGCGCCGCATCACCTGGCCGTCCGGATTGGGCAGGAACTCGTCATACGGGAACTTCTCCACGGGCGCGACGTGCAGCTTGTGCGTGACGGCCTGATGGTAGCCGAGGTCGCGCAGCCGCTCCGTCAGCGTCGGGATGTCCGCCGCGATGCGATTGCGGAGATAGAGCGGGTTCTGGAGTTGCGCGGGCGTCAGCTTCGAGGCGGTGACGTGATAGTTGACGGTGTTGTTGAGGATGCCGGAGCGATGGTTGTGCAATCCGGTGTAGATGGAGGCTTTCGAGGGCGAGCACACCGGATAGGCCACGAAGGCATTACGGAAGAGCGTGCCCGTCTTCGCCAGCGCGTCCATGTGCGGCGTCTGCAATCCCGCCGTGCCGAGACAGCCGAGGTGCGCTCCTTGGTCCTCGGTCAGAATGAAAAGGATGTTGGGCTTTGGCTTCGGTGTGTCGGCGGCCGGCAGCGCCGCCAGCGGCGTGAGCAGGACGGCGATGAGAAGGGAAGCGTGCCACATGGGAGTATGGAGCATGGGGGAAGGACGGACTCAGGGGGTCGGGGTCACGACCACGTCGTCGATCTCGATGCCGGCGGCGCCGCCGTTCTGCATCCAGAGGAGCTTGCGCTTGGTGGCGTCGAAGTTCGGGCGCTGGAGCGTGCGGATCCACTGGCCATCGACGGACATGTCGACGGTGTCGCCCTTGAAGGCGAGTTTCACGGTGCGCCATTCATTCGCCGAGAGTTCGACCTTCTCGGCCGGGAAGTGTTCGTTGGTACGGTATGCCTTGCTGACCGGGTCGGGCGCGCGGGTGTTCTGGCGGAGCGGGTGTTTGGGGTCGAGGGTGTGGGCGTCGACTTCGAGCACGACCGAGTCGCGGTTGAGGCGGACCCGGAGCATGTGATCGACCGAGCCGTAGCCATCGTCGCCGTCGACGAAGAGCCAGAGCATGCCGCTTTTCTCGAGGTGACGGTAGCGGAAGGACATCGTCAGGTCCTTGCCGGCCAGCGCCAGGTAGACCATCGGCGGATACTTGACGCCGCTGGACCCGCGCGTCCACATCACGCCGTCGCGGATGGAGGTGTTCTTGTTCGAGAGCGGCGTCAGGAATTTCTTGGCGTCGAAGTCCGGTCCGAAGTCCTCGCGGACCGAGAAGGTCTCCGGCGTCGCGCAGCCGACGAGCAAAAGGGCGGAGAGGAGGGCGGGATGGAAGCGGTGGCTCATTTGGCGAGGGTGCCTTGGGCGAGGCCGTAGCTTTGCTCCCACCAAGCCAGTCGTTCCGCGTCGGTGGGCTCAGGTTTGCCTAGTCGCCTGGTCCAGGAACGGCGGTAGTCCTGGCGTTTGGCTTGCTGGATCTCGGCGAGACTGGGTTCGGTCGCAGGATCACCGAGTAGGCCCTTGTCTTGGGATGTCTCGCTCCAAGCCGTCAAAGCGGCGCTTTGCTTCCGGATGGTTTCGGCGTTCGCAGGATCGGCGGAGACGTCGTGGACCCCCAACGCGTCGGCCTTGAGGTCGTATAACTCAAACTCCGGACGCTGTGGCGCGAGCCAGCGGGCGGGGAAGGGGTCGAGTTTGCCGCTCGCTTGCAGGACGCGCAGCAGAGGCATCCCCGGATAACTGTCTTCCTTGTAGCTGGACCAATTGAGACGCGAGACCGAGGTCAGGTGATTGCGGACGAGCAGGGTGTCCGGGCTGATGAGGGCCCGGATGCGGTCCATGGCGTCGCCGCATCGGTCGCGGGCGGCGAAGAGGTACGGTCGATCGGCGGGCACGCCTTGCAGTACCGGACGACCCTCCATCCAGGCCGGCATCGGCTGCCCGGCCGCCTTGAGCACGGAGGGGGCGAGGTCGATGAGGCTGACCAAACCCGTCTCCACGCTGCGAGGCGTCACGCCGGGTCCGCGAATCAGCAGAGGAACCTGCAAGCCTTCGACGCTGAGCCATTGTTTGCCCCAAGGCATCGGACGTCCGTGGTCGGCGAAGAACATCACCACGGTATTCTGCAGGACCCCTTCGGCTTCCAGCTGCGCGAGGATGGCGCCGACGCGTTGGTCGACGACTTCGACGCTGCGTTCATACGCATACCAGTCGCGACGGCTCAGCGGGTGCTCGGGATAGTTCGGCGGGAGCTTGATGGCCGCCAAGGCGGCCTCATCGTAATGCGTGGGAATGGGGAAGGGCCGATGCGGTTCCGTGATCTGGAACTGGGCGAAGAAGGGCTGGCCGGGACTACGCTTCCGCCAGTCATCCCCGTTGAACAGCACCTTGGGGTCGTGGGCGAAGTTGTAGTGGGTCTTGCCCTTGGTGATGGCGCGGCCGTTACGCTGGCTGCCGGGCGCAGCGCAGTTGGTGACAAACCAGCCCGCCTCGCGGAGGAGGGTCGGCAGCGGCTTATAGGGAGCCGGGAGCGGCTGCGGGTTCTCCGTGTCGTGCGGGTGCAGCCCGGTCGTCGTCTGGTAGCATCCGAGGATGAACGCCGAACGCGAAGAACTGCAGACCGGAGCGGTGGCGTAGGCTCGCGCGTAGCGTCGTCCCTCGGCGGCCAGGCGGTCGAGGTGGGGCGTCTTCACGCCGGGTGCCCCGTAAGCCGCGATGTCGGGCGACATATCGTCGGCGATGATCCAGACGATGTTGGGCGGCGGAGACTCGGCCGCGAGCGCGCCAGGCGCACTCGTCCACAGCAGGGCGGCGATGGCGAGCAACCGGATCATTTCGCGGCTTTCAGCTTCGCGAGCAGGAAGTCCGTCGGCGTGGCGTGCTTCGGGTTGGCGAGCCCCCGATAATGCAATTCGGCGGAGACGCCCTTGGTCGCGCAGTGTTCGGCGAGCTTGGCGCCGAAGTTCGCGGTGTGCGTCGGGTCTTTCTCGTTCTGGCCGATGGCCGGCGGGCCGCCGAAGGTCATGTACACCGCGGGGTCGTCGGACGAGACCAGCGCATACGGTGAATACTCCGCGATGAGGGGCAGGATGGACTCCCGCCCGGCGAGGAACTCCTCGAACGTCTTGAAGCCGAAGGCGTGGCCGCCGTAGTTGCTGTTAGGCGTCCACTCCTTCATCTGGGCCGGATCGAGGGTCGTCTGCGGGCCGGTCACGGCCGCGCCGGTCAGGCGCGTGGACTCGCGGGCGATCGGGTCGGCCGACTTCGGGTCGGCGAGGTCGTCGTGGAAGGCCAGCCATAGGCTGGAGCAGGCCCCGGCCGAACCGCCGGCGGCGCCGACGCGGGTCTTGTCGAGGTTCCACTCGGCGGCCTTGCTGCGCACGAACTGCAGGGCGCGGGCGGCGTCGTGCAGGGGCGCCTTCACGGCGGGCGAGGTGTCGACCGCGGGGTCGCGCTTGATGAGGCGGTAGTTGATGGAGACGACCGAGACGCCGGCCTTGAGCAGGGCGGCGACGTCGGCGAACTTCTCCGCGCG
>JBKCKE010000221.1:0-6185 GCA_046301395.1 Verrucomicrobiota bacterium | reverse complement strand
AACCCAAGGCGGACGTCGCCCTGCAACCACGCGGGCTCGGTCCGGACGGCACCGCCCGGTTCGTCGAGGACTCGCTCAATCGCTACACCATCCTCTGCCTCATCCTCGGCGGCTCGCTCGGCGAAGGCGTCGACATGCTAGGCGGACGCATCCGCTCCGCCGTCGTGATCGGCCCGGCCCTCCCCGAGGTGAACGCCCTGCAGGAAGCCCGGCGCAAGATGTTCGTCGAAGCCGGTGCGGAGGACGCCTTCTCGCTCGCGTACGTCCGTCCGGGCATGCGCAAGGTCAACCAGGCGCTCGGACGTCTCGTGCGGGCGCCCGGCCATTCGGCGCGGGTGCTCCTGCACTGCCGACGATTCGCCGACGAAGCCTACCGCAGCCTGCTCTCGACGGAATACGGCGACCCGCCGGTGCTGGCCGACGACGACGAGTTCGTGAGCTGGTCCGCCCGCAGCTGATCAGACGCGGCTGATGACGCGCGCGGCCGGGAAGCGGATCTTCTTCAGGCCGGCATACTTGTCTTCCGACGAGCGGTAGCCGACGGCGCAGGCGACGACGACTTCGTAACCCGTGCCCTTGAGTCCGAGGATCTCGGTGTAGGCGGCGGGGTCGATGCCTTCGAGGGCGCAGGTGTCGATGGCCATCGCCGCGGCGGCGCCCATGAGCTGTCCGAGGGCGATGTAGACCTGGCGGGCGGCCCAATCCTTCTGGGCGGCGGCATCCTTACCCTTCACCACGCCGCCCAGCATCATCTGGCGGTAGGGCTCGATGACGGCAGCGTCGATCTTACGGTCCGAGACGATCTGGCTGAAGAACTCGTTCACGTCCGCTTCGGTCATCTCGGTACGACGGGCGAAGACCACGAGATGGGAGGCGTCGGTGACCTGCGACTGGTTCCAGGAGACCGGGCGGAGCTTGGTGCGGAGGGCCGGGTCGTTGACGACGATGAACTTCCAGGGCTGGAGGCCGAAGGAGGAAGGCGTCAGGCGGAGGGACTCCTCGAGCGCGGCCCAGGTGGCGTCCGGCAGCTTGCGGGTATCGAAGGCCTTGGTGGCGTAGCGCCATTCAAGGGAAGCGAGGAGCTGGGCGGGCGTAAGGGCGGCGTTCATGAGAACGTCAGACAACCACCGCCCCGCCGCATTGTCAAATCAGGCGGGCGAAAGCACGCCGCCCGAGAGGACCAGACGACGGCCGGCGCGTTCCGCGAACTCGCGGCTGTGCGTGACCAGGACCAAGGCCGCGCCGCGGTCGGCCACGACGCCGAGGAGGAGATCCATGATCTCGACGCCCGTGCGCTCATCAAGATTGCCCGTCGGTTCGTCGGCGAGGATGACCGAAGGGCGGTTCACCAAGGCGCGGGCGATGGCGACGCGCTGGCATTCGCCGCCGGAAAGTTTCGCCGGCAGGTGTTCGAGTCGGGCGCCCAGACCGACCTGCGTGAGCAAGGCGCGGGCGGCCGCGTTCGCGGAAAGCGTCGGCATGCCGGCGATGCGCGCGGCGAGGGCGACGTTCTCGAGCGCGGTGAGCTCGGGCATCAGCTGGTAGTTCTGGAAGACGAAGCCCACGCCACGACCGAGCGAGGTGCGCGGCGCGACGAGACCGGCGCCGGGGGCGAGGATGCGGACCTCGCCGGCATCCGGCTGATCGAGGCCGCCGAGCTGCTGGAGCAGCGTCGTCTTGCCCGAACCGGAGGAACCGCGGATGGAGACCGACTCGCCGGCGAAGACCTCGAGCGAGACTTCCGTCAGTACCGGCAACGGGCCGGCCGGCGAAGCGAAGCTCTTCGCGAGACCGCGGGCCTGGAGGACGAGTTCAGGCATCGCGCATGGCCTCCGAGGGTTTGCGACCGGCGGCCCAGAGCGCGGGCACCAGGCCGGCGATGGCGGTGGTCAGGAGCGTGAAGGCCGCGGCGATGACGAAATCGGACGCGTCATAATGCAACGGCACCTTCGAGAACTGATAGATGTTGGCCATCATGTCGCCGTCGCCGAAGCAGGCGTTGATGCCGCTCAGGATCGCGTCGCGGAACGACAGGATCGTCCACGTCAGGACGAAGCCGAGGAACGTGCCTAGGGCGCCGATGAGCAAGCCCTGCAGGCCGAAGAGCGCGACCACCTGCAGGCGGGCGGCGCCGAGCGAGGCGAGCACGCCGACCTCGCGGGAGCGGCGGATGACCGCGGAGAAGAGCGTGCTGCCGATCGAGAACGAAGCGACGAGCGTGATGATGAACATCAGGAAGAAGAGCATCGTCTTCTCGAAGCGGATCGCCTCGAGGAAGTCCTTCTTGAAGTCCTGCCACGGACGGAAGCGCAGACCGGGGTGGGTCGAGGCGAGGAGACCGGCCGTCTCGACGGCGCGGGCCGGGTCCTTGAGGCGGAGCGTGAGGCCGTGGGCGCGCGGGCCGAGGTTCCAGAGTTCGCGGAAGCGGCGGAGCGGGATGAGCGCGGCGGCGTTATCGACCTCGGCGAAGCCCGTGAGGATCACCGCGCTGACCTCGAATTCGGCGGGCAGCGGGGCCTTGCCCTTCTCGGCGCGCTCGGCCATCGCGGGCGACCAGAGCTCGATACGGTCGCCGACGCGGACGCGGAGGGCGCGGGCGAGGCCGACGCCTAAGATGATGCGGCCGTCGTCGAGGTCGTCGAAGGTGCCGCCGTGCACGTACTTGCGGGCGGGCTGATTAGGATCGGCGGGATCGATGCCGCGGACCTGGGCGATGCCGGAGAAGTCACCTTGGCGCGCGAGCGCGGGCCCTTCGGCGTAGAGCGCGGCGGAGGCGACCTCCGGGCGGGCGGCGAGCTGCTTCGCGAGCGCTTCGGGCTGCTCGAGGGTGGCGGCGCCCGTGACCTGGCAATCGCCGAAGGATTCGCGGATGCGGAGGCGATGCTCTTCGCCGAAGCCGTTCATCACCGTCTGCACGACGAGCAAGGACGCGACGCCGAGGCCTACGCCGAGGATCGACACCGTCGCGAACGCCGGGAAGCGCTTACCGGGAGGAAAGAGCTGGCGGAGGGCGAGATGGAGGAACCAGGGCAAGGGGAAGGACTCAGGCCTGCGCTTCGGGCGCGAGCGTCGGGAACAGGATGACGTCGCGGATGTTGGCCGCGCCGGTCAGCAGGATCACGAGGCGGTCGATGCCGATGCCGAGGCCGCCCGCGGGGGGCATGCCGTGCTCGAGCGCGAGGAGGAAGTCTTCGTCGATCTTCTGGGTCTCGAAACCGGCCTGCAGTTCCAGCATCTTGCGCTGCACGCCGGGGTCGTTCTGCTCGGAGTAGGCCGGAGCGATCTCCTGGCCGTTGATGCAGAGCTCGAAGACGTCGATGGTCGATTCGTCGGCAAGGGTGACCTTGGCGAGCGGGCAGAGTTCTTTCGGGATGTGCGTGACGAAGGTCGGCTGGATGAGGCCCGGCTCGATGAGCTTACCGAAGACCTCGTTGGTGACCTCGTAGTCCTCCCAGTCGGCGCGCGGCTCATGGAGGCCGAGGGCCTTGCACGCGGCGATCTTCTCTTCCTTCGTGCGCGAGAACCACTGCGGGTCGCCCGTGCGCTCGAGGATGAGATCCTTGTACTTCGCTTCGCGCCATTCGCCGCCGAGCTCGATCGCCACGCCGTCCGGACGGACGACGGTGGTCGTGCCGAGGACTTCGGCGCAGACCTTCTGGATCATCGAGCGGACGAGTTCCATCATGCCGCGGTAGTCGGTATAGGCCTGGTAGGCCTCGAGCATCGTGAATTCAGGGCTGTGCTTCACGGAGACGCCTTCGTTGCGGAAGACGCGGCCGATCTCGAAGACGCGGTCCATGCCGCCGACGAGGCAGCGCTTGAGGTGCAGCTCGAGGGCGATGCGCAGGTAGAAGTCGCAGTCGAGCGCGTTGGAGTGCGTCTCGAACGGACGGGCCGCGGCGCCGCCGGCGATGGCGTGCAGGGCCGGGGTCTCGACTTCGGTGAACTGGCGGCTCCAGAGGAAGCGGCGGATCGATTCGACCACGCGGCTGCGGATGAAGAGGCGGCGGCGGGACTCCTCGTTGACGACCAGGTCGAGGTAGCGCTGGCGGTAGATCTTCTCGGCGTCGGTCAGGCCGGCCCACTTCTCAGGGAGCGGGCGGAGGGACTTCGAGACCAGCTTGTATTCGGAGACGCGGACGGTGACTTCGCCGGTCTTGGTGCGGTTGAGCTTGCCGCGGACGCCGACGAAGTCGCCGGAATCGACGAGCTTCTTGAAGTGGGTGTCGTAGGCGTCGCCCAAGGCGTCGCGGGTGAAGTAGGTCTGGATGATGCCGCCGCGGTCGAGCAGCTTGACGAAGCTGGCCTTGCCCATGACGCGCAGGGCGACGATGCGGCCGGCGACGGAGACCTCGGGACCTTCCTCGACGCCTTCGGGCAGGAGGGCCGGGCATTCGTTCGAGACATGGGTCTGGTCCCACTCGGCGCGGAACGGGTCTTCGCCCGCGGCGCGGAGGAGGGCGAGCTTCTCTTTCCGGACCGCGTGGAGGTCGTGGGAGATGGCGTTGAGGTCGGGCTTTTCGCTCATGTGGGCTACCCGCAAGGGGTGTCTCCGGGAAGGCGGGGAGGCAAGGGCGAAAGGTTCGGCTTTCCGTGTTGCGGCGAGGGCTTTCCGGCGAATAACCGAGACCCATGAAGGCCTACCTCGACCTGCTTCGCCACGTCCGGCAGCACGGAGAAATCCGGGGCGACCGCACCGGCACGGGCACGATCGGCATCTTCGGGGCGCAGTTGCGCTTCGACCTCGCCGAAGGCTTCCCGCTGGTGACGACCAAGAAGGTCCACCTCAAGTCGATCACGCACGAGCTGCTCTGGTTCCTCTCCGGCAGCACCCAGAACGCCTGGCTCACCGAGCGCGGCGTCAGCATCTGGAACGAATGGGCCACCGAAGAACAGTGCGCCAAGTTCGGCCGCTCCGCCGGCGACCTCGGCCCCGTCTACGGCCACCAATGGCGTAATTTCGGGGCGACGAAGCAGCCCGACGGCACCTTCGCGAACGACGGCGTCGACCAGGTCCGTCGCGTGGTCGAAGAGATCAAGCGCAACCCTTCGAGCCGCCGCCTGATCGTCTCCGGCTGGAATCCCGAGGAGGCCGACCAGGTCGCCCTGCCGCCCTGCCACACGCTCTTCCAGTTCTACGTCTCGACCGACGGACGCCTCAGCTGCCAGCTGTATCAGCGCAGCGCGGACCTCTTCCTCGGCGTGCCGTTCAACATCGCCAGCTACGCGCTGCTCACGCACATGATCGCGCAGGTCACGGGCCTGAAACCGGGGCATTTCGTGCATACCTTCGGGGACGCGCACATCTATTCCAACCATGTGGAGCAGGTCGATCTGCAGCTCTCGCGCGAGACGCGCGCCCTGCCCCGCCTGGTGCTGAACCCCGACGTGAAGGACCTCTTCGCGTTCAAGTTCGAAGACATCTCCGTCGAAGGCTACGACCCGCATCCGGCGATCAAGGCGCCGGTCGCCATCTGAAGCCGTGGACCTCGGCCGACCGCTCATCGCCATCGCGGCCGTCGCGCGCAACCGCGGCATCGGCCTGCACAACAAGCTGCCGTGGCGCATCCCGGAGGACTTCGCGTTCTTCAAGGCGACCACCATGGGCCAGGTCCTGCTCATGGGACGTAAGACCTACGAATCCATCGGCCGTCCGTTGCCCGGCCGCACCACCGTCGTGCTCAGCCGTTCCGGTTTCAACGCGCCCGGCGTGGTCGTCGCCAAGGACTGGCAGGAGGCCGCCCTGGTCGAGCCGTCCAAGACCCTTTTCCTAGCCGGCGGAGCCGCCCTTTACGCGGAGGCCCTGCCTTGGTGCGCCGAGCTGATCCTCACCCACGTGGCCATGGAGCCCGAGGCGGACGCCTTTTTCCCGGACTGGACGGGTAAGTTCGACGCCGGGGAGGTCATCGCCCGGCACCCCACCTGCGAGATGCGCCGACACCGGCCCCTCTGAGGTATTGACTGATTTCGGTCATAATTAGGGGGTCAAGGGCGGCCGAGGGCTTATGCCCCTCATAAACTGGCAAAAAAGGGCTTTTAGGGGCGTTTTCTCCTTTCCAACGCCTACCCCCGCCCTACCGTCCGACCCATGCCGGACGGCCTGTTTATTTTCTTCGCTGCCCTGACCCTCGGGGCGGCCCTTCTCTTGGTCCTCAGCCGCAACGCGGTGACCTCCGCCATGGGGA
>JBKCKE010000220.1:0-5822 GCA_046301395.1 Verrucomicrobiota bacterium | reverse complement strand
CACGGACAGCGTCCGCGAATCCGTCATGGCGGATCTCCGCGCCCACTTCCGCCCGGAGTTCCTGAACCGCATCGACGACATCGCGCTCTTCAGCCCGCTCGGACCCGAGCAGGTCGCCGCCATCGCGGCCATCATGCTGCGCGGCCTCAACGACCGCCTCGCCACCAAGCGTATCCGCCTCGACTTCGACCAGGCCGCCCTGGCCCTCATCGCCGAGAAGGGCTTCGATCCCGTGTACGGCGCGCGCCCCCTGCGTCGCTACCTCCAGCGCGAGGTCGAGACTTCGCTCGCCAAGGCCATGCTCGCCGGCGAAATCCCCGACGGCAGCCTCGTCTGCGTCAGGCGGGCGAAGGACGCCCTCGGGTTCGAGGTCAAGGCCGGCGGGTTTTCGGATTGAAGGAAGCCGCCGGCCGAGGGAGTCTCGGCCCATGACCGCTACGCGCATCCGCTGCGGGGTGGCCGGCACGGGTTCGCTCGGCCAGCACCACGCCCGCATCTATTCGACCCTGCCCGGCGCCGAGCTCGCCGGCATCTTCGAGCCGAACGACGCCCGGGCGGCCGAGATCTGCGCCAAGCATAACTGCCGCCGCTTCCTCACCCTCGACGAGATGGCCGCGAACTGCGACGCCGTCAGCGTCGTCGTCCCCACCAACCATCACGCCGCCGTGGCGCTCCCGCTCCTCGCCAAGGGCGTGCACCTCCTCATCGAGAAGCCCATCTGCGTCACCCTCGAGGAGGCCGCCCAGATCCTCGATGCCGCCGCCAAGGCCGACCGCATCGTCCAGGTCGGTCACATCGAGCACTACAACCCCGTGATGTCCTATCTCGAGCAGGCCGTCACCGACGCCCGTTACATCACCGCCGAGCGCCTGGCGCCCTTCACCCCGCGCGGTACCGAGGTCGGCGTGGTGCTGGACCTGATGATCCATGACATCGGCATCGTCCTCCAGCTGGCCAACTCCCCTGTCGAGCGCATCGACGCCGTGGGCGTCTCGGTCGTGACCAAGACCGAGGACATCGCCAACGCTCGCATCGCCTTCAAGAACGGTTGCGTCGCCAATCTCAGCGCTAGCCGCGTCTCGCTGAAGAAGAACCGCGAGATCCGCGTCTTCCAGACCGGCGGCTACCTCTCCATCGACTTCATGGGCCAGAAGGGCCACACCGTGCGCGTCGACCCGACCGCCGAGGGCGGCTTCGCCAAGGAGGAGATCCCGATCGAGAAGGGCGAGCCCCTCGCCATCGAGCTCGCCTCGTTCACCGCGTGCGTCCGCGATCGCAGCAGCCCGAAGGTCAGCGGCGAACTCGGCCGCACCGCCTTGGCGGTCGCCATCCAGATCACCGAACAGATCCGCGCCGGCATGGCGCGCAAATGAGCGCGTTCCCGGCCATCCCGGCGAGCTTCGACCGTCCCCGCGGGGGCGAGGTCGACGTCCTTGTCGTGGCCGGCGAACATTCCGGCGACCAGCATGCCGCCAAGGTCGTCGCGGACCTGCTTGCGGCCCGTCCCGGCCTGCGCATCGCCGCTTTCGGCGGACCGCAGATCCGCGCCGCCGGCGCCCAGCTGCTCTTCGATATGACGACCTTCTCGGCCGTGGGCATCGTCGAGATCCTGTCGGCTTACCCGTTCTACCGGCGGCTCTTCGGCCGCATGGTCAATTGGACCAAGCAATGGAAGCCCAAGGTCGTGGTCCTCGTCGACTATCCCGGGCTCAATCTCCGGCTCGCGAACGAACTGCGTAAGGCCGGCCTTTCCCGCGCGGGTTTCGGCGAGACCGCGGTGATCCAATACGTCAGCCCGCAGCTCTGGGCCTGGAAGCCTAAGCGTCGTTTCACCATGGCCCGCGATCTCGACGGCGTCGGCACCATCTTTCCGTTCGAGCCCGCGTGTTACGCCGACACCAAACTCGACGCGCGCTTCGTCGGTCATCCCTTCGCGGAGAAGGAGCATGTCCCCGGCCTGCGGCATGACCCGGATGGTCCCGTGCTGCTCCTTCCGGGCAGCCGGCCCAAGCCCGTCCGGAAGATCTTCCCGGCCTTGGTCGAGGCCTTCGCGCTCTTCCGACGTAACCATCCCAAGCGTCGCGCGCTCGTGCTGCACACCGGCGGAGAGGTGCACGCCGAGCTTTATCGTCTGCTCGCCGAGTACGGCGAGGAAGCCAAGGGTATCGACCTGCGACCGGTCTCCGAAGGGCCTGCGGCCGGTTGCGCCGCGCTGGTCAGCTCGGGCACCATGTCGCTCACCGTCGCGCTGGCCGGCATCCCAGGCGCCGTCGTCTATCGCGCCAACCCGCTGACCTGGGTGATGGGCCGTTACCTCATCGCCGGACGCGTCGAGCATCTCGGTATCGCGAACATCCTCCTCAAGCGGCCGGCTTGGCCGGAATACCTGCAAGGCGCCTGCGAGCCCGCCGCGCTCGCCGCTCGTCTGCAGGCCTGCGTCGAAGGCCCTGAGCCGCGCGCGCAGGCGGTCGCGGATGCCGCCGAGCTCCACGGACTGCTGTCCGCGAAGTCTGGTTCCACGCCGGCGGAGTGGGTCGCCTCTTACCTTCCGAAGGAAGTCCGCTCATGAAGATCGCCGTCCTGGGTTGCGGGTATGTCGGCGCCGAATTCGCCCGTCAGGCGAAGGCGGCCGGGCATGAAGTCCTCGGTGTCGTCCGATCTGAGGCCTCACGCGACAAGCTGCGCGGAGAGGGCATCGTCGCGGAGGCCTTCGATCTTTATGCCGGCGATTGGGCTTTGTTACCGAAGCAGTTCGACGCCGTAGTCTACGCCGCGAGCACCGGCGGCGGCGGGCCGGAAGCCTACGCGCTGGCCTATGATGCCGGCGTGAAGCGCGCGCTCGCCTGGGCCCGCGAAGTCGGCGCGCAGGCCTTCGTCTTCACGAGTTCCACCGGCGTATACCGTCAGGATGACGGACGCATCGTCGATGAAGAGAGCGTGGTCGGCGGCGCCCCGACCGCGGACGCGATCCTCGGCGGCGAGCGGGCCGTGCTGTCGTCTGGTTTCGCCAAGGCGCGCGTGTTGCGTTTCGGCGGACTCTACGGTCCCGGCCGCCATCACATGGTCGACCAGTTGCGTCGCGGCGATCACGTCATCGGCGGACGCGTCGACCATTACATCAATTATCTTCATCGCGATGACGCCGCTTCGTCGGTGCTCGCCGCGGTCAACGCGGGGCCAGCCGGCGCGCGGGTCTATAATGTCGGCGATGGCCATCCCGTGACGAAGGAAGCCCTCGCCCGCTGGATTGCGGAACGACTGGGTCAGTCGGCGCCCATCTTCGATCCCTCCGCCCCGGCGGGTCCCCGGGTGGCGAAAGGTGGCCGGACGCAGCCGAGCCGGATCGTGGCGACGGGCCGGATTCGCTCGGAGTTGAGCTGGAAGCCTGTATTTGCGGATGTTTTCGCCGGATTGGCCCCTTTTCTGGGCTAAGTAACCCATAGGGGTGTTGCGGGGTCTTACCCCGTTAGCCACGAAACCGTAACAATCACATGAGAGGATGCCGTCGCATTCGCACCTTCTCATGAACCACCGCATCAAGCAGTTCCTCGTCGCCGCCGCCTCCCTCGGTTGCGCACTCACCGCCTCCGCCGCCGAGCGGAATCCCGCCCTCGACCTCCTGGTCAAGAAGGGGATCATCACCGCCGAGGAGCGCGCCCAGGCTCTTGAGCAGGCCGCCATCGTCAACCTTCGCTCCGGCCCCAAGGAGGCTGCTTGGTATGAGAAGCTCTCCATCGACGGCTACACCCAGGTTCGCCACACCGAGCAGATGAACGATGCGGCCTATCTCACCGGCGGCCTGCCGGCTGACCGTTCCGTCGACCCGAATCAGTCTCTGATCATCCGCCGAGGCCGCTTCAAGCTCGCCGGTGATTTCGGCCGCGTCTACCTCTACACCCAGTGGGATGTCGCCGCCAGCGTCGACTCCGGTACCTCCCGCAACTTCGGCCTGCAGACCCGCGATATCTACGCGGACATCGCCATCGACGAAGCCAAGGAGCATCGCGTCCGTATCGGCGTGTCCAAGGTGCCGTACGGCTTTGTCAACCTCCAGTCTTCCCAGAACCGTCTGCAGATGGAACGTCCGGAAGCCCTGAATTCCGCGGTCGAAGGCGAACGCGACCAGGGCATCTACTACATGTACGCCAACACCGAGGATCGCGCGCTCTTCAAGAGCCTCGTCAAGGACGGCCTCAAGGGTTCCGGCGACTACGGCGTCTTCACCGCCGGCTTCTACAGCGGTGCCGGCCTCAACAAGGCTGACAATAACGGCGAAGTCCACAGCGTCGTCCGCCTGAGCAAGCCTTGGGTCGCCGCCAGCGGTCAAACTTATGAAGCGGGCATCGGTGCTTACGCCGGACGTTTCAAGGTGACCACCGATCTCACCACCGGCTCCGGCCTCCCGGGCGGCGTCACCAAGACCGTCCTCGACGCCAATATCAACGCCGTCGACCGCCGCGACCTCGCCGACGGTTTCGTCGACCGCCGCGCCTCCGCTCACTTCATCATGTATCCCCAGCCTTGGGGTATCGAAGCCGAGTGGACGACCGGACAGGGTCCGCAGCTGACCGATGACCGTACTTCGGTCACGAGCCAGAGCCTCCATGGTGGCTACATCATGGTCAACTACCGCCACAAGTACGGCGAGCAGTCTGAGCTCATCCCCTACGTCCGCTGGAACTACTTCGACGGCGCCCGCAAGTTCGCCACCAACGCGCCCAAGATGGTCGTCAACGAACTCGACATCGGTTTCGAATGGCAGTGGCGCAAGGAAGTCGAGCTCCAGCTCCAGTACACGCTCGCCGACGAGCGTTCGAACACCAGCACCGCGATGCCGACGGTTATCTCCGGCTCCCGCCGCCTCGCCCTCCAGCTCCAGTTTAACTACTAAGGCTAGGATAGGACGGGATATGCTTCGAGGGCCGGCAGGGATGCCGGCCCTCTCCCGTTGGCGAAGTCACTGACCGGCCCGGACCTTGCGGTCCGGGCTGTTTCATATCCAAGATAGGACATGGCGGACATCTACACCCGCGCCGAACGCAGCGCCCTGATGGCCAAGGTCCGCGGGCGGGGGAACCTCACGACCGAGCAGGCCTTGGCGAAGCTGCTGCGGACGCAGGGTTGGTCGGGCTGGCGTCGGCAACAGGTCGTCCGCGGTCGCACCGCCGGCGGCGAACGTTTCCAGGTCCGCCCGGACTTCGTGTTCTCTGTCCGTCGACTCGTGGTCTTCGTCGATGGTTGCTTCTGGCATGGCTGTCCGCGGCACGGCACGCGGCCGCAGGCCAATGCCGCCTTCTGGCGGGGTAAGTTCCGGCGGAACCAGTCACGGGACCGGCGTGACACCCGGCGCCTACGCCGCGCGGGTTGGCGCGTCCTGCGGCTCTGGGAGCATGAGCTGAAGCCGAAGGCCCAGGCGGCTTTGCTCGCTAAGCTTCGTCGCGTCTTCGCCGAGGCACAAAAAAGCCCGACCTAGCGGTCGGGCTGATCGGTCGGCTTGGACCGGTGCTCAGAGCACGCGGTAGTTAGGCGAAGTGTTCGGCGTGCCGCGCGGCTGTTCGCGGAGGCGGCGATTCTCTTCTTCCAGCTCGGCGATGCGCGTGAGGGCGGCGGCCAGCTTGGCGTTGGCTTCGCGGAGGGCGGCGGAGGCGGCTTCGAGGTCGGCTTCGGCCTTCTTGCGGCTGGCGATCGCTTCCTTCAGTTCGGAGCCATCACGGAGCTTGGCGAGTTCGGCGTTGAGTTCGTTGACGCGGGCGGCCGCGTCGTTCTTGGCCTTCTCCAGTTCGCCGGCCTTCTTGGCGGCCTTGGCGGCGTCTTCCTTGGCC
>JBKCKE010000219.1:0-7161 GCA_046301395.1 Verrucomicrobiota bacterium | reverse complement strand
GCTCTGCGGCGACGGTGGCTCGCTCGAAGTCCTCAACGAGGCCGGGCTCGCCGAGGCCGGCTCGCTCCTGCTCTGCTGCCCGATCGCCGAACCGGGTCCGCTCCTGCATGGACTGGCCAAACGCCATCCGGGACTCCGCATCGCCGTCCGCCTGATGGAAGGCATGCCAAGCGAACTCGTCTCCGGCACCGACTTCACCGTGATCAGCGAAGACTCCGCGGCGGCGGGTGACATCACCGACGTCGCGACGGGTAAGGCATGAAACAAAAGGGCCGGAGTCTCGCGACCCCGACCCTTTGCTTGTTAGGTTTTACCAGGCCCTGTCCCTAGCCCTGCATCGCAACGCGACGCTTACTTCTTGCCGTCGTCGACGACTTCGAAGTCGCCGTCGACCACCTTGCCGTCCTTGGCCTTCTTCTTGCCTTCGGAGGCATCAGGGGCGGGGCCAGCGTCGGCCTGCGGCTGTTCGCCGGCGGCAGCCGGGACGGTCTGCGCGGCGGCCATCAGCGCGGTCTGGAGGGCCGTGGCGGCCTTCTCGAAGTCCTCGGCGGTGGCGTCGGTCTTCTTGAGGGCTTCCTGGGCTTCCTTGAGCGCGGCTTCGGCGGAAGCCTTGGCTTCGGCGGGCATCTTCTCACCGTTGTCGGCGAGGAACTTCTCGGCGGTGAAGACGCCGGCGTCGAGGCGGTTGCGGGCTTCGGCGAGCTCGCGGACCTTCTTGTCCTCTTCGGCATGGAGTTCGGCTTCCTTGCGGAGCTTCTCGACTTCTTCCTTGGAGAGACCCGAGGAGCCGGTGATGGAGATCTTCTGCTCCTTGCCCGAGCCCTTGTCGACGGCCGAGACGTGCAGGATGCCGTTGGCGTCGATGTCGAAGGTCACTTCGATCTGCGGTTCGCCGCGGCGCGCCGGCTTGATGCCGTCGAGCTTGAACGTGCCGAGCTGCTTGTTATCCTTCGCCATCGGGCGTTCGCCCTGGACGATGACGATGTCGACGGCCGGCTGGCTGTCGGCGGCGGTGGAGAAGATCTGCGACTTCTTGGTCGGGATGGTCGTGTTGCGTTCGATCATCGGCGTGGCGACGCTGCCCATGGTCTCGATGGACAGGGTGAGAGGGGTCACGTCGAGGAGGAGGACGTCCTTCACGTCGCCCTTGAGCACGCCGGCCTGGATGGCGGCGCCGATGGCGACGACTTCGTCCGGGTTGACGCCCTTATGGGGTTCCTTGCCGGCGAGGCTGCGGGCGATCTCGATGATCTTGGGCATGCGGGTCATGCCGCCGACGAGGACGAGCTCGTCGACCTGGGCCATCTTGAGTTCGGCGTCCTTGAGGCAGGACTCGAACGGACGGCGGGTGCGCTCGGAGAGGTCGTCGCAGACCTTCTCCATCTGGGCGCGGGTGAGCGTGACGTTCAGGTGCTTCGGGCCGGAAGCGTCGGCGGTGATGAACGGCAGGTTGATGTCCACGGAGTTGGAGGACGAGAGGGCGATCTTGGCCTTCTCGGCTTCTTCCTTGAGGCGCTGGCGGGCCATGGCGTCCTTGGAGAGGTCGATGCCGGACTCCGTCTTGAAGCCGTCGATGAGCCACTGGATGATGCGTTCGTCCCAGTTGTCGCCGCCGAGCTCGGTGTCGCCGTTGGTCGCCTTCACTTCGAAGACGCCGCCGCCGATCTCGAGGACCGAGACGTCGAAGGTGCCGCCGCCGAGGTCATAGACGGCGATCTTTTCGTCACCCTTCTTGTCGAGGCCGTAGGCGAGGGAAGCCGCGGTGGGTTCGTTGACGATGCGGAGCACTTCGAGGCCCGCGATCGTGCCGGCGTCCTTGGTGGCCTGGCGCTGCGAGTCGTTGAAGTAAGCGGGGACGGTGATCACGGCCTGCGTGACCTTCTCGCCGAGGTAGGCTTCGGCGTCGGCCTTGAGCTTGGCGAGGACCTTGGCGGCGATTTCTTCCGGCGCGAACACGCGGGGCTTGCCGTCGACTTCGCATTCGATGGCGGCGTCACCGTTCTTACCTTCGACGACCTTGTAAGGGAGCTTCGAGGCGATGGCCTTCACTTCCGAGAACTTGCGGCCGATGAGGCGCTTCGCGGAGAAGATCGTGTTCTTCGGGTTGGTGACGGCCTGGCGCTTGGCGGCCTGACCGACGAGGATGTCGCCGTTCTTGGTGAAGGCGACGATGGAGGGCGTGGTGCGCGCGCCTTCCGAGTTGGAGATGACGACGGACTCGCCTGCTTCCAGGACGGCCATGCAGGAGTTGGTGGTGCCGAGGTCGATGCCGATGATTTTACTCATGTGTGGTTTGGGTAGATGGGTTATGCCCCTTATTGGCAGGGCTTGTGCCAAGGGAAATTCCCACATTTGGCTTAGTTTTAACAGGTATGACAGCGGGCTGTCCCTATCCCAAGCGGGTCAGGATGACAAAGTGTCTCACCGGATGACGCCCGGCTGGCTTCGCCGTTGCCCTTCCCTGCCCTGACCGCTATCTCAACCCTCCGATGTCGGCCCCCCTCGACCAGTCCGTCCGCCTCCGCCGCCTCCGTGCTTCGGCCGGTATCCGTGCCATGCTCGGCGAGACGGTCGTCGAACCCCGCCATCTGATCCAGCCGCTCTTCGTGACCGAAGGCGACGTCGCTGAGCCCGTCGGCTCCCTCCCGGGCGTCAGCCGCATCCCGCTCGCCCAGCTTGGCGCCAAGTGCGCCGAACTCCTCGCCCTCGGCATCCATGGCGTGGCCCTCTTCCCGAAGGTCGACCCGGCCCGCAAGACCGCCGAAGGCGCCGAAGCCCTCAACCCGTCGAACCTCGCCTACCGCGCCATCCGCGAGGTGAAGGCGAAGTCGCCGGGCACGGTGATCTTCGCGGACATCGCCCTCGATCCTTACACCACGCACGGCCACGACGGCGTCCTGAACGCCGCCGGCACCGACGTGGATAATGACCGTACCGTCGATGCGCTCGTGAAGATGTCCGTCTTCACCGCCCAGGCCGGCGCGGATTTCGTAGCGCCGTCCGACATGATGGACGGACGCGTCAAAGCCATCCGCAAGGGACTTGATGCCGCCGGCCACACCGGCACGGGCATCCTCGCCTACTCCGCCAAGTTCGCTTCGGCCTTCTACGGCCCCTTCCGCGACGCCGTCGGCAGCGCCCGTAAAGCCGGCGAAGCCCCGATTTCCAAGGCCAGCTACCAGATGAATCCGGCCAACCGCCGCGAGGCCGCCCGCGAGGCGATCCTCGATGCGGAAGAAGGCGCCGACCTCCTGATGGTGAAGCCCGCGGGCGCCTACCTCGACATCATCCGCGACCTGCGCGAGTCGACGAACCTTCCGATCGCCGCCTACCAGGTCTCGGGCGAATACGCCCAGCTGCACGCCGCCGCCGAAAAAGGCTGGCTCGACCTCCGCGCCACGCGCGATGAGTCGCTCCTCGCCATTCGCCGCGCCGGCGCCGACGTGATCCTCAGCTACTTCGCCGAGGCTTACGCCCGCGACTTCGCGGCGAAGAAGTGAGCCGATGACCGTCGCCAAGATAAGCCTCGTCCTCGCCATCTATTTCGGAGCAATCCCGGCGTCGATACTCTTTGCACATTCCAGAGGTGAGCTCTCGCTTGGTTTACTATTCATCCTCGCCTGGGTGGTCGCGCCTTACGCCTTGCTGGCGCTGACGGCGCGCTTCGGTCAATTTCCGGCCGTGACCATCGGCTCGCTGGTCCTAATGATCATAACCGGGCTCTTTGGTTCGTTTGTCTACATCGATTCTTACTTCCACATCTGGTCCGACCAGCAAGACCCGCTTCTCTTCGCCGCCTTGCCGATCTTTCAAGGCTTCGTCGGACTCCTCTCGCTTGGACTGCTCGCCGGCATCGGGGCGTGGCTTGCGAAACGTAAAAATGATCAGGCCGCTTCTGCCTGATATCGGACGTAAGCCGCCTGACCCCTTGCTATTCTGCGCACAAAAAGGCGCGGATTGCTCCGCGCCTTCGTCTGACCGCTGACGCTTCCGCCTACAGGGAGAGCGGCTTGATGTGACGGTCGAAGAGAAGTGCTGTACGGGGTCAGACTGCTTCTGAGTGATACCGATCAGAAGCGGTCTGACCCCATACTGTTCTGCCCTCTGAAGGCAGCTTTGCTCAGTCGCGCCGTCCCAGTAAGGCGCGCCAGATTGCCAGGACGCCGAGGGCCGTAAAAATAGCCGGCACCTGGAGGAACGGCACGGTGAGATAAGTGAGCGCATGCTCCGAGCCGTCAGGCCGGACCCGATGCTCGGCCTGCGCCAGCAGATAGAAGCCGCAGCTCAGGATGAGCAGGACGGCGATGACGATCGTCCCGGTCAGGATGAACCGATCCTTCAGCAACGTCGCGACGCCGGCGAGCAGGAGGAACGGGATAGCCGGCGCGAGGACGAAGATCAGCTTGATGAGATCGAGCGGCTCCTTGACCGAGAAATCGCTCTCCGGAAGGAGCCCGACCAAAGCAAGGGCGAAGGCGATGAGTCCGCCGAGCAGGCAGACGACCAGCGCCGGGCCGCGGCCCTTTGAGGGCCCGTCGCTCATAGGAAGAGCGGCTTGATGTGACGGTCGAAGAGGTTACCGGTCACATTGCGCGCGCAGGACTCGCGGCAGGCCTTGAGCTGCTCGAGGTAGCGCGGGCCCATCTTGGCGGCGACCTTGAAGCCGACGTGGATGAGCTGGCGGATGTTGGCGTTATAGAGCGGGTTCTGCTGGTCGTGACGCAGGGCGCCGACGAACTGCTCGCTGGTCCAGCCGTTGACGACGGCGGCGGCCGGGAGCTTGGAACGGTCGATGTCGATGACGGTCGCGTAGGGCTGGCAGAGCTCGTCCATGTGCGACAGGGCTTCCGCATAGATCTCCTTGGCGAGGGCGAGACCGGCGCCACCGGCTTCGGCGAGGCCGATGACTTCTTCGAGCCAGGTCGTACCCGCGGTCTTCACGTGGACGCCGGCACCATGCTGGGCGAGGGCTCGGCGGATGGCCGGGGAGATGGAGAACGTGTCGCTCCCGCGGTGCACGGAGAGCTTCAGGTTGGCCGGGAGGCCGTACTGCTTCACCGCATGGGCGATGACGCAGAGGTCATCGTTGAACTCGCGCTCGAACTGGGCGAGGTCGCCGACGTAATCGACGCCCTTGTTGAAACGGCCGGTGAACTTCGGAGCGATGGTCTGGATCGGCACGCCTTCGTCGGCGATGGCGGCGAGGATGACAAGCAGCTCGGGCGGGGTCTGGGGGCTGTCGGTCTCGTCCATCGAGATCTCGGGGACGAAGCGGCCGACGCCCTTCACGGAGACGATGTGGCGATAGACCTTGCCGGCTTCCTGGACGGCCAGGAGGAACTTGGCGGCCGTGCGCTCGACGTCGGCGCGCGTGGTCGTGAACGGACGGTCGATGCCGGCGAGCGTCAGCGTGCCGACGAGTTCCGGATGGCGGTCGACGAAGGCCTTGACCGCGGCGGGGTCGGCGGGCTGGGCGATGAAGTCGGCGACGTCGATGGTGAAGAAGTCGGAGACGCCGACGAAGCGCTCGACGGTCTTCAGGCCGATGTGGTCGGCATCGAGGAAGTAAGGAGCGGTCCAGCCGAGGGCCTTCACGGCGGCGTCGGCCGCGGCGCGGGTGCTGGTCGGCTCGGAGCCGATGATGTTGTGCTCGCGGTTGGACTTGTTCCAGACCGGCACGATCTCGACGCCGAGCTTCTTAGCCGCGAGGCAGGCGGCGAGCTGGGCTTCGGCTTCGTGGGCGAAGCGGTCGCCCATGCCGAGGGAGAATTTACCGATGACGAGAGGTTGGGAGGACATACGCGGGGTAAGGGCGGCCAGAGTAGGGCCCGGGCGGACGCGTTGGCAACCACCCGGAAGTCTGATTTTCGGCGTTCCGCCCCCTCGCTTCTCCTTGCCCTCGACGCCGCGGTTCATCTTTACTGCCCGTCCTCCCTATGCACCTGAAGATTGCTGTCCTGCCTGGCGATTACATCGGCCCTGAAGTCATGGCCGCCGCCCTGCCCGTCCTCGAGGCCGTCCTGAAGAAGTCAGGCCACACCCTCGAGCACTCCACCCACGACGTCGGCGGCGCGGGCATCGACAATCATGGCAAGGCCCTGCCGGACTCGACCCTCGAGGCCTGCCGCGCCGCGGACGCCATCCTCTTCGGTTCCGTCGGCGGCCCTAAGTGGGAGAAGCTCCCCCCGGCCGAACAGCCCGAGCGCGCCTCCCTCCTGCCCCTCCGCAAGCACTTCACGCTCTACGCCAACGTCCGTCCCGGCCTGCTGCTGAAGAACCTCATCGATACCTCGCCCATCCGCCCGGACCGCATCCCGAACGGCGTCGACATGGTCTGCATCCGCGAGCTCACCGGCGGACTCTACTTTGGTCCGAAGTCCACCACGACGCTCGCCGACGGCGACATCGAAGCCATCGACACGATGGTCTACCGTAAGTCGGAGATCGAACGCATCACCGACGTCGCCATCGCCACCGCGCGCGCCCGTCGCAAGCACATCACCCTCGTCGACAAGGCCAACGTCCTGCAGACCTCCGTCCTCTGGCGCAAGGTCGTCGCTGACCGCCTCAAGGCCACCGCCCCGGACATCGCCCTCACGGTGATGTATATCGACAACGCCGCGATGCAGCTCGTGCTCAAGCCCGCGCAGTTCGACGTCCTCCTCACCGAGAATATGTTCGGCGACATCCTTTCCGACGAGATGGCCGTCATCTGCGGCTCCCTCGGCATGATGGCTTCCGCCTCCCTCGGCGCGAACCGCAACCGCCACGGTTACGGTTACGGCCTCTTCGAGCCTTCGGGCGGCACCGCCCCCGACATCGCCGGCCAGGACAAGGCCAACCCCTGCGCCCAGATCCTCTCTGCCGCCCTGATGCTCCGCCACTCCTTCGGCCTCGAAGCCGAAGCCAAGGCCATCGAGCTCGCGGTCGAGAAGACCATCGCCGAAGGCATCCGCACCGCGGACATCGCCGGCGGCGGCAAGGCCGTGGGCACGAAGGCCATGGGCGCGGCGATCCTCGCCCGACTCTGACCGTGGACGAAGCGGAACGACAGCGCGCGGCCGAACGACGTCGGGAGGCCGTGTGCAGTCCGTTCATGCGCATCTCGCGCTTCCCGGTCGACGTCGCCCGCGAACTGCTCGACGCCGGCTACTACCGCGT
>JBKCKE010000218.1:0-3991 GCA_046301395.1 Verrucomicrobiota bacterium | reverse complement strand
CCTCCATCATTGTTCATGCCCTCTCAAAATAACTTCACCGCCCGTGAACGCACCGTGATGCTCCTCGCGGGGCTTGTCCTCGTCGTCGCGCCGTGGGGTTGGGCCGGCGTGGTGCTCTGGACCGTCGCTGCGGCGCTCGGTTTCGCTACCGCCGCTTTCTTCGCCGTCTGCGCCGAAGCCCGCGCTCAGCGCGTCGTGATGGCGCTCGCCTTCGTCGGCCTGCTGGTCGCCGTCGGGGTTGCCGCTTCCGATGGCTACGAGCCGTTCACTTATCGCTGGCTCGACCACGTCTGCTTCCCCGCTGCGTTGCTCGTCGGCTCTTCGCTCGCCTGGTTCCTGCTCTCGCGCGACCTCGTCTCGCGTCCCGCCGTCGAAGCCCGCACCGAGCTCTTCCGTTCGATCCCCTTCTGGGCGGGCGTCCTGCTCTTCGCCTACTTCGCTATCCAGGATTGGAACGCGTGGGGAGTGGCCGTCGACCGCGAGGCCTTCTGGGCCGCCCAAGGTCTTCCCGGCATCGACGTCGGTAAGTTCGACGTGCGCCCCCAGCCCTACGTGAGCTGGCTGCCTTCGGGCCTGCAGGCGCCGTTCTCCGCGTCCGACACCAAGCAGCCGCCGATGAACGCTTGGCGCCAGATGATGGTGTTCGGCGCGCCGTGGTTGCTCTTCCTTTCGCTGCGTCACGGACTCCGCCGTCGTCGCGGCTACCTGATCCTCGGTTGGATCACCGTGCTCGCGGCCATCGCCGTCGGGGCCTTCGGGGTGCTGAACCAGAAATCATACGGGACGGTCCTCGGCTTCCCGGTGCCTTACAACACGCAGTCCTTCGGCACGTTCATGAACCGCAACCACGCGGGCGTGTATCTCTACCTGCACGCGGGCGTCGCGCTGGCGCTCACCTTCTGGCACATCCGTCGTGCCGGCGACAACGTCCTGCGCGGCGGCCCGCATCTCGCCGCCGCTTTCCTCGCCTTCGCCCTCGCGCTCCTCGCCGGTCTGACCAACAGCACGGGTGGCGCGGCGTTCGCGTTGCTCATGCTCCTCCTCGCTCCGCTCGCCGCCTATTGGTTCGGCTTCCCGGGCTCGAGCGGTTCGCGTCGGCGCATCATGCTGATCACCGGCGGCGCCCTCGCGCTTTCCGCCGCTTCGGTCCTGCTCGTGGCCGACTTCCAGCCGCTGCTCGACCGTTTCAAGCTCAAGGCGACCACCTATCAGGCGACCGGCTTCGACGACCGGGCGCCGCTGCGCCGCGCGACCTGGGCGCTCGCCACCGAAGGCGGCTGGACGGGTCGCGTCTGGGTCGGTTACGGCGCGGGTTCCTATCGCTGGGTCTCTCCGCCTTACCAGGCGCTGCAGCCGGAGCTTCGTCGCGAAGGCAAGCTGCACTTCCGCGCGATCCACGCGCACAACGACTGGCTCGAGATGCTCGCCGAGGTCGGCGTGATCGGCCTGCTCCCGCTCCTGGTCTTCTTCGGATGGCTCGGCCGCAAGCTCTTCCGCGCCTTCCGTCCCGGCCACCCGGAGACTTACCCGCTCGCGCTCGGGCTCATCTTCCTCGGCCTGCATGCCACGATCGACCTGCTCATCTGGTTCACGCCGCTGATGTTCACGGCGGGCTTCGTGCTCGCGGCGATGACGACCTTCACCGAGCAGTCCTCCTTCGAGCAGGACCGGGCCCGTTCCTGACCTTGCGCCAGCTCATCCAGCATCTGGGTTCGGGTCGCACCGAACTCGTCGACGCGCCCGCGCCCGGCCCGCGCCGCGGACGCCTGCTCGTCCGCGCCTCGCGTTCGTTGGTCTCGCTCGGCACGGAGCGCATGCTCGTCGAGTTCGGTCGCGCCGGCTGGCTGAGCAAGGCCCGGCAGCAGCCCGAGAAATTCCGCGCGGTCCTCGCGAAAATCCGCACCGAAGGCCTCCTCCCGACGCTCGCAGCCGTCCGCAGCAAGCTCGCCCAGCCGATTCCGCTCGGCTACTGTCATGTGGGCGAAGTCCTCGACGCCGGCCAGGTCCCCGGTTTCGCCGTCGGCAATCGGGTGGTCTCCAATTCCCCGCACGCGGAAGTGGTGTCGGCGGATCCGGCCTTCGCCGCGCGCGTGCCTGCGGCGGTCTCCTCCGAGCATGCCGCCTTCACGCCTCTCGCGGCCATCGCCCTGCAAGGCCTGCGTTTGGTCGATGCCCGGCGTGGCGAGACGGTCGTGGTCATGGGCCTCGGGCTCATCGGTCAGCTCGCGGTCCGGCTCCTCCTCGCACGCGGCGTCGTGGTCGTCGGCGTGGATCCTGATGAGGCCAAACGCGCCGTCGCCGCGCAGGCGGGCGCGATCATCCCCGACGGTGCGACCGGTCTTTCGGCTCTCCTGCGCTCCGGCGCGGCCGGCGTGCTCATCACGGCGAGCACTTCATCCGACGAACCCGTCAACCTCGCCGCGCGCCTATGCCGTCGCCGCGGTCGCGTCGTCTTGGTCGGCGTGACGGGGCTCACGCTCAACCGCGCGGACTTCTATCAGAACGAGGTCTCATTCCAGGTCTCGCGCTCCTACGGTTCCGCCGACCCGGCCGACTCGTCCTCCGCCCGTGCCAACTTCGACGAAGTCCTGGCGCTGATGGCTGCGGGCGAACTCGACGTCTCCCCGCTGCTCACCTCACGCCATCCGTTCGCCGAGGCGCCGCAGATTTACGATGACCTCCGGCGCCCGGGCGCCTACGGCCTGCTCATCGAATACGCCGTCCCTAACGAATCCCTCGTCCGGACGTTGTCAGGTGGGGATTGGGATAGCAGCACGGCCGGCGGTGTCGGCGTCATCGGGTGCGGCAACTTCGCTTCCCGTATCCTCGTGCCGGCGCTCCGTCGCCAAGGCGCGTCGCCCTCCGCCTTCGTCTCGGCCAACGGCCTTTCCGCGCGGCTGCTCGCCGGTTCCGCGGCGACCGCGACCACCGACGTGGCCGCGTTGCTCGATCACCCAGGGTTGGCGAAGGTCTTCATCTCGACCCGTCATGATGAGCATGGCGAACTCGCCCGTGCCGCGATCCTTGCCGGCAAATCCGTCTGGGTCGAGAAGCCGCTCGCCCTGACCGAAGTCGACCTCGACGCCACGCTGGCCGCCGCGCGTGCGAGCGCGGCCGTCCTCGCCGTCGGTTTCAACCGCCGCTTCGCCCCGCTCGCCGTCCGTCTCCGGTCCGCGCTCGCGGCTCGTCCGGGCCCGCGTCGGTTCACGATCGACGTCAACGCGGGTCGCCTGCCTGCGGATCACTGGACGCTTGATCCGAAGCAGGGCGGGGGACGCATCGTCGGCGAAGCCTGTCACTTCGTGGACCTGCTCCGTTTCCTCTCCGGCAGCCCCATCGTCTCGGCCCGCGCCGTGTCGCGCGATCTCGACGGACAAGACGGAGGCTGCTTCGAGCTCACCTTCGCGAACGGCGACCTCGCCACGCTGAATTATCGCACCGACCTCCCGGCGCACCTGCCCAAGGAACGGATCGCCGTCGCCGGCGAAGGCTACTCGGCCGCCATCGACAACTGGCGTTCGCTCTGCTCCACGAATCTGCCAGGCGCCTCCGCGCTCCCGGCATGGCTTGGCGGCCCCGCCCGCGGCAAAGGCCACGCCGAAGCCCTCGCTGCTTTCCTCGCCGGCAACTCCGTGCCTCTCGCCGAAATCGAAGAAGTCTCCCGGTGGAGCATACGGATGCAGGGAATGAAGGCGTGACCTGAAGTGCAAAAGTGCAAATCGGCCTACGGCCTGTGCAAAGGTGCAAATGTAAGGTGTTGGCGGTTAGCGGTTGGCGGTTAGGAACGTAACAAAAGCCTAAGGTGACGGGTGCCGGGTTCCGAGGCAGGGGCGCGACGGTGTCGCGACCTTTAGAGAATAGACGGACGCGTCACCGACGCGTCCCTACCTCAAGACGCCTCCCCTTGTCCACTGGCCCACGTGCCAGCTTGTCCCCTGCGACTCCGTCGCGCCACCTTTGCACTTTTGCACAGGAGCTCCGCTCCGATTTG
>JBKCKE010000217.1:0-3516 GCA_046301395.1 Verrucomicrobiota bacterium | reverse complement strand
TTGGTGGTGGGGGGGGGCAGCCCGCCCCCCCCACGACCCTTTCATCGCGCCCAAGAAATACTTCGATCTCTATCCGGCCGACAGCTTGCAGCCTTGGCGCGACCCCGCCGACACCACCCCAGCACGCAAGGAGAGCGTCGGGTTCGGCGACTACGGCCTAGCCTTCGGAAAATTCACGACACGGGAGTGGCAGGAACTATTCCGCGCCTACTGTGCAGCGACCAGCTACATGGACGCGCACCTCGGCCGGGTCCTCGACGCACTCGATAAAAACGGCCTCTGGGAAAAGACCATCGTCGTCTTCGTCGGCGACCACGGCTACCACACGGGCGAGCGCCAGTGGTGGAATAAGAACACCCTCTTCGAGCGCAGCTGCCGTGCGCCGCTCATCATCGCGGCGCCCGGGATGAAGGGCGGACAGACGACGCGCTCGCTGACCGAATTCGTCGACATCTATCCCACGATCGCCGACCTCTGCGGCCTGAAGATGCCGCACGCCGCCGCCGGATCGAGCCTGCGCCCGATCCTGAACGACCCCGCCGCCCCCATCAAGGACGCCGCCTTCACCCTCGTCACGCGCGGCCCCAAGCTTCACGGCCAGAGCGTGCGCACCGCCCGCTGGCGCTTCACCCAGTGGAGCGACGGACAGACGGAACTGTACGACCACGACCAGGACCCAGAAGAGTCGCATAACGTGGCCGCCCAGCACGCTCCGGTGCTCCAAGACCTTACCACCCGCCTCCGATCCTTACCTAAACTGACGCCATGAGACTCATCTTCGGATACCTTTCTGCCCTGCTCTTCGCCGCGTCCGGCTTCGCCCTCTCGGCCCCGGAGCGCCCGAACATTCTCTTCTTCTTCGCCGACGACTGGGGTCGTTTCGCGCGGGTCTACGCCGAGCATGGCAACCTCGCCGGCACCAACGGACTACTCCGTACCCCGAACCTCGACCGCCTCGCCAAGGAAGGCGTGCTCTTCCGCAACGCGCACGTCAACGCGCCCTCCTGCACGCCCTGCCGCAGTTCGTTGCTCTCGGGCCAGCACTTCTGGCGTACCGGCCGCGGCGCCATCCTCCAAGGCGCGGTCTGGGACGAATCCATCCCAACCTACCCCCTGCTCCTCCGCGACGCCGGCTATCACTTGGGTAAGTCTTATAAAGTCTGGAGCCCTGGCTCCCCGGCCGACGCCCCTTACGGCGGCCAGCAGCACGCCTTCGAGAAATCAGGACGCGCCTTCAACAACTTCTCCGAGAACGCGACCGACCTCGTGGCGAAAGGCGCCACGGTCGAGGCCGCCCGCGCCAAGCTCCTCGAAGAAGTCCGTGGGAATTTCAAAGCGATGCTCGCGGCGAAAGCCGCTGGCCAGCCCTTCGCTTATTGGTTTGGGCCGACTACCACTCACCGCACTTGGGTGCGGGGCAGTGGCCAGAAACTCTGGGGCCTCGATCCCGACGCCCTCAAGGGTAAGCTGCCGGCCTTCCTGCCGGACGTCCCGGTAGTACGCGAAGACCTCGCCGACTACCTCGGCGAAGTCCAGGCCCTCGACGCCGCGATGGGCGTGCTGCTCGAGGAACTCGACCGCGCCGGTGAACGCAGCAAGACGCTGATCGCCGTGAGCGGTGACCATGGCGCCCCGGGCTTCCCGCACGGCAAGTGCAACCTCTACGGCTTCGGCACGGGCGTGTCGCTCATCGTCGCCGGCGCCGGCGTAAAGGGCGGACGCGTGGTGGACGACATGGTCACGCTGCCCGACCTCGCCCCGACCTTCCTCGAAGCCGGTGGCGTGAAGCCGCCCGCGGTGATGACGGGCCGTTCCCTCTGGAATGTCCTGCAGTCCGACCGCCAAGGGCAGGTCGACCCGACCCGTACCTGGGTCGTCGCCGGCCGCGAACGTCACGTCGAGGTCGCCCGTCCCGACTATTCGCCCTACCCGCAGCGCGCCCTGCGCACGCAGGAACACGTTCTGATCGTGAACTTCAAGCCCGAGCGATGGCCGCTGGGCAATCCGTACCGTCTCGACGGCGCCGATGAGCCGACCTTCGCTGAGCTCGCCCAGGCGACTTTCGTGACGCTGCCCGACGACGATGCCGGCCCAACCAAGGCCTGGTTCGTCGGCGCCCGAAAATCCCCCGAGTGGTCCGCGCTCTTCGATAAGTTCTACGGCCGGCGCCCGATGTTCGAGCTCTACGACCTGAAAGCGGATCCGCACGAGATGAACAACGTCGCCGAGTCACCCGCCTATGCCGCCGTACGCAAGGAAATGACCGACCGCCTCTTCACGATCCTCCGCGAAACGGTCGATCCGCGCATGCTCGAAGACGGCAAGTATTTCGAGACCCCGCCCCTCGCCGGTCCGCTGCCCAACCAAGGACAGAAACGCCTACCCGGCGGCCAAGCCGTCAAGAAGGCGAAGAAGAAGTAGGCGTGTGAGAGTATAGAGTAACGAGTATTGAGTATGGGGTTTAATAGGTAGGGACAGCACCACGTGCTGTCCTAAGCCACGAATAGATTGCTTAAAACAGCGTGAATCACGACTTCCCCGCGGTCCTAATGGGCAAGATAACCCGGCCCACTTGCATATATTCTGCATATAGAAAGTTGGCTGAATTACTGGTGTAAGTAATAATTGCCGTCATGGAAAGCACCCGCACGCCCAACCTGAACCGACTTGGCGCCGTCTATGGACTCCTGTGGGGCATGGTCGCCCTCGCGATCTTGAAAGGCATCGGTTTCTCGGGGGATCAGTTCCTGCAGATGACCGGCTGGTATCTGCTGGGCAGCATCCCGACCGGCATCCTGGTGACGCACCTGCTCGCCGGACGCCTCGGCAAGACGAAAGCGTGGAAAGTATGGACTTATGGTCCAGCGGCCTTGCTGCTGGGCACGCTGATCTTCGCCGCCTGCATGCTGGTCGTCTTCGCCGGCTATGAATTCTGCAGGGACCTGATTTTGGGTCAGCGGGGCGTGCTCGAATCGCTCCAAGGACTTCGCTTCCACGATTCGCTCATCATGTTCTGGTGGTATCCGTTCTACGGCTTCGCGACCATCGTCCCGATCTTCCTCGCCGTGGGCAACTGCTGGGACCTGCGCCGACGGATGAACCCCCAGACCGACGCCCAGGGCTGACCCCGATCGGGAAAGTAAATGAATTCCGCCCTTCAGGTGACGCGAAAACCGAATCTCTATCTCCTCGGAGCGGCCTACGGATCAGGTTGGGCCATCGTCACGATGTTCACCGAAGCCTGGATGACAGGGAGCTTCGTGGCGTTTCAGGACATCCGTAATTATGCCTTTCACCTGGCGTTAGCATGGATCCCCTCCGTCATCCTGACCCGGCTCAGCGGGGCATGGCTGGCCCGACGGACGACCTGGACAGTCGTCCCCTGCGGACTGCTCTTACTGATGGTGGCGATCAACATGATGGCGCTATCGTTCCTGCTCTTCGCTGGCGGACTCGAGGCCTTAAACTACATGGCTTATGTCGGGATGATCTTGATGACCGTCGTGCCGATCGTCG
>JBKCKE010000216.1:0-6238 GCA_046301395.1 Verrucomicrobiota bacterium | reverse complement strand
GAGCCCGCTCCGAGGAGGACGACGGCGGCGATGATGAGCAGGATCCCGCCGGCCACGAAGGCCCCGATCAGTGTCATGTTGGCGGAACGGCGCATGGTCAGTCGATACGTGCTTGGGTGAAGAAGGCGTGCACCTTCGGGTGTTGGCCAGCCTGAAGGAAGCTTTTCGGCGGGCCGTATGCGCCCATGGTGCCCGTCTCCGGGTCGAGGTAAATGCAGAAGTCCGCCGTCCGGAGGATGCTCGGGATCTCGTGGCTCACCAGGACGACCGTGGTGCCGAAGGCCTCGCGGAGGCGTAGGATGAGTTCGTCCAGTCGTCCGGAGCTCATCGGGTCGAGGCCGGCGCTGGGCTCGTCGAGGAAGATGACCCGGGGGTCGAGCGCCATCGCCCGGGCGATGCCGGCGCGCTTGGCCATGCCGCCGCTGATCTCGGAGGGCAGCTTGTCCATGGCGTCGGCCAGGCCGACCAAGGCCAGTTTGTATTCGGCGAGCTGGCGCATCTCCTTGGCCGGGCAGCGCAGGAATTCACGCATGGGCATCTCGATGTTCTCGCGCAGTGTCAGCGAGGAGAACAAGGCCGCGCCTTGGAACAGGAAGCCGCTGCGGCGCAGGATGTCCTGTCGGGCGGATTCGTCCGCCGTGGCGAGGTCCACGCCCATGAGCCGGGCGCTGCCCCCGAGCGGGGCGTCCAGTCCGCCGAGGGCGCGCATGAGCGTGCTCTTGCCGCAGCCGCTCGGGCCGACGATGGCGAGGATCTTGCCGGCGGGCAGGGCGAACGACAGCCGGTCCATGATGACCTTGCGGCCGTGGCCGATGGCGAGGTCCGCGCAGCTGACGATGTCCGTCGGGTCGCTCACAGGTTGAAGAGGTTGAAGATGACGGCGAAAATCGCGTCGGAGACGACGATCAGCGTGATGCCGAGCACGGCGGCCGAAGTCGCGGCCTCGCCGACGCCGAGGGCGGAACGTTTCGCGACGGAGCCGCGATAGCAGCCGGCCCAGGCGGCGATGAAGCCGAAGGCGACGGATTTGATGAAGCCGACCAGGAAGCTCTTGAACGAGATGGCCCGGATCGCCTGCGTGAGGTATTGCTCGACGCTCAGGTCGCCCGCGCAGGCGACGATCATCCCGCCGAACACGCCGACGAAGGTGGCGAAGACCGCGAGGAGGGGGACCATCAGCGTCACCGCGAGGATGCGAGGCAGCGCGAGGTATTCGACGGGTTGGATGCCGAGCGCGCGTAGGGCGTCGGTCTCTTGGCTGACGTTCATGCTGCCGAGCTGCGAGGCGAAGGCGGTCGAGGTGCGTCCGCAGGCGATGACGCCCGTCATCAGGGCGCCCATCTCGCGGGTCATGGCGAGGGAGACGAGGTTCGCGACGTAGACGGTCGCGCCGACCTGACGGAGCTGGATGAGGCCGACGTAGGCCATGATGAGGCCGGTCAGGAAGCCGAGCAGGGCGACGATGGGCAGGGCGTCGACGCCCGCGGTCTGGAGCTGCAACGTGAAGTCGCCCCAATTCACCTTGGCCCGGCCGATGAGCATGCGGGCGAAACCGAGGGAGGTGTGCCCGATGTGCTCGAAAGCCCGGGCCCAGGAAGAACCGCTTTCGATGCCCCACGTGCCGAATTGCTCCAGGAGACCCAGCTTCTCGTCCCCCGTCTCTTGGAAGGCGGCCTTTTCGGCCATCCGGACCAAGGACTGGAGGCGGGGAGGAAGGGCGGTCAGGTCGAACTCGCGGATGTTCTTGCCGTGCGCATGCAGCCAGGCGGGCAGGGAGGAGTCGAACTCACCGAGGTCCTCGGCCACGACCCGGACGCGGTCACCGCGGACGACGACGGACGGGAGAGGGTCGTCGAGGTTCCAGCAGCCGCCGACCGTCACCACGGCGAGGCCGTCGGCGCGGACTTCCGTCCGGGCAAAAGGCGAGCCTGAGGGCGGTTGGGACATCCTGATGGTCAAATACTTGGGCAGCCTTGGCTTCACAAGTCAGAAAGGCGTTGTCCCTGCCTGCGGACGTCGCTTTGCTGTCGTTTCGTCGATGTCCTTCGCCCGTCCATTCGCCCTCCTTTGCCTCATCGGCCTCGCTTCGGCCGCCGAGTCCGCTGACACCCCTTGGGTGGTAGCCGTCACGGAGGAGAACGACAAGTTCACGCCCACGAATAAGGATCGATATTACACTCAAGGGTTGAAGGTTTCGGTGAACCGCGGCGATGGCGTCTTCTTCTCGATGACGCAGGAGATCAATACGCCGGCCGATACGCTGAACCCTCCTTCGGTGTCTCCCCCTTACACGGATCTGCCTTATTCCGGCGCTCTCTACTTCGGTTACGGTTACGGCCGCGTCCTGGAGCGTAAGGGCCGGCGCGACAGCATGTTCTCCGTCGAGGCCAAGTTGGGCATCATCGGTCCCGCGGCCGGCGGCGAGACGGTCCAGAACAAGTTCCACGACCTCATCAACACCCCTCAGGCGGTCGGTTGGGGTACGCAGTTGCCCAACGAACTGCTCTTCAATCTCGACGGCGAGTTCCGCCATCGCTTCGACCTCGATGGTCCGGACAAGGATACCCGCGATCTGATCGCGCGGGCGGTACTGCAACTCGGTACCATGCGGACTGAGGCCATCTTCGGCGCTCAATTCCGCTGGGGTTCGGATCTGGGACGTTCCTGGGGGCACAGCTATATCCGCCATTCGAACGGTTACGACCCGTCCTCTGACCTGCGTGGCCCGGGCAAGGATGGCTTCGCCTTCTGGGGTTTCGCCGACACGCAGGTCGAGGTCGTCGTCCGGAATTACGCCACCGACGGCACTAACTTCCGCGACTCGCGCGGGGTGGTGCGTTCGCCGATCGTCCTGCAGGCCGCCCTCGGTTTCACCGCGCAGGTCTCGTCCTGTTCGTTGACCTATTTCTGTGCCGCCCGCACCAAAGAGTTCGAAACGCAGGATGGCTTCCATCTGATCGGCGGACTCAAGGGCCAATTCCTCTTCTGAACATGTCCGTCATCGCCGTCGTCGACGTAGGCTCCAATTCCATCAAGGTCGCGGTCGTCGCCGCGGCCGATCGCCGAGAACTCGGCCGCAGATCCGAACCCGTCCGCCTCCAGCCGGAGGGCGGACCGGCCGAACCCTTCTCGCCGGAAGCGCGCGCCGAAGCCGTCGCGGCCATCGGTCGCCTGCTGGCCTTCGCGCGTTCGCTCGGGGCGACCCGTTGCTGCGTGCTCGCCACCAGCGCCGTGCGCGAATCCGTCAGCCGACAGGAGTTCGCCCGCCAGGTCGAAGCCGCGACCGGCGTGCCGCTGACCATCGTCTCCGGCGAAGTGGAGGCCCGCCTCGCCGCAGCCGGCGTCCGCTCCGATCCGGCCTACCAGGCCTACGCCGACATCCTTTCTTTCGACCTCGGCGGCGGCAGCCTCGAGGTCTCCGTCCTGCGCGGCCAGCGTTGCGTGCTCGCGCGCAGCTTCCCGTTGGGTTCGGTCCGGCTGACCCATGGTTTCCTGCGTGGTGGCAACGGTCCGGTCGACGAACTCGACCAGCTTTCCATCCGGACCCATCTCCTTGCTTCTCTCCAGACGGTCGTCCCGGCGGGCGCGGCCGAGAAGTTCCTGGTCGTCGGCGCCGGCGGCGTCTTCGCCGCGGTGGCCTTGCATCTCGAAGCCTTGGGCGAAGCTCCGGTCGGCGGACGGCTGCCCCTCCTGCGTATCCGTGAGCTGCGCGACCGCATGTGCGCCACCGACTTGGCCGGGCGCCGGGCTATCCCCGGCATCCCGGCGGACCGGGCCGACATCATGCCCGCGGCCTTGATCACCCTTTGCGTGCTGGCGGACCTGACGGGGGCGGAAGCTTTCCATCTTTCGCACTACGGCGTTCGACATGGCATGATTGAGTTGCTCCTTGGTCCTTCCGGAGAACATCTCTGAACATGAATCACCTCTGCATCTTTCTCCTGGCCGTGGCCGGTCTTTCCGCCGCCACCGAGACCGGGAAGGTCGTTTCCGTCACCCCGGACGGATGGGCGAAGATCGTGCATGCGGATGGTTCGACGAACTTCCTTCGTCGCTTCTCCGAGGGCGACCGCAAGGTGGGCTGGGCGGGTCGCTTGGTCAGGTATGAGGCCGTGACAGAAGGCGGCGAGACCGTGGCCCGTGGCATCGTCTCGGCCAACCCCGAGGAACTCCGTCGGGTCGCCGAAGTCACCGACGTGCTGCGCCGTGAGACCGTCGACAAAGGCCGCTTGGTCACGCGGATGCCCAACGAGCTGATGCCGAACATGGCGCTCTGGGATCAGGACGGCCGCTTGGTGATGAAGAAGGACCTCCTCGGCCACGCCGTCGCGCTGAACTTCATCTTCACCAGCTGCCGGGTCGCCCGCATGTGCCCGGCCTCGACGGCCTGCATGAAGTCTCTGGGCGATCAGCTCGCCAAAGATCCCGCGGCGGCCGGCATCCGGCTGGTCACGATCACCTTCGATCCGGAAACCGACACCCCCGGCCAGCTTCGCGCCTACGCCGACGGCTACGGCATCGACCATGCCCGCCATCGGTTCCTCACCGGCGACGTCGGACAGATCAAGGACCTGATGCGCCACTACGGCATCCAGACCCTGCGTGACGACGGCACGATCGTCCACAACGCCGCGCTGATCGTCATCACGCCCGAGGGTCGGATCGCCTACCGGAACGAAGGCGCATCGTTCGACGCCGAAGAAGTCGCCCGCCGATTGCTCGCCCTCGAAGGAGGCGCCGGCGCCCGCCGCTGATGTCGCCCCTCCGTCAGGTCGGGATCATCACACTCGTCGCCGTCGTAGGTTTCTTCGGCCTGCGGGCTTTACCCGACACCCAGTGCACGTTCTTGCACGCCGATCACCAGCCGGTCGTCGTCGACGGACTGGAGTTCTGCGGCCTTAACGAAGAGGCCAATTTCTACTCACCTAAGGCGCTCCGTTTTCCGGTCGAACTCAAGGTGACCCTGGACGCCGCCGGGACGGCCGGTGAGCTCCGTCTGCTGAAGGATGACGGCCACCCGTATTACGCCCACGAGGTCGCCGTTTCCCATACACAGCGCGTCCATCTGCATCTCCGCCAGCGCGGCGGTGAAAGGGCTTATGCCCACGTGCATCCTCAGCCCGCCGCCGACGGTTCCTGGCGTTTTGAACTGCCTGTCCACCTGAAGGGCGTGCCTCTCCGGGCTTACGTCGACTTCACGGATGTTCGCACCGCGCGCACCATGCTCGCCGAAGCCGACGTGACGTCGACGACGGCGCCTTCCGCTCAGGCGGTCGCGACCCGCAACCGCATCGTCGAGCTCACGGCTTCGACCACCCAGACCGGCTCCTCGGCGATGATCCGGCTCCAGCTGGCTGGCCCGGCTGGCAAGACCCTCCGCCTCAAACCCATCATGGGTTCGCTGGGACATGCGGTCGTCTTTTCGGTCGATCGCCCAGAGGCGGGCTATGCGCACATGCATCCGACCCTCGAGGGCGGCGAATACGCGGATAATCCGACGCTAGCTTTCCGTCTGCGCTTGCCGGCGCCGGGTACCTACGACTTCTGGCTGAATCTCAACGACGGCCAGGATGAGCTCCTGCGCGCGACGTTGGTCGTCACGCCTTGAGCTGTCGGAAGTATTCCACCGTCTCGGCCAGGCCGGACTGGACCGAAGACTTGGGTTTCCAGCCGGCCGACAGCAGGCGCTCCGTCGAAGCCAGAGAGTGTCGGACATCGCCGGCCCGCGGAGGAAGATGTTCGATCGCCGACTTCGAGCCGGTAAGACGCAGGATTTCCTGCGCCAGTTCGAGGATGGATTGGCTACGGCCGTAGCCGACATTGTAGGTGCCGGCCATGTCGGCCGAAGCTCCGGCGTAGGCCAGCGCTCCGACGATGTCCGTCACGTGCACGAAATCACGGGTCTGGCCGCCGTCGCCGTGGATGCCGATGGGCTCGTCGCGGAGGGCCTTGGCGATGAAGATCGGCACGGCCGCGGCGTAGGCCGAGCGCGGGTCCTGCCGGGGGCCGAAGACGTTGAAGAAGCGTAAGGAAGTCGTGCCGAGGCCGTGGGCCTGGCGGTAGGATTCGAGGAGGTGTTCGCCGGCGAGCTTGGTTTCTGCGTAGGGCGACTTCGGTTCCGGCGACATGCTCTCCAGCGTGGGCACCGTCGGGTTGTCGCCGTCGATGGCGGCGGAGGAAGCCAGGACGACCTTGCGGGCGCCCGCGGCCACGGCGGCGGCGAGGACTCGCCGCGTCC
>JBKCKE010000215.1:0-5854 GCA_046301395.1 Verrucomicrobiota bacterium | reverse complement strand
GTCCGGCCAGCATCAGTTGCCGGCCGAGCTCACCCAGGCGGTCGACGGACTCGCCGGCACCGGCGGCACGTTGTGGCTGGGGATCAATAAGGTGGAGCTTCCCTTGGGTCTCAGGATGCCGCCGGAATACGGCGACACCGTGGTCGTGCCGCAGCTGCGCCAGCTGGTCGCCTATGCGCGGACCAAGGGCGTGAAGATCTCGCTCTATCCGCATGCCGGCTTCTGGGCCGCGCAGTTCGAAACCTGCGTGCGCGTCGCCAGCAAGGTCGACGACCCGAACTTGGGCGTGACCTTCAATCTCTGCCACTGGCTCAAAGTCGAAGGCTCGGAGCGCGATCCGCTGCCGCTCATCAAGGAAGCCCTGCCGCGACTGAACTTCATCACCATCAATGGCGCCGATACCGGCGACACCCAGAATCTCGGCTGGGACAAGCTCATCCAGCCGCTCGGTCGGGGCACCTATGACGTCGGATCATTCGTCGCCAAGGCCCGCGCCGCCGGTTACCGCGGCCCCTTCGGCTTCCAGGGGTATGGCATCAAGATGGAGCCCAGGGAATTGCTTAAGGAGACGATGGAGGGGTGGGGGAAGATGGTTAAGTGAGGTTTTGGCGGTGAGCGGTTGGCGGTTAGCGGTTGGAAGCATTCCGGGTCACAGGTCTCAGCCCTCGGGGTTCTGGTTGAGGCCTTCAGGTCCAGGTACTGGTCCCCGATGGCCGAGATCCGGCACCTGGAAGTGTGCACCGCAGCCAATCATCCGGCCTCCCTTTTGGGCGTGGCTTTCCTTACCGCTAACCGCCAACCGCTAGCCGCTTGTCTCTGGAAACAAAAAACCCCGGTCACCCGGGGTTTTCTTTTCATCGGCCTTACTTCCCGGCCGCGTGCTCCTTGGCGTGCGCGCGTAGCGGGTCGTAGGCGAAGTCCTTCTTCAGGTCGCGCCACGAGGCGTGCACGTGGTTGGCGCCACCCTGGAAGTTCGCCATCTCGAAGAGGAAGGTCGGGCCCTGGATGCTGTAGTAGTGGGGCTCGCCGACTTCGAGGCCGCCGT
The DNA here is from genome assembly GCA_046301395.1 of Verrucomicrobiota bacterium. Classification (GTDB taxonomy): domain Bacteria; phylum Verrucomicrobiota; class Verrucomicrobiia; order Opitutales; family UBA953; genus UBA953. Next base: position 4,809 of record JBKCKE010000215.1, on the reverse strand, counting down.
TCCAGGCGAACACGATCTGGTCCTTCACGGCGTCGATCGCCTTGAGTTCGCGGGCGGCGAAGTCAGGGCGCGTGCGGGTGACGTATTCGAAGATGATTTTCACGAGCATCTGCTTCTGTTCGGCGTTGAGCGCCGTGGCGGCGATGCCCGTGTGCTTGATGAGGCCATCGGCCTTCTGCTTGTTGCCGGTCACGATGTCCTTGAACGGGTCCTGATTGAGGAAGCCCTGCTTGCGCTGTTCGGCAGTGAGGGACTTGGCGAGCTGGCGGCCGAGGTCGTCTTCGTACTTCAGGAGTTCGAAGCCCACGGGGCCGGGCTGGTCGTCCTTGATCTTGCCCGGGTTGCTGGCGAAGAAGGAAGGCGTCGAGCTGACGAGCTCGCCGTCGACCAGGGTGAAGTTGAGGGAGAGGTGGTGGCCTTCCCAGCGGAAGCCCCAGGTGCCCTTGAGGTCCGGCTGACCGAATATGGACACGAAGTAGTTCTCGGCGTCGCGCTTCGGGCCCGAGCCTTTCTCGATCTCGAGGAGGAGCTGTTCGAGGGCCATGATCTGCTCGGCCTTCATGTGGCCGCGGCCGCTGAGGGCGACGGAGAGGATGGCCTGGGCGAAGTGGCGCTGGCCGGGATTCATTTCCTTCAGCGGAAGGCCCTTGCGGGCGGCCGGCACGAAGATCCAGTTGGTGCGCTCGGCGTCGTCGAAGCCGAAGGTCGCCTTGGCCTTCTGCTCGGCGTTGAGCGAGCCGAGGAAAGCGGAAGCCGCGGAGGACAGCTCTTCGCCGGCCGTATGGGCGAAGGCGGGGACGGCGGCGGCCAGGAGGCCGAGCACGCTTAGGAGGCGGGTGAGGGAACGCATGGGGGTGTCAGGGGAGGACAGGGGTGTAAGGGAAGGGTTCCCCGAGAGCCAGAAAGGAATGGCGGGCGGGGCTGGCGCCCCGAGGGGGCACGTGGGCACGAGTATCGAGTATAGGGGGACGCAAAGGACTCCGGAATGAGGGGCGCGGGGCTTTGGCCGCTTCCTGAATCCTCCCCGATACTCGATACTCGTGCCCACTCTACCCTGCAGAGGGAACGTTTACGTTCCCTCTGCCTCGCTCAACTTCTGCGCGGCCAGTTCCCAGGCGGCGGTGGCGGCTTGGAGGGCGGTGATCGTATCGCGGAGCTGGGCGTTCAATTGCTGGACGTTCGCGCCTCCGGTATAGGTGGCCGGGTCGGCGAGTTCGGCGGTGAGCTTGGTCTGCTTGGCTTCGAGGTCGGCGACCTGCTGTTCGCACTTCGTGACGTCGGATTTCAGTTTGCGGATGTCCGCGGCGGAAGGCTTGACCGGCGCTTTGGGCTTTTCGGCCTTGGCGGCTTCGGCCTGCTTCGGGCGTCCGTCGGTGAAGCCGGCGGTCAGGGCGGCGCGTTCGTTGCCGGCCTTGGATTTCTCGAGGTAGTAGGCGTAGTCGCCGGCGTATTGCGTCAGGCGGCCGGAGTGCACGTGGAGGACCGTCTTGGCGATCTCGCGGATGAAGTGCACGTCGTGGCTGACGAAGTAGAGCGTGCCTTCGTAGGTCTTCAGGGCGGCGATGAGCGCATCGATCGACATGATGTCGAGGTGCGTCGTCGGCTCGTCCATGAGCAGGAAGTTAGGCGGGTTGATCAGCAGCTTCACCAGTGCGAGACGGGACTTCTCGCCGCCGGAAAGCACCGAGACCTTCTTATGGACGTCGTCCTTGCGGAAGAGGAACGTGCCGAGCATGCCGCGGGCCTGCTGTTCGGTGAGGCCGTTCTCCGTGGTGCGGAGCTCCATCACGTTCTCGAGGACGGTCAGTTTCGGGTTGAGGTTGTCGACGCGGTTCTGGGCGAAGTAGCCGGTGATCACGTTGCCGCCTTCCTCGCGGAGGCCGCCGTTGATCGGGATGACGCCGGCGAGGATCTTGAGGAGGGTCGACTTGCCGGCGCCGTTGGGGCCGACGAGCACCGTGCGCTGGCCACGTTCGCACTCGAAGTTGAGGTCCTGGTAGACGACGTGTTCGCCGTAGGCCTGCTGGACGTGCTCGAGCTTCATCACCTTGAGGCCGGAGCGCGGCGGCTGGGGGAAGCGGAACTGGATCTTCTTCAGGTCGTCCTCGGGCTCGTCGATCGCGACCTCTTCGAGGCGGGCGATCTGCTTCTCCTTGGACTTCGCGCGGGAGGCCATCGAGGCCTTGGCGCCGAAGCGGTCGACGAACGTCTGCAGGTGCGCGATCTCGCGCTGCTGGTTCTTGAACATCGCCTGCTGGCGTTCCTTACGGGCCACGCGCTCGGCGATGAAGTCGTCGTAGTTGCCGTTGTAGCAGTGGAGGCGCTGGCCGCGGAGCTCGATCATGCCCGTGCAGAGCGCGTTGAGGAAGGCACGGTCGTGCGAGATGACGACCAGGCCGCCCGGGTAGCGGGTCAGATAGTCCTGGAACCAGAGCAGGGCTTCGAGGTCGAGGTGATTGGTCGGTTCGTCGAGGAGGAGGAGGGTGGGCTCGCTGACGAGCAGGCGGGCGAGGTGCGCGCGCATGACCCAGCCGCCGGAGAACGTCTTGGCGAGCTTGTCGTGGTCGGATTCGCGGAAGCCGAGTCCGGCGAGAATCTTCTTCGCGCGCGGTTCGAGCGTGTAGTCGATATCCCAGTCGTCGTCGTTCTCAGGCTCGAGCTTGCCGCCGCTAGTGGCGATCTGGAGAATCGTCTCGTCGCCGACCGGGGCGCTTTCCTGCGGGAGGAAGCCGAAGTTCGCGCCGCGTTCCCACTCGATGAGGCCTTCGTCCGGCTTGTCCTTATCGCGTTTGATGTTGACGCGGGTGGATTTGCCGGCGCCGTTGGCGCCGACGAGGCCGAGGCGGTCCGTCCGGGCGATGTTCAGCGAGACCTCCGCGAACAAGGTGCGGGGTCCGTAGGACTTGGAAACATTGGCAATCGTGAGCATCGAAGTGGCGATAAAGGGGCCTGCGAGGGCGAGGTCAAGGGTCGCTTGGGCGACCGCCTGGCCTCGCCCCCGAGCGGGGGCACGTGGGCACGGGTAACGAGTAAAGGGGGAGGGGTTAGGCTGTCTCGGGTAGGGCTGACCACCCTTGGTCAGCCTCGGTTGAGCGAGGGCGCTCAACCTTACCAAAGGCTGCAGGTGGGTTGCTTTCCCCGTGTCAACGTGCCCCCATGCCCACTTGTCCCCGCGTTTACGACCACTTCAGCTTGCTCCGCAGGACGTCGAAATGGGTGAGCGATTTCGGACGCAGGAGGGCGAGCTGGACCTTGGCGGTGCGGATGACGAGGGGGAGGCGGCGCTGGGCTTCGAGGGTCTCGCGACCGTCGACCGAGAGGCCGAGCAGGGCGCTGTCTTCGCTGCGGATCTCGAGCTCGGTCTCGCCGTCGAAGATCACCGAGCGGTTCGAGTGCGTGTGCGCGCAGATCGGCGTGAGCACGAGCACGGAGGCCGCAGGATCGACGAGCGGGCCGCCGGCGGCGAGGTTGTAGGCCGAGGTGCCGGTCGGGGAGGCGATGATGAGGCCGTCGGCGCGGTATTCGTTCACGCGGGCGCCGTCGGCGAGCACGGAGAAGCGGCCCATGCGGAAGACGTCGCGGGTCTTGATGACGAGGTCGTTCAGGGCCAGGGCGAAGCTGCCGTCGGCGAAGCGGATCTCGAGGAGGGCGCGCTTCTCGACGCGGAAGTCGCCGCTGAGGATGGAATGCAGCGAGGCGCCGACGTCGTCGCTCGGGTAGGCGGCGAGGAAGCCGAGCTTGCCGCGGTTGATGCCGAAGAGGGGCACGCCTTCGAGGGCGGCGGCTTCGGCGACGCCGAGGAAGGTGCCGTCACCGCCGACCACGCCGCACGCGTCGGCTCCTTGGAGGGTGGCTCGGCTGATCGGCCAGCCGTCGGCGACCGTGAGGGTCACGCCGGCTTTCTGGGCGGCTTCCTGGACTGAACGCACGATATCATCCACCCCGGGCTTGGTGCGGTTGACGACGAGCGTGAGGCGGCGGATGGCCATGAATGACGACTAGTCGTCCGCCGGGGAAGGGCAAGGACAAGCCGGCTGGGCCGGCCGTAAACCGCCTTATTTCGTAGCCTTTTCCGGCTTCGGCGTGAGGAAAGCCATCCGGTAGGTGAGGCTGACCTCGAAGCGCTTACCACCGAGGGCGACGACATTGACCGGGCCGGCGAGGCCGCTGAGTTCGAGCGTCCACTGGCCTTCGGGCAGGTGCTTCTTGGCTTCCTCGAAGTCCGCTTTGATCTGGTCGAGCAGTTCGTTGCGGTAGTCCTGCGGGTTGGTGAGCACGTACTCCGGATTACCGACGACCTGCTTCTCGTCGTCGCTCTTCGCCTTCACGAGTCCTTCGGCCTTGGTGCGCAGGGTCTCGACTCCCTTGAGTCCTTTGTCGGCTTCGGTGTGGAGTTCCCAGCGGGCATTGGCGACGTAGGTCACGTCGCCCTGGTCGGCCTCATCGTCACCGAAGAGCTTGCTGCCGCCGGCGGGACGGGAGACGTAGGACTTGCTCTCGGCGCGGGCGAAGTCGGCGGAGATTTCGCGGAGCTCCCAGCCGGGCTGATCCGCGAAGCGTTTCTCGAGTTCCTTACGGATCGCCTCGACCCGCGCGTCGACCGCCGCGCGGTCCTTGCCCTTGATCGAGATCGAGACCGGGAGGAGGAGATGGTCGGCGTCGACCTGCAGGCGGACGTGCTGCTTGGGGGACGAGTTGCCGCTCTGCGCGGCGAGGGTCAGCGGGAGCAGCAGGAGGAGGGCGAAGAGGCGCATGAATCGAGGAATAGAGGACGGGAGGGCCCGAGGCAATGAGAGGAGTTGGGGAGAT
>JBKCKE010000214.1:0-4285 GCA_046301395.1 Verrucomicrobiota bacterium | reverse complement strand
ACGCACGGTATGGGCCATAAAACAGGGCAGCAGTGAGCGGTCCGGGTTGAGCGGATTGAAGCGCACGACGTAGAGCCAGAGCGAGGTGATGAACGCGAAGACGGCGTTCACTTTGCCTTCGGCGGTGCTGAGGTCGAAGTTATGGATGAGCGCGAAGACCAGCGACCCGATGATCATCAATGTGAGGAGCTTGCGGCCCATCAGTTCGCCGGGAGCCACGAAGCCGCGGAACAAGGCTTCTTCGATCACCGAGGCGCCGAGCAGCTGGAAGAGGAAGACCGCGGGAAGGATGCTCTGCTGGTCGGTGAGGCCGGCGCGCTTCTCGACGGCGGCTTCGGCGATGGTGATCAGGATCGCGCCGGCGGCGGCGATATAATACGCCGCGGCGGGCGCGTAGGTCGTGCCGGGCCAGAACTTCTCCGGCTCGCCGGTCAGGCGGCGCTTCCGGCGTTCGCGCGCCCAGGCGACGAGCACGAAGAGCCCGAGCAGGCAGTAGAGCAGTCCTTTGGCGGCGGTGAGGTCCATGAGATCAGCGGACGCCGAGCACCCACGCGCGATAGGCGGGCGAAGCGTGGTCGGCGGCGAAGGTCAGCCACTGCGGGACGGCGTAAGGGTGGCGGGCGTGGACCCACGCTTCGAGGTCGGCGCCTTTGCTCGCGGCGAACTTGAACGTCACGCGGAACTCATCCTCGCTCTCGACCTTGCCTTCCCAGACGTAGTGGGAGCGGATCGGGCCGTCGACCTGGGCGCAAGCGGCGAGCCCGGCGGCGACCGCGTCGGCGGCGAGACGATCGGCCTCCTCGCGCAAGGGCAGGGTGGTCAGGGCGATGGCGACGGCCTCAGTCATGCCCTTCGTTGTCGCCCTTCAGGTAGCGGTCGGTGATGATCTCGATGAGCATGTCTCGGGCTTCCTTGACGGAGTCGACGTGCACGTAGAAGTTGCGGTCCTCAGGCGAGACCATGCCCCATTCCTGGAAGGTCTCCATGTTGACCACGTTCTTCCAGAAGGGAGAGCCGAAGAGCAGGATCGGGAACTGTTTCTTGGTCTTACGCGTCTGGATGAGCGTGAGCATTTCGAACAGCTCGTCGAAGGTGCCGAAACCTCCCGGGAAGGCCACGAGGGCCTTGGCGAGGTAGAGGAACCAGTATTTGCGGACGAAGAAGTAGTGGAACTCGAGGTCGAGCTCGGGCGTGACGTATGGGTTGTGCTCCTGCTCGAAGGGCAGGGCGATGCCGAGGCCGACGGAGCGGCCGCCGGCTTCATGCGCGCCGCGGTTGGCGGCTTCCATGATGCCGGGACCGGCGCCGGAGCAGACCAGGAAGCGCTGCCACTCCGGGAGCTGGAGCGACCACTTCGTCATCTCGAAGGCCAGCTCTCGGCAGGCTTCGTAATAGGCGGAGCTGCGCAGGTCGATCTCGGCGACGCGCAGGCGGTGGGCGCATTCGGCGCCGTCGCACTGACCGCTCGCGGCCATGGCCTTGGCTTCCTCGAGGCGCTTGCGGGCGACTTCCGGGGGCAGGGTGCGCGCCGAACCGAACATGACGACGGTGTTCCGCACGTTGTGTTTCTTGAACCGCACGTGCGGCTCGGTCATCTCGGTCAGGACACGGATGCTCCGGGCCTGGGGGCTGCCCATGAACTCGGGGTTGAGGTAGGCCTTGGGCGGGGTGGGCCTCAGTTTGCCTTTTTCCGGGGTCATTATGCTATCCTCCCCCGCCGCCCGGCACCTGCAAGCCGGGAAGCGTGGGGCTTGACACCCTTGGGGGCGTCCCCTTGGCTGTCCCCTTTAAAGCCATGCATCCGACCTACCGTCCGTCTAAGATCTCCCGCGCCCGCAAGTGCGGTTTCCGCGCCCGTTCCAAGACCCCCGGTGGCCGTAAGGTCCTGGCCAAGCGCCGCGCCATCGGCCGCAAGCGCCTCGGCGCTTCCTAAGCCCCATGCGTCTCCCGCGGGAGCGTCGAATTCGCGCCTCGGCCGAGTTCAGCCGCCTCCGCCAAGAAGGCTCGCGACTCGATTGCGGGCCTTTTCTTTTGAACTTCCGGCCGTCAGGTGCCCCTGGTCCGGCCAGATTCGCCGTGATCGCCGCCAAGAAAAACCTGCCGCTGGCCGTGGACCGTAACCGAGCCAAACGTCTGGCGCGGGAACTCTTCCGGACGGATGCCGCGGCCTTCCCGGCTGGCTGGGAGGTCGTGCTGGTCATCCGCTCAGGCATGCTGAAGCGCTCGCTGGCTGAGCTGCGTAAGGTCTATGCCGCCGCGGCCGTCCGTATCACGGCAGCTAAGGCCGGTCCGTCCGCATGAGCGAGCCGCGTCCTTCCTGGCTGGCATGGTTGGCCTTGAGCTTCGTCCGGTTCTACCAGCGTTTCCTTTCCAAGCCGCTCCACCTGATCCCCGGCTCGGGTTGTCGCTATCATCCGACCTGTTCCTGTTACACGGCCACGGCGCTCGGGCGCTTCGGCTTCTTCAAAGGCGGATGGATGGGCTTCCGACGCATCTGTCGCTGTCATCCTTGGGGAGGTTCCGGTGTCGACGAGGTGCCAGAGCGCTGAAGGCGCTTAATAGGCTCGCCCTCTCTCCGCATTCTGCAGTGTTTTTCTAACGTGAATTCGCTGTTTTTGAAGGTCCTTGGTTCGCGTCAGGGGGGTGCCCTGCTTCTCGCCACCAGTTATGTCCTACTGGGCTCGCTGCTGCGCGTTGGTCTCCTCGTCGCCTCCGCCGGAGAGGTTTCCTGGGGTCTGGCGACCTTTGCGTCGCTGCTCGTCGGTCTGCTTTTCGACCTCGTGATGGCGTGGTTCCTTACCCTGCCGCTCGGTCTGCTCGGCGCGGTCTGGCCCGCCTCCTGGTCGGCCTCCCGCTGGCTACGGCTGCCCTTACGCGCGGCCTGGCTCTTCGGCGCCTTCCTCTTCACGTTCTGGAAGATCTCCGAGATCCTCTTCTGGGAGGAGTTCGGCGTCCGCTTCAACTTCATCGCGGTCGACTACCTCGTCTACACGACGGAGGTCGTGAAGAACATCCGCGAGTCCTACAACCTGCCGCTGATCATCGGGGTGGTGCTCGCCGTCGCGACGGGCCTGTTCCTGCTCTGGCGTCGGCTCGGCTTCGTCCGTCGCTGGGAAGAGGGCGCCGCGGCCGATGCCTCGCCCCGCTGGCGCGACTTCGTCGCACTCCTGTCGCCCCTGCTAGCTTTCCTGCTGGTCGCCTATTTTGTCGGCCGACATGACCTTAAGAATGCCAGCGCCGCGCGTTCTTCGGTCGCTGAGCGACTGACGGCCGGCCTCCGGCACATGGGTGACGTCCAGCCGGGCTGGACGAACAGCTACGACGCCGAACTGGCCAAGAACGGTGAATACGCCTTCCTGGCGGCCTTCTGGGCCAATCAGCTCGAATGGCATCGCTTCTATCCGTCGCGTCCCGACGCCGTCGCGAAGCTCCGCGCGACCTTGCTCGCCCAAGGCGGTGAAGCCGCTGCTGGGGTCGAAAAAGACCCAATCACCCGTCGCATCAAGCCGGCGTCGCCCGCTCGCAAGTGGAACGTCATCCAGATCACGATCGAGAGCCTGAGCGCGGAATACGTCGGTTGCTACGGTTCACCAGAATATCAGCCCAAGAACCTGACGCCTAACCTCGACCGCCTCTCCCGTGAGTCCCTCTGGTTCTCCCGTTGCTACGCCGGCGGCACGCGTACGGTCCGCGGCATGGAGGCGCTGTCGCTGTCCATCCCGCCGATCCCGGGCCAGTCCGTGCTGCGCCGCGCGGGTTGTGAGAACCTCACGACCTTGGGCTCGGTCCTGCAGGCCAAGGGCTACGAGACGGCCTTCCTCTACGGCGGCGACGGGTTCTTCGACAACATGAACTATTTCTTCGAGGCCAACGGCTACGACATCGTCGACCTGCCGCGCCAGCTCGGCCGAGGTAAGCAGCCGACCTTCGCCAACGCCTGGGGCGCCTGCGATGAGGACGCTTTCGCGTGGTCGCTCGAAGAGGCCGACCGCGCCCACGCCGCGGGCAAGCCTTTCCATCACTTCGTGATGACGACTTCCAACCACCGTCCGTACACTTGGCCGGCCGGCAAGATCGACGCCGGGCTGGTCGGTCGCGAAGGTGGCGTCGCCTATACCGACTACGCCATCGGCGCCTTCCTGAAGGCCGCGCAGACGAAGCCGTGGTTCAAGGATACGGTCTTCGTCATCGTCGCCGACCACTGCGCCTCCGTCGCCGGCAAGCGCGAGCTCGAGGTGCGCAAGTACGAGATCCCGCTCTTCATCTGGTCGCCCGGCAACATCGC
>JBKCKE010000213.1:0-2172 GCA_046301395.1 Verrucomicrobiota bacterium | reverse complement strand
GGGCACGAGGCATCTCCTCGGTCTGGACGTTTCCGGCTCGATGTCGTGGGGTGAAATCGCCGGTGTGCCCGGTCTTTCGCCCTCGGCGGCCACGGCGGCCCTTGCGGTCGTCGCGGCGAGGACGGAACCCTGGACGGCCATCATGGGCTTCGCTGACTCGTTCAGAAATCTTGGCATCACCGCCAAGGACAGGGTCGACGTCGCGACGAAGAAGGTCTCCGATCTCACGTTCGGCAGGACTGACGCGTCGCTTCCCATGACCTGGGCCCTGCAGAACAAGATCCAGGTCGATACGTTCGTCGTGATGACGGACAACGAGACCTGGGCCGGTAACATCCAGCCCGTTCAGGCGCTGGAGAAGTACAGGCAGGCCACCGGCATCGGCGCTAAGCTGATCGTCGTCGGCATGACCTCGACCGGCTTCACCATCGCCGATCCCGATGACGCGGGCATGCTCGACGTCGTCGGTTTCGACGGTGCGACTCCCGCGCTCATGGCGAAGTTCGCCAAAGGCGAGATCTAGTCCGTATTCAGAGGCCGGAAACCGCGACGCGCGTCACGGGGTCCGGCCTCTTCTATTTATAAAGAGACCCCACTTCTGATTTCTGGCCCCGCTCCGGCGGGTATGACCCTTTTCCCAAACTCACTTAAGACAAACAAACCACCATGATCTCCCTCAACGACATCATCCAAGAAAACGAAACCCGCGGCGAACTTCGCCTGCGCCTCAGCGCCCGCGCCCTCCTGCGCGCCCTGATCGTCATCGGTCAGCTGCCCCGTTCGCGCGCTCGCTCCGAGCTCCTCGCAGCGTACGAAGGCCGCTACGATAGCCACAACGATTTCTACCGGCTCATCCCCCGCGGCTTCGGCGTGGAGCGTGATCTCCGCGCCTCGGACGTCGAGGAGCTCTCGCTCCAAGAGCGGGTCGCCTTCCTGAAAGGCGCTTCGCTGCTCTTGGGCGATCGCCTCCGTCCCGGCCAGGATTGCATCTGCAACATGCTCGCCGCCGTCATCCTGCCTGTCGCCGCCTACGCCTCCCTTCTCAGGGAAGACGTCGTCTTGGCGCGAAAAACTTGGAAGACGTTCGCCAAGATTCCTCGCCTCTGCGCCGAAAAGCTCAAAATCGAGAAGGAGGAAGACGACGAACATCTCGACCTCCGTCGGCTGACCTTCGACCAGTTCATCTCGGAACTCACCAGCGATCGCCGGGGCCTCTCCGAATCTGAACTCGGCCGACTCGCCGCCGATCGGATCGAGGAAGCCTTCGAGCTGGAGCGTCATCGCGCACGGAACTGGCTTTAAAACTACAATAAAGCCAAGATACTACGACCATGACTCCCGACTACGCCACCATCCTGGCTCGTCTTGAATTCCTCGACGAACACGTCGCCAAACGCCTGGCAGGCCGCCTCCTGCGGATACAGTGCGCGGCTGAGCCAGGCTTCTTGGAAGCCATCTCCGCCACGGTCGCCTCCCCGGAGGCGCCCTTGGCGCCCGTTTGGGCTGAGCTGGAACCCTTGCGTGCCGAGGTACTGTCCGCGCGTCAGCGCCAGCGCCTGCTGACGCCGCGCACCGCGCCACTCGGCTACCGCGTCTACGGGCCCGAAGCCATCCATGAGTCCGCCCGGAAGCAGATGGAAGACGTCATGCGCCTCGCGCCGGTCGTCGCCGGCGCGCTCATGCCCGACGCCCACGTCGGTTATGGCATGCCCATCGGCGGCGTCGCCGCCGTGGAGAACGCGGTCATCCCCTACGCCGTCGGCGTGGACATCGGCTGCCGCATGCATCTCACCGTCTTCCGGGAGCCGGCGGGCGACCTCGAGCGTCTGCGCGCCCGGCTCCGCGAATCGATCCTCAAGGGGACGCATTTCGGCCGGGCTCTCAGGCCGAAGGCCCTTGATCACCCCTTGCTCGACGACCCGCGGCTGGCGGCGGCCGAGCGCCGGCTGCAGAAAAAGGACCTGCGCTCCCGTGCGGCCTTGCAGTTTGGCACTTCCGGCGGCGGTAATCACTTCGTTGAATTCGGCGAGCTGCGGCTCCATGAAGAGGCGGAAGGGATCCCCGCCGGTAACTGGCTCGCCCTGCTGAGCCATTCCGGTTCGCGTGCCTTGGGCTACAATATCGCCAACCACTTCTCGACCCTCGCGAAGCGCCTGACGCCGCTGCCCAAGG
>JBKCKE010000212.1:0-2072 GCA_046301395.1 Verrucomicrobiota bacterium | reverse complement strand
GTTCGCGATCTCGCAGTTGGACGAAGACAGCCTCTCGCCGGACAACGACGAACCGCCCTGCCCCTTCACGTGCGTCGGCCGCATCGTCGGCCACGTCGAACTTGAGGACGGCACCTCGCATATCGTGCTCGAAGGCCTGCGGCGCGCCCGCGTCATCAAGGTGAAGCGGAAGACGCCGTATCCGCAGCTCGAGATCGCCCCGGTCGTCGACGAAGCCTCGACGGACCTCGCAGGGTGCACGCGGGACATCGCGCGCGTGCTCGCCTTCGCCGAGAACATCGTCGGCGAACTCGGCGAAGAAGCCGCGCCGCTGATGCAGCGCCTGCGCAGCCTGGCCAACCAGCCCGGCGCCCTGGCCGACGCCGCCGCCGGCCACCTCGTCGCCGAGGCCGATACGCGCCGGGCCTTACTCGAATGTCTTTCCCAAGATCAGCGCATCAAGGCCGTCGCCGACGAACTCTCCCGCCTGGACGCCCAGCGTAAGCTCGACGAACAAGGCGGGGACGAGGAAGCCCGGGGGTTGAACTGAGGCCGAAGTCGAGGGCAGGAGGACACGAGGGCCTGAGGAACCGAAATTAAAATGGTTCAAGACAGTAGGACTTGAGGTCCGGAGGTTATTGCTTCGGATATTTCCAGTTATCTTAAGCGGGCTAACATTCTTAACTCTTTGTTAATAATAGGTTAACGCGTAATCCCCCTCGTGTCTTCATGCCCTCGTGCCCTCCAATCCTCGATTCCAGCCCCTTTCTTCTTGCGGATTAGACTCATTCTAACTGTGTTGGTAGTTAGAATGATTCAAAATCTCACTGAGCACGATCGGGAACACCTCCAAGAAGCCCTCGGAAAGAGCGGCCAAAAGGTCACCCCCCAGCGCGAGGCGGTCTTTACCGTCCTCCTGGCCGAACGCGACCACCCCACGGTCGACGAAGTTTTCCAGCGCGCCCGCGAGGTCATGCCCGGCGTCTCCCTCGCCACGGTCTATAACTGCCTCGAGACCTTCGTGGGCTGCGGCCTGGTCCGTCAGGTCAACCACGAGCGCGAGTCCACCCGCTACTGCCCCAACCTGGCCCCGCACGCCCACTTCCGCGACAAGGAGACCGGCCGCGTCCACGACATCGAACTGCCGGCGGACGTCATCAAGAGCCTCCGCTCGATCCTCCCGCCCGGCTTCGACTCCGAAGTCATCGAAATCAGCTTCCACGGCCGTGCCCAGGCCAAGGACTCCTCCCCTTCCAACTAATCTCCCGCCATGCCCGACTCGCTCGTCATCAAGAACCTCAACGCCTCCATCGGCGAACGCCCGATCCTGAAGGATTTCTCCCTCACGGTCCCGAAGGGCGAAGTGCACGCCATCATGGGGCCAAACGGCACCGGCAAGAGCACGCTTTCCAAGGTCCTCGCCGGCCACCCCGACTACTCCGTGCAGTCGGGCGAAGCCTTCCTCGACGGCGAACAGATCATCGGCCTCGAGCCTGATGTCATCGCTCGCGCCGGTCTCTTCCTCGCGTTCCAATACCCAAGCGAGATCCCCGGCGTGACCATCGCCAACTTCATCCGCGCCGCGCTCGTCGCCCGCCAGGCCAAGGGCTCGCCCTTCGACGCCAAGGCCTACTACGCCGAGCTCTACGCCAAGATGGACGCCCTCAAGATGGACCGGAAGTTCACCTCCCGCTTCGTCAACGAAGGCTTCTCCGGCGGCGAGAAGAAGCGCTGCGAGATCCTCCAGCTGATGATGCTCAAGCCGAAGTACGCCGTCCTCGACGAGACCGACTCCGGCCTCGACATCGACGCGCTCCGCATCGTCTCCGAGGGCGTCAACGCCCTGCGCGGGCCCGCCACGGGCTTCTGCGTGATCACCCACTACCAGCGTCTGCTGGACTACATCGTCCCGGACCGCGTCCACATCATGTGGGACGGCCGCATCGTCCACAGCGGGCCCAAGGAACTCGCCCTCGAGCTCGAGGCCAAGGGCTACGATTGGGTGAAGGCCGAACTCGCCCACGCCTAAGACCATGGCCGAACCCGACCAGGAGGAAGCGCAGCGCGCGGCGATCGAGGTCGACCGCTCCAAG
>JBKCKE010000211.1:0-2921 GCA_046301395.1 Verrucomicrobiota bacterium | reverse complement strand
GGGCGTTGATGCAGAGGGTGTCCGCGCGCCCATCGGAGAGCAGGCAGGCGAAGACCTCGTCGATCAGCCGCCGGCGGGCGGACTTGAGGGGCGAGGCGGGCAGGGTGAGGGCCCAGTCACGCAGGCGGGCGCGCCAGTCGGGGCGACGACGGTGCAGTTCGAGGTATTGGGCGAGCCGGCGGTGTGGGTGGCCGGCGGGGCGCAGGCCACGCAGGCGCCACCGTCCGCATTTCTCCATGTAGAGCGCATCGAGTCCGAGGACGAGCATCTCCTCCGGCGGATGGCTGCGGGCCAGTTCGGACATCGGTGCGCGGTTGCCGCCGAGTCCGAGGGCTTCGACGAAGAGTTCATGACAGGCGGCGTCCCAGCCGACCTCCTTCACCCGGGCGCGGGCGTGCTTGGTCTTGTTGCGGAAACGTTCGAGGGCTCGACGACGCAGGCCCAGCACTAGGTTCGGTTCGGCGGCGAGCACGCGGCGGGCGACCTCGCGCGAGCGTCCGCGTAGTTCGAGGAGAGCGTCTTCTTCGGCGAGATCCTCGAGGTCGCGAGGCAGGTAGGGCAGGAGCACCACCGTTTCCGGGCGGTGACCCGAGTGCGTCGTCACGTCCTTCGTGCCTGGCAGCAGCACCGCGTGAAGGATCACGCCGCCGAAGTGCGGATCGCGGTCGTGACCATGGGCGTTCCAGTCGGCGCAGCGCAGGTGGATCTCGATGTCGCCGCGGAGCCGTCGGCCGTCGACCAGGATCTCCGCCGCCAGGAAGTCTGGCCCCGCGCCCCGGTTCCAGTCGCCCGGATGGAGGATCTCGATCGTCGCGCCGGAAGCGGCGGCCATCGGTCCGCGGACTTCTCCCGAGGCCCAGAGGCGTTGGATGGCGCGTTCGCCGATGGCGAAGGGGCCGTAGGGGCCGTCGATCTCCTCGACGCGGACGCAGGTGCTCATGCGCGCATCCACGCCGAATCCCTTTCGCGAGGGAAATCAGGAGAAAGCCCAAGGGGAAAGCACCGAATCCGCTTGAGGGAAGACCCCAGCCGCCGTTGAATCCTGCTTACGGAGAGGTGGCAGAGTGGTCGATTGCAGCTGACTTGAAATCAGCCGAGCCGCAAGGCTCCGGGGGTTCGAATCCCTCCCTCTCCGCCAGTTTAGCAGGAGGACAAGAGGACACGATGACCTGAGGGCACGAGGATTGAGAGGGATGTGAACCTTTGGTTTCGGCGTTGGCCGCTAGGCCGAGCAGGCGATGCCATCGGCATCGGGCCGCCAGGCCTGTAGCGAAGCGCACCCCATCCCTCCCTCTCCGCCCTTATTTCTTGCCGATCTTCTCGGCGTATTGGGCGGCGGTCAGAGTGATCCAACCGTCTTGCTTAAGGAGGGCGGCGATCTTGACGAAGTCGTTGAAGGACTCGTCATTCCACATCCCGCAGTGGCCTTGGAGGAGCATCATCGACGTGGGCTTCTTGGCGGCGTAGTCTTGGGCGAACTTAGCGTAGCTGACCTTACCGGTGGCGACTTCGATATTGAGCGTACGACCGAGGACCTTGCGCTTGGTCTCATTCTTGGGCGGGTACATCCAGATCGAAATCTCGGGCACCGTATCCATGGCCGCGACGGTGGCGTCGTCCGCCTGATTGAACGGCGCGCCGAAGACGCGGAAGGTCAGGCCGGTGGTCTGCTTGAAGATGGCCTGCGCGTCCTTGAGGTGCTTGGCCTGGGTGGTGACGTCGGGCCCGCGGAACTCCCACTGCTGCTTACCGGTGGCGTCGGTCCAGCTGCGGTGATCCCAGCCGTGGTGCCAGAACTCGACCACGCCGCCGTTCTCGACCGCGTTGGCCTTGATCCAGGCGACATCGTCGGCGTTGGGCTGGGCCAGGGAATCGCAGATGACGCCCATCGTCACGACGGTCTTCTCGGCTTTGGCCCATTCGGCCAAGCGCTTGAAGCCTTGGGCCAGGCGTTTCTTTTCGCCGGCACGAACGTCATCCATCTTCCAGATGACGATTTTTTCCTCGGCGGCGCAGAGGATGTTCATCGCGAATATGCCGAGCAAGATAAGCAGGCGCATGGGTAGAGGTTGCTTCCGGGGTTGGTGCGACTATGGTTCGTCCATGTCCGCAGGCGAGCCTTTGCATGTCGATCCTCGCCCGGCGGTCTCTTTGGTGCGGATGCTGGTCGGCGAGGTGAAGGTGGTCGGTGCTTTGCCGGAGGGGCCGGTGCTGCTGTGCGGGAATCATAACAGCTACCGCGACGTGTTCCTGTTCGGGATGATCCGTTCGTCGGCGCGCCTGTTGGTCCATCCCTTGGTGTTCAGCTTTCCCTTTCTGAAGAAATACGCGCTCCGCTGGGGCTTCGTCCAGGTCTCGATCGACGATGCCGTGGCGTTGCTGAAGCAGGGTCAGACGGTGGCGATCTGCCCGACGGGGCTCGTCGAAGCCTTGGGTGATGCCGAACTGCCCTTCAAGACCGGCGCGGTGCGCATCGCCCAGCAGGCCGGCGTACCGCTGGTCCCCGTGTGTTTCCATTATGGCAACTACCCGGGCCGTTGGGTGACGCCTTTCTCCATCACCGTGCAGAACATGATCTTGTTCTGCCTCTGGCCGTTCTACCGCAGGGGTGTCACGATCGTCGTCGGTGCGCCGATGGACCCGTCGGGCGACGTGAAGGTGCGGACAAGGGAGTTGAAGGCGGCGGTCGTCGCGTTGAAGTCGAGAGCGTAGCGGGCTGAATGGATTAACGCGCGGGCGGGGTTGGCGATGCTGTGGCCTTATGCTTGGCCGACATGCGGCGGCCTCGCTACTTGCTCTCCGGGAGACGGTCGAGGGGGATGCGAAGGTAATAGCCGAGGCCTTCGGTCGTCTTGTAGTGGACGCCGACGCCGGTGGTCTCGACGGACTTCGGATCGACGCCGGGTGCGGTGAGCAGGAAG
>JBKCKE010000210.1:0-12513 GCA_046301395.1 Verrucomicrobiota bacterium | reverse complement strand
CTCCGGCCGACCGGTCACGTTCACGGCCCAGAAGCTTTCCCTAGCCGATTGGCAGAAGAAAGGCCAGGACATCGGTTCGGTCGTCGCCGACCCTCTGTTCATCGACGCGGCCAAGCGGGACTTCCGCCTCCGTGCCGGCTCACCGGCCTTGGCGATGGGCATCAAGTCCATCGACGTCACCGCGATGGGCGTGCTACGCGACGACCCCGCCTGGCGCAAACTCGCCGACACCTTCGAACGCGGCGCACCGGCCGTACGCCCGCCCCGCCCGGAAGCGCCGGCCCTTAATGTCCGCCAGACCTTCGAAGGACGCATCATCGACCCGCAGCGCCCCTTCCCGCATGCCAGCCCGACGATGTCCGTCCTTCACTCCGCACCGGGCAAGCCGCGCGTGAGCCTCGGAGACGCCCTGCGAATGAGCCAGGCCAAGGTGGCCGAAGGTAAGCAGTCCCTGCTCTTCCAGGATGCGCCCGGCCTGCCTAGGGCTTACTATCCGATGCTGTCCTTCAACCCGCATCATCAGACCGGCAAGTCGACCGTGAGCTTCGCCCTCTACCTCGAGCCCAAGGCGATCTTCATCCACGAGTGGCGCACCAAAGGTAATCCGTATCGCACCGGCCCGGTCATCCACGTCCAGAACGGCCGCCTCACCGGCGTGAAGGGCCTCGACGTCGCCCTACCCGCGCAGAAGTGGATCCGCTTCGAACTCTCAGCCGTCATCGGCGAAGCCGTCACGGGGCGCTGGAACCTGAAGGTCACGCCGGAAGGCGAACCGACCCAGGAATTCAAAGGCCTCCCCTGCCGTCACCCGGACATGAAGACGCTCGATTGGGTCGGCTTCATCAGCAACGCGAACGAGAAGACTGAGTTCTACCTCGACGATCTCGCGATCCTGACGGACGACCCCGCCCGCTGATCACTTGGCGGGCTTCGGGTTCTCCTTGAAGAAGCGGACGATCTGCTCGGTGGAGCCTTTGGCGTATTCGTGGCCCCCGTCATGGATGGCGGTCACTAGCGGCGCACCCTTGGACGACGCATAGATTGTCGCCTCGAGAACGCCTTCCTTGGCCCAAGGCTGGCCTTCTTCGGCGCAACCATTGAACCGACGGACGGCGGCGAAGGTCGCCTGCTGCCAGGCGAACTTGACCAAGGGGTCAGTCTTCCCGGCGACATGGATCACCGGCAGTGACGTCGTGGGCTTACCGTCCCCGCGGAGGCTACCGGCGACCGAGCCGATGGCGGCGAGGACGTCCGGGCGGGCCTGCCAGAGTAGGTAGCTGAAAGCCGCGCCGTTGGAATGGCCCATCGAGTAGATGCGGCGTTCATCCACCGCATGCTTCTTTTTAAGGTCGGCCAGCATCACGTCGAATAGGCGCATATCGCGGCCACCCTCGCTCGTGACGGACGTCTGCCAACCTGGCATGCGCCCTTCCTTGTCGACGAGCGGCGAGACGGTCGGGAGCCCCTGCGGGAAGACCAGGATCGAGGTCTTGTCGATGTCGGCGTAACCCCAGCGGCTGGCGGAGTGCGTGGAACGGCCGCCATGGCCGTGCCAGCAGAAGACCAAGGCCAGCGGGCCCGTCACCCCGCTCGGCACGCGCACGAGGGCGGTGCGCTTCACGCCATCGACCTCCCAGGACTGCTCGACGCAGCCCTCGGGGGCCTTGGCCGCGAGGAGTTCGCGGATCTTGCCTTGGGCCGACAGCGAAGCGGCGGCCAAGACGGTGAGGACAATCAGCAAGAAACGGCGCATAAATAAGAAGGGCTCCCCGATATAACACCGGGGAGCCCTCGGAAGTTTCCTCGCAGGGAGCTTACTCGCGACGACCCGCGAAGAGGCGGATGACGTAGAAGAGCAGCGTCACGAAGGACGAGAACAGGACGAAGGCCGCGGCGACGTGCTGATCAGTCTCCATGGTGTTCTTCACCTCGTTGGTCTGGTAGAGGATCACGGTGGCCATCAGGACGATCATCGCGATGGAGAACCAGGCGCCGAGCGACCAGCCGGCGAAGAGCGAGACGATGATGATGCCGAGGGCGCAGATGCTACCGATGACGATGGCGACCTTAAGGAACGAGAAGTCCAGGTTGGTCATGAAGACCACGGCCGTCAGGGCGACGACGAGCGCGCCGGTAGCCATGCAGGCCGGGATGAGGATCTCACCGGGGTTACCCTTGGTCACGTAAGCGGTGTAGAAGATGAGGGGAACGAAGATGATGGCCTGCAGGAGGACGTAGAGGCCGAGGCCGGCGTATTGCGCGAGGCGGGAGGCGCGGCTGAAGGCCAGGGACTGGGCGGCCGTCGTGCCGAGCCAGAAGAGGACCATCACTCCGAGCATGCCCCAGGAGCCCACGCCGGAGATGGCGCGCATAAACGTCTCGGCTACGCCGGAGACGAAGAGACCGAAGAGCGCGATCGCGAAGGCGCCGAACGAAGCAGCCACCAGGCCGTAGGTACGACGGAAGAAGGCGGCGCGGTCAGCGGCCGGAGCGTCAGCGACGATGAAGGGATTGGATTCGTGCATACCCGTTCCATCTTAGCCCTTTCCCCCGCCAGTCAAGTCCGCCCCGCCCCTCATGGGTTACGATACCGCACTGAAATTATCCTGAACCTCCGGCCCAAAGGCCCGAATGAATGCTCCTCCGCCACCCGCTGCACCACGAGTTCACAGGTTACGACTCCCTCACGCCCTTCTGCCTGGCCTACGACCCTGAAGGTATCGCCACGCACGGTCAGCACTGGCGCCCAAGCCTCTAGGAGATCGCCTTCCTCAAGCCTCAGCGGCCAACCGGGCGCCACCTCGGCCGGACCAAGGTTAACTCCGCTCTCACGGAGCGAACGTGCCAGGAGACCCGAGCCGGCAAAGGAGCGCAACGAAGCGTAAGGCCACCCGCAGGCCGGCTGCAGTTCGACGATCTTTTGCGACCAAGTCCTCAACCGACCCTCGTCGATACGTCTGACCAGCTGCGCGCCTTGGGCGGCCTCGGCGGCGAGCGGAGGCATCGCCATCAAAGCTTCGTCACCTAAGTCCAACGAACCCATCGCTCCCCACTTGGCCTGACCCGCGCCGGCTGGGCGGGTGAAGAATAACGGACCGGATAGCAATGGAGGTTCGAAAGGGCCACCACGCTCCGCCCGCCAGGCACCTGTCGCGCCTCGCAGGAATGACTCCCATGCCGCCGGATCGCGCGAGTTCACGTTCCAAGGACCTAGCACATAGAAATCCTGCGCCGACGCCTCACGAGCGACCGCTCCCGCCTCCGCAGGGATTAAGAACGGCTGATGGGAAACCACGCCCGACTCGGGTACGTTCGGCGGAGCCGAGAAAAACCCATGGTCCAACCACGGGTGCCATCTCTTGCCCTCTGGCTCCTCCAGATGCCGCAACGAACCCACCGAGAGATGCGGCCAGCCAGGCATGTCACGTAACCGAACCGAGACGAAGGCTCCCGGCTGCCCGGCATCATGTCGGTTCACCCGGAGGTCCCACAAGGGACCCGCCAAGGGGGACGCGTCCTGATCGACGACATCCAAAGCGGCCAATAAAGGAGATTCCACGGACCACTCCGCGGCATCCTCAGGACGATGGAAATCCCAATATGACCGCTGGAAGACGCCGGCTCCGGCCGATGAGCGGAAGGCCTCTGACGACCGAGGCTTCAGCCTGACACGCAGGCAGGCGCGCCGTTCGCTCAAAGCATACCCAGCGCTGTCTTCCCGGGAATAGTCTTCACCGGTCGTCCGGAAACCGAAATCAGGAAAAGGCACTTCCCTCAAGGTGATCGCCGGGGCGGACGGATAGGACGCGATCGGCTCCTCGCGCGAAGGCTCCCCGGCGTAAGGACGGAGATGCACCGTGACCTTCTGCCGAAAGCGTACCGCTACCTCGATCCGATCGGCCGGCAGGAAGGTCGTCGGCCCGGGCCGACGCCAACCTGGGCCGTGCGGACGACGATCCAAGCGCCACGTCGTCTTCGATAAGATACGCGCCAAGCCCTGAGGCTGGGCCTCTTCCGTCGGATTAAGGAAGGCATAAGCCTCACCAGGCAATAATCCGCGTCCGCTCATGCCGAAAGTCTCGGCATCAGCCACCTCGACCCAGAACCAAATCCCACGCTCCCGTGGCCCTTGGCGCACGACTCCGAAATCCTCCTGCGGGCAGTCGTCCAGATCGACGACGATCGTCGCGCCCGTCTCCAGGTTCGTCACCGTCACTTCAGGAGCGCCGATCACCTCGCAGAGGAAAAGCTTCCCTTGAGGGCCAGCCAGGATCGGCACCGTCAAAGCATTCCAAAGCACGCCGGATCCATGGAAACGTAGCCGATGACGGCCATCATGACGGGAGTTGAAGAAGCCGAGGCTGACCCGGAAATCGCTCAGCAACGGCAGCGTCGTAAGCGTTCGCTCCGCTTCGACGACCGAGCAAATCGGCCGGCCTCGGGATGGCAGCTGAGACCAAGCCGTCCCGGACAAGACCTCAGCTATCTCGGGCCCGACCGCTGCGGCTAGCCCGGCGGGCTTGGACAGATCCCGCTTCCAGCCACCCTGTGCGGAATCCGTCAGCAGACCGCGCACCTGCCAGGTCTGACCACCCCGGAGGGTCTCGCCTCCGCTGGCGGAATAAAGGAGGGGGCCGCCCACCTCTAGGGCCACGACCTGCGCCGTGGTTGGCTCGGCCATCAAGGCTAGGGGTAGTTTGGGCCGGCCCGCGTTACTTCTCGCCCAAGCTGAAGCCCTGAGGCTCGCCATCGGTCGGGCTGCGAGATCGTACGAAAGGGACAGGTCTTCGACCCTCCAGCGCCATCGTCGGCCTTCCAATTCCGCCTCCCCGTCCGGGACCAAGACCGCCAACGGCCTACCGATCCGGAGCCCGGCCGGCGCGCCATGATCATAAGTATAGGCGATATCCGGGCCCGCGGACGACTGGAGCGCCGCCAGGCCTCGCAAGGCCGCGCCCCGGGCGGCCGCACGCAAACCGGCTTGGGCGACGTAGTAGCTGGCCGATGCGCTCTCTGCCCGCCCGAGACCCGCCAAGCTGAATATGAGGCCAAGACAAAGCGACAAGGCCAGCAGCGCTAGCAACAAAGCTAATCCGTTTCTCTTATGCATCGATGAGGAATAAGCCCCAGCCTCTTTCCGTTGATAACAAACGGCAAAACAGGAGATATCTCATGTATTGATTCCATGAAGACATCATTGCGTAAAATCCGTGTCACCCGGCCGTCGGCCGGACTTCCTAGTTACCCGCAGCCCCTCAAGCCTTCGGGCGCGGACAGCGCCCTGGCCAAGAAGCGGGTGCTGGTCGTCGAAGACCAGTCGGCGGTATGCGACTTGGTCTCGGAGATGGTCCAGTCCCATCCGCGTTGCGTCTCGGTCGGTACGGCCTCCGACGGGCTCAGCGCCATCGAATTGGCCCTGCGCCTCAAGCCCGACATCCTGGTGCTCGACGTGATCATGCCCGGCGTGGGCGGCATCGAGATCCTCCGTCGGCTCGGCGGCAGCCTGCCCGCGATGAAGGTACTGGTCTTCTCCGGCAAGCAGGAGCCGCATATCGTCCGCGCGCTCATGCAGGCCGGCATCCATGGCTTCGTGAACAAGAACGGACCGCTGTCCGAACTCCGCAAGGCCCTCGAGGCGCTGTCGCTAGGCAACACCTGGTTCAACGATGACTTCAGCCGCACCGTCCGGCAGGCCCTCGCCTCCCCTTCCTTCCTCGGCGACGGGATGATCGACCAGCTGACACCGCGTGAACGCGAGATCGCCGTCCTCATCGCCCAGAGCCACAGCAGCAAGGAAGTCGCCGCCCGCCTGCACATCAGCATCAAGACCGCCGAGAACCACCGGGCCAACCTGATGCGTAAGCTCGGCGTCCGCGACGTCGCGGGGCTGGTCCGCTTCGTGGTCCGGCAAGGGCTGGTCGACCCGGCTTCGGAATAAGATTCTTACCAGGCGACGCCTTTTTGCGTTCGCCTGCGGCACGGGGTCGGCCATCATCATGTTCACCCCCATGAAGACCTCTGTCCGCAAGGCGAAATCCGTCGTGGTCGTGGAAGACCAGACGGCGATCTGTGAGCTCATCATCGAGATGCTCGAGGCCCGTGGCGCCTACCGCGTGCTGGGCTCGACCGCCGACGGCCATGAAGGCCTCGCGCTCGCGAAGCAGCTCAAGCCGGACATCCTCATCCTCGACATCCTCCTCCCGGGCATCAGCGGCCTGGAAGTCCTCCGCCAACTGCATGACACGCAGCCTGAACTCAAGGTGCTGATCTTCTCCGCGAAGTCCGAGAAGCAGATCGCCCGCGGCCTGCTCAAAGCCGGCGTCCGCGGCTACGTGCCGAAAAGCGCCCGTCTCTCCGAACTCCGCCAGGCGGTCGACGCGGTCGCGGCCGGCGACACCTGGTTCAGCGAAGCTTTCCAGAAGGCGATGGCCGACGCGCTCACCGCCCCGGAAAGCGACGTCGACGCCAAGGGCGCGACGCTCACGGAGCGTGAAAAGGAGATCGCGGTGCTGCTGGCCAAGAGCTACTCGAGCAAGGAAGTCGCGGTGAAACTCGATATCAGCGCCAAGACCGTCGAGAACCACCGCACGAACCTGATGCGTAAGCTCGGCGTCCACGACGTCGCCGGAGTGATCCGCTTCGTCGTCCGACAAGGCCTCTTTGACCCGACCGAAGGCTGAAGACCCGATCCCGCAGGGCCAGGGTCTCGTTTGCAATCCGCGGCGACTGCCTTATGATGTAGGCGTGTCCCCAAGACCACATGGGTTAGCCCTGATCGCCCTTGCCGTAGCCTGGGGTGCCTTGGCTCCGGCCTGCGAACTCTGCCGGCAGGCTTACGTCGCCGCGCTTGAAGCCGCGCCGAAGGCTTCCGCGGTCCACCCGCAGGCGCCCGTCGTGGCCTACCGGCTCGAAGTTTCCGAAGAAACGCTCAGCCCAGCCGGTCAGCCGACCAAAGTGCTCGCGCTCAACGGAGGCACCCCGGGACCGGTGCTCCGCTTCCGCGAAGGCGACGTCGCCCGGGTCACGGTCGTCAACCGCCTGCCCGACGAGACGACCTCGATCCACTGGCATGGACTGTTGGTGCCCAACCTGGAGGACGGCGTGCCCGAAGTGACGACCCCTCTCATCCTGCCCGGGCAGTCCCGTACCTATGAATTCCTGATCCGGCAGCATGGCACCTATTGGTATCACAGCCACACCGGACACCAGAAGCAACGCGGCGTCTACGGGGCCATCGTGATTGAACCCAAGCGCCCGACGATGGCCGCCGACCATGACGAGGTCGTCGTGCTCTCCGACTGGACGGACGAGACGCCGACGGAAGTCCAGCGGACGCTCCTCCGTGGCAGTGATTGGTATTCGTTCCGGAAAGGCACCGCGCAATCCCTCCTCGGCGCCTATCAGGCCGGCAAGCTGGATGAATACCTAGGACAACAGCGAAGACTGGTACCGCCCATGGACCTCTCCGACGTCGCCTACGACGCCTTCCTGATGAACGGACGACGCCGGCTGCAGCTGGCCGGAAAACCAGGCCAGACGACGCGCCTTCGGCTCATCAACGCCAGCGCCGCCACTTATTTCTACCTCGATGCGGCGACGGGGCCGCTGAAGATCGTCTCCGCCGACGGTCAGGATGTCGTCCCGCTCGCCCAGCATCGCCTCCTGATCGGACCCGCCGAGACGTATGACATCCTGGTGACGCTGCCCTTGACGGACACGTGGGAACTGCGGGCCACCGCCCAGGACGGCAGCGGGTCGGTGTCCGCCTGGCTCGGCGATGGCGTGGCGCATGCCGCCGACGCGCCCGCTCGGCCCGAACGATACGGCATGGATGCCTACCTTACGTCGATCCTCGACGAGCTGGACCCGGAGCCTGGCGCCGCGCCGTCAGCCCGTCCGCTTTCGCCTTATCCCAAGCTACGAGCGGCGACCCCGCACGCGGTGGCCAAATCGCATCGCGAACTGACCCTGAAGCTGACGGGGGACATGATCCGTTATGCGTGGAGTTTCGACGGGCTCGCCCCCCACGAAGCCGAGGCGATCAAAGTCAAGGCCGGCGAGACCCTCCGCGTACGACTGGTGAACAACACCATGATGCACCACCCGATCCATTTCCACGGGCACTTCTTCCGCCTGGTCGACGAGGCCGACCAGGATCCGGCGACCTCGCCCCTGAAACATACCGTCGACGTCCCTCCGATGAGCGTGCGGACGATCGAGTTCACCGCCGACGAAGGCCAAGGCGACTGGCTCCTGCACTGCCACCTGCTCTACCACCACATCACGGGCATGGTCCGCACCATCCGCGTGACGGCCGCCGACGGCGCCGAACCGCCCCACCCGGCGGCCACGCACGCGATGCCTTCCACCTACGCCTGGGGGCAGGCGACGTTGACCAGCGCCCATTTCGCGGGCTTCGCCACGCTCCAGTCAGGGGCCGACAACCTGTACCTGCGCTGGGACGAGGGCGTGCGCTCCGGCGACTGGCACGAGACCGAGGCCTTCTACCAACGCTACGTGGACACCCGGCTTGCCCTGATCGCAGGCTATCGTTCGGATACGTCCGCCGGAGGCCGGGAATCGGTCTTCGCCGGCGCGGCGTTGCGCCTTCCCTATTTCGTCGACCTGACGCTCACCCATCAGGCGGGGGGCGAAACCAGGGTCGAACTGCTCAAGTCGGTCCAGCTGTCCGACCGATTCTCCCTGGACATAGCCTTGCGCCACGGACGCAAGACGGGTACGTTCACCTCAGCGGATTTGCATTTCCTGCTGAACAAGACCTTTTCCCTCACCGCCGGATACAGCTCCGACTTCGGAGCGGGTGCCGGCATCATCGCCCGATTCTGAACCCTATGAAAACTCTCCTCCTCGCCATCTGCCTTCTCACCAGCCTGCCGAACTGGGCGGCGGACAATCCGGCTCCTGCCGTCGCCAAGCCTGCCGCCCCCAAGCCTTATCCTCTGAAGACCTGCATCGTCTCCGACAACGATCTCGATTCGATGGGCGAACAGGCCTCCTTCGTGTACCAAGGCCAAACGATCAAAGTCTGCTGCAAGCCCTGCATCGCGAAGTTCGAGAAGAATCCCGCTAAGTATCTGAAGAAGCTGGAAGGGAAATAAACCTCCATAAGACCCTAAGATACGGGTCTTATGGTTAGTCAGCAGAGAATCTGCTCCACGCCACCATACGTCCCAAGGCCGCTTGCGTCCATGAAGGGCGACCCTAACAGTAAGGGCCTCCCATCCATGACCACTACCGCCAAGGCCTACGGTTCCGCTGCTCCCACCTCCCTGCTCGCCCCGATGCAGATCGCCCGGCGCGCACCCGGCCCGACAGATGTCGCGATGGAGATCCTCTTCTGCGGCGTCTGCCACTCCGACGTCCATACGGCCCGCGGCGAATGGCCGGGTACGAACTACGCCTGCGTCCCGGGCCACGAGATCGTCGGCCGCGTCACCGCGGTCGGCGCCAAGGTGACGAAGGTCAAGGTCGGCGACATCGGCGCGACGGGATGCATGGTCGACTCCTGCCGCACCTGCCCGAGCTGCCAGAAAGGCCTGGAGCAGTTCTGCCTTACGGGAGCCACGTTCACCTATAACAGCCCCGACAAGCACCTCGGCGGCCACACCTTCGGCGGCTACTCCTCCCATATCGTCGTCGACGAGGCCTTCACCCTCCGTGTCCCGCAGGGCATGGACCTCGCCGCGACCGCTCCCCTGCTCTGCGCGGGCATCACGACCTATTCGCCGCTCCGCCATTGGAAGGTCGGCCCGGGCCAGAAGGTCGGCGTAGTCGGCCTCGGCGGTCTCGGTCACATGGGCGTGAAGTTCGCCCGGGCCTTCGGCGCGCACGTCGTGCTCTTCACCACCTCCCCGTCCAAGGTCGCCGACGGCCTCCGCCTCGGCGCCCATGAGGTCGTCGTTTCCACCGACCCCGCCGCGATGGCCAAGCATGGTTGCTCCTTCGACTTCATCCTGGACTGCGTCTCGGCCCAGCACGACCTCAACGCCTACATGGCCCTGCTCAAGCTCGACGGCACGCTCTGCCTCGTCGGCGTGCCGGAGAAGCCGCTGGCGGTCCATGCCTTCAGCGTGATCATGCCACGCCGTAACTTCGCGGGTTCCTGTATCGGCGGCATCGCCGAGACCCAGGAGATGCTCGATTTCTGCGCCCAGCACGGGATCGTCTCGGACATCGAGCTGATCTCAATCCAACAGATCAACGAAGCGTGGAACCGGATGATCAAGCAGGACGTGCGCTATCGTTTCGTGATCGACATGGCTTCGCTGAAGCAGGCCTGACCGAGACCGCCTACTTCTTGAGGTCGGCGGCGATCGCGGCGCGGTAGTCGGCGAGCACGTTGAAGAAATCCGCCTGCGCGGTGACTTCGGAGAACTGGGCTTCGAGCAAGGCCTGTTCGCGGATCTGCAGGGCGAGAAGGTCCGTGGCGCCCTGGCTGAAGCGGGCCTGTTCAGCCTTCACGAGGATGGCGGATAATTCAACGTTACGCTTCGCGGCACCGAGCAACTCGTGCGCGGCGGCCAAAGCGGACCAGCCGTCCTTGACCTCGACGCGGATGCGGTCGCGGACGAAATAAAGGTCCTGCTCCAGCCGACGGAGTTCGGCCTCGGAAACCTGCGTGCGACCCAAGGCTTCGTTCCGCTGGATCGGCAGGCGGAACTCCAGACCGGCACGAGACTCCTCAGGGCGGAGGTCACTGTAAGGGCCGCCGCCTTGGTTGCGGGTGATACCGAAGGTCAGATCAAGATTCGGCAGGGTCGCGTTACGTGCGAGACGCAGGTCGATCTCGACCTTCTCCTTAAGCAACCGGACGCGACGCAGCTCCGGGCGGAGCTCCGCGACGGCCTCGAGCAGCGAGACATCGCCCATGCGCTCGGGGAGTTCGGCGGCAGGCAGGTCTTTCGGTAGGCGTTCGCGGGCAGGCGTGATCGGCTGGTCGTCCGGGCCGCGATAGAAAAGGGACAGTTCCAGGGCAGCGGCCTCGAAACGGCGGCGGGCCTGCGTGACGATCAGCTGACGGCTGACGATGAGGCGCTCGTTGTCGGTGACGACGATCGGGGCGACCATCCCCTTCTTGGCCTGCTCGGTCAGCGCGGCGGCGCGGTCTTCGGCTACCTTCAGCTGCTCGCGGGCGACGGTCTCGCGGAGACCGGCGGCCGCCCACTGATAATACGAGCGCGTGGCGGAGCGGATGATATCGAGCTGCTGGCGCTCGATGAACGGGTCTGCCAGATTCAGGTCCAACCTGGCCTTCAGCCGGTCCGCACGCTGCCGGTCGATTGCTCCGTCCCGAAGGAGATTGAAGCGCAAGCCCGCGCGGAATTGACCGTCCAGCTGCGTACGGTCCTTGTCGTAGTCGGCGAGCAGTCCGCTGCTGCGACGATAACCCGCGAAGACATTGGCGCCCCAGAAAGGCAGGCGCTGCTCCAAGGCGACGTCGGTGGTCTCGCCGTCGTAATAGCCCTTCGGGGTGATGCCCGCCCGCAGGGCGAAACCCAAGTCGAAGGCTCCGTCCGCCTGGCGCAGGCGGCCGGCGGCGATATCCTGCTCAATCATCGCGATGAGCAAAGGCGGATAGCGCTTCTTGACGCTCGTGAGCACCTCCGGCAGGCGCAAAGGCTCCGCCGCGACCAGCCAGGCCGGCAGCCAGGCGATGAGCGCGAGCCACCTCACTTCTTCGCCTCCTTACCGGGTTCATCCATCGCGACGACCGGCGGGAAGCCGTTGAGCTGACGCCAGATTTCCTTCCAGAGAGGCACCTGCTGGAGCAGGACCCAGCCGTTGGCGCGGACGCCTTGGCGCAACCAGCGGTTACCCGGCCAACCGACCTTCGTCGGCTTGCCGTCACGCATCACGATATCGGCGTCCGGGGCCACGACCACGCGGAACTTGCCGGAGGGATCGCCCGCGGCGTCGACGAAGACGACTTCGCCGCCGAACGTACCGATGGCGACGCTCGGCCAGCCGACGAACTGGATGGCAGGCCAGCCTTCGAACTGCAGACGGACGGGGCTGCCGGGAATCACGGTGCCGTCCGGCTTGGTCACGCGGGACTGCAGCAAGGGCATGTCATTGCCCTCGAGCCAGATTTCCACGAAGCGGCTGTCGGTCTCCGGAATCACCACGCAGATGGGGCTGCCAGGACGCAGGTAGGAACCGTCGGTCGCCTGGACGGAGAGCACGATACCGTCACGGGGCGCCCGGACGAGCTGGCGTTCGTTCTGGCTGATCTGGACGTCGATGACGCCGAGGTCGCGCTCGACGGAGGCGAGGTCCGACTGGGCCGAGCCGCGCTGGGCGCGCACGCCGGCGATGGTCGCGCTGAACTCGCTCTCGGTACGGCCGAGGGTGGCTTCGGCGGCGACGAGCGCGGCGCCGGTGCTGTCGCGGGACTGGATGGCGAGTTCGTAATCGCGGACCGAGACGAGGCCGCCGTCCTTGAGTTCCTTGGTACGCGTGAAGTTCAGCGCGGCGGTCTCCGCGGCGATCTTG
>JBKCKE010000209.1:0-2348 GCA_046301395.1 Verrucomicrobiota bacterium | reverse complement strand
CCGGTCTCGAAGTCGGTATGCTTACGCACCTCTTCCGGCAGGTAATCCGGATGCTCGATGACTTTGCGGTACATGTCCGCGACATACATCGCGCCTTCGGGTCCTCGCGCCAGGAAGACCGGACGGAACCAATCATCGCGGGAGGCAAGGAACTCCCGACCCGCGTAAAGCGGCGATGCGACAAAGGTCGCGCCTTTCGCTACGAGTCGGTCAGCATGAATCAGATTACCCGTCGGATCGCACGAGAAGATGGCCGAGGCGCATTCGGGCGTGAGCAGCGACTTACCCTGCCAGACCTTGACCCCGCAGGCGGCGCTGAAGGAGCCCGCATGGCCGTCGGCGGTCGTGATGTTCGAACTGATCGGGAACAACCGGACGCCGTCATGGCCGCCGTTGATGCCATTGAAGGCATTGCGCTCATTACAGTCCTGCACGGTCTCGCTGAACGCCAGGCGCGGATTCCGCTTCAGCCATTTCGACTGGAACGCGACATGCTGGACCGGCACTCGGTTCATGCAGATGAAGCGATTCCCGAAGACATCGAAGCTCATGCCATACTGGGACTTCCCGTCGACGAGCTCGACCTCGAGGGTCTGCGGGTCGAAACGAATATCCGACGTCATCTTGAGCGGCGGACGCTCCGGATGAGAGGGACACGTGACCGTGCCGCCGCTGAGCCCTGCGGCGAGGTAGATCTTGCCGTCCCAAGGACCGACGGTCGGAGCATTCACCCGCAGCTGCGTGCTACCGGTGGTAGCGAAGCCGGTGAGCAGGACCTTCCGTTCATCAGCCACGCCGTCGCCGTCGTTATCCTTCAGAAAGAGCACATCCGGCGCGCAAGTGACGATGAGCCCGCCACCCCAGGACAGCACGCCGTTCGGGAAGGTCAGCCCATCCGCGTAGACGGTCCGCTTGTCCATCTGTCCGTCTCCATCGGTATCCTCGAGCAATGAGATGACGCCCGCGGGCTTCTCCCCTTCCTTCGGCCCGATCGGGTAGCCACGGTTCTCAGCCACGAAGAGTCGGCCTTGGGTATCAAAGGCGATGGCACACGGCGAGGCCACCAAAGGCTCGGCGGCGACGAGTTCGACGCGCAGCCCCGGGACGACTTCAAACGCCTTCTGGGCGTCCGCTGGTGAGAGCGGACTCGGCAGCGGCGCCGCGAAGAGGGCACCGGCGAAGAGGATGGCGGCGCCGCGGATCATTTGAGCTGCGGAGGTTGGTCGCCATAAGCCCACGGCTTGCCGGCGGGACCGTTCGGACGTTCTGGCAGTTTGGCCGGCTTCATCTTCGCGGCGAGTTCGAGTCCGACGTTCATGAACTGCGTGCCCGCGGTGATCTCCAGATTACTGTAACTCGTCAAGCGCGTCTCGTAACCGCCGCCGTTCGGACCAAAGGCCTCTTCGTCCGGCACATAGCCCACGCAGCCGTTGGCGAGTTCGACCGGGAAGGTCATCGGGAAACCGCTGCGCTTCTTGAGCTGCAGTCCGTAGGACACGAAATACTCCGCCGGATTGGACAGGCAGACCACCGGACCGACCTGGATGGCCTGCACCTCGACCTCGACCTCGCGCTTCTTGGCGATGAGAGCATCGAGCAGAAGGGTCTCCTTGGCCCAGACCCAATCCTTATGGGCGACCGGGCCCTTGATGCGCGCCCGGGCCTCGGCGACGCGCTCGGGGGCGGGCAGTCGACGGGGAATCTCCCAGACCTTATGGTCGGCGGCGAGGGGTACCTCGGCGGTCCGGGTCTGCGACATGCTCAGCAGGACTTTCAGGGCTTCGGCGCCCACGCGGCCGCCGACGAACTGCGACCAGTCGTCGGACGCCGGATTGGCCTTGGGATCGAGATTGTTGACCTGGGTCACGTCGCCACAGGCGCCCTGCAGGAAGACGACCTTGGTGTCCGCGCCGTAATAACCGCGGATGACCTTCTCGGTGTAGTAGATCCAGTTTGCGCCGATGCCGTCGGAGTTCGTGGTAGCGTGGCAGGAGAAGTTGACGATGCAACCGGTCAACTTGCCGTCGACGCCCCAGACGCCGATCACGCCGACCTCATCGTCGGTCGGGTTGGCGAACGCGACCACATCGGGATTGTTCTTACCCGGATGCGAGAAGGTCAGGCCGTTCTTCATGCGGAGGCGGCGATTGAACGCCACCTGGCTCTCATGGCCGACGCCGTAACCGACCGTCACCGCGGCCTTGGATTGATCGGCGGCGACGATGGCCTCGACCGTGGCGGAGATGGCCTTCTTCAGGTAACCCGCGTCGGCACAGGAAGATTTCTGGTAAGCCAGTTCTTGGATCTCGGCAGAAGCGTGGTCGAACTCGCCCGGCAGGATCATCCCG
>JBKCKE010000208.1:0-14560 GCA_046301395.1 Verrucomicrobiota bacterium | reverse complement strand
AGCGGATCGATGACCCCTTCCGGTTCGGCGCGCATCGCGGCGTTCTTGGTCGAGGACGTGCGCGTGAACTTCACCTTGCCGTCGGGACCGAGCAGGCGGCGCTGGCTGGCGACCTCCTTGACCGCGGCCGCTCCCCAGCCCCAGTGGGTGGCTTCGCGGGCGGTGGGCAGCGCGCGCTTGATCGCCTCGGCGGCGCGGGCGATGACCACGCGGTGGAAGTCACCCTCGAAGCGGGAGTAGCCCTGCACGCCCAGATCCTTGATCAGCTTTTCCGCTGTGAAATCGCAGCCCGGGGCATCGTGCTGGTGCAGTGCGTGGACCGCGACCCGCGCGGGCGTGGTCCCGGCCGCCTGGGCGAGGGCGGCACGGAAGGCGTCATGGCCTTCGTTGGCGATGCCGATCCAATCCACGGCGCAGAGGACGATCGGCTCGCCGGAGCCCGTGATCACCACGCCGCGGCAGCGGAGCGTCAGGTCATCGAGGCGCTTGACCGGATCGTAGGCCATCGCCGAACCGAGGGGCGGCGTGGCGTCGACATCGAAGGTCGCGACCTTGACCGGTTCGGCGAAGCCGACGGCGGCGAGGGAGAGCAGGGCAGTGAGAAGACGGGTGGGTTTCATCGGCGTAAAGTTTCCACGCCTCCCGGCAGGGCGTGCAGGCGGGCGATCTCCTCGGGGGAAAGGGCGCGGTTCCAGACGGCGAGGTCATCCATCGAGCCGACATATGCGGCGCCGAGGACGAGGCGGAGCGCGGCGGGGTTCCAGCCGAAGGTGAGGTCATGGCCTTGGATGACGCCGACCGATTTTCCGTCGACATGCAGGCGGGCGCGCGGAAGCGCGGCGTGGTCGTTGAGATGGTCGAGCACGAAGGCCACGTGCGTCCAGCGGTCGCGGCGGAACGGGGCCTGTTCCATCTTCACCATCGGGCGACGTTCGTCGGGGATCTGTTCCCAGCCGACCGCATCGGGGTTCCAGAGGTGGTAGATCGGCCGGACGGCGAAACGGAAATGGCGCGGCGCATGGTCTTTGGACCACTCCAGGAAGATGAAGCCCTTCTTCACGTCGTCGCCGACGATCTGCACCGGATCGCAGTAGCCGGGTTCGAGGTCCTTGTCGGGGTCGAGTCGCAGCCAGACCGAGACCGTCGCCGACCAGTCGGTCGTGCCGTAGGCGAGGGACTTGGAGGCGGCGAATTCGGGGCGGACCGCACCCTTCTTGGGAAAGACGAGGCAGCCGCCGAACTTGCCATCGGTCGCGAGTCTCATCTCCGGTCCGGTCGTCGGCGACACCATCTTGCCGCCGGCGCGGACCCGACAGGCGGGGTCGTCGGCGGAGGACGCGGCGTCGAAGCCGGTATCGAAGGGGGCGTGAAAGGTCAGCCCACGGCGCAGACCATCGTCGGCAAGGCAGGTCGCGGCGAGCAGGCAGAGCGCAGGCTGGAGGGCGGACATGTCAGAGCGGTTTGACGAAGAGGTTACGCCAGCGGATCTCGCCGCCGTGGGTCTGGAGCATGAGAGGACCTTTGGAGGGGAGGGGATTGGCGCGGTCCCAGTAGTTTTCCATCTTGGCGTGGTCGACGACCATGCGGCCGTTGAGCCAGATCGTGGTGACGTCGCCCTTCTGGATGATGCGGAAGGCATTCCATTCGCCGAAGGGCTTGTCGGCGGCCACGAGGGGGTCGCGACCGGGGGCGCCGGGCGTATTGTTGAAAAGCCCTCCGGAGCCCAGGTGGGGTCTGCGGTCAGGCTTCTTCGGGTCGAAGACCTGATTGAGGTCCCAGATCTGCACCTGCGGCGTGCCGCGGAGGTAGATGCCCGAATCGGCCTTGGCGACCGTCTTATATTCGAGGCGGAGCTCGATGTCGCCGAACTCTTCGTCGGTCGTCGCGTAGGGGCCCGTGCCGGCGTTGACCAGCTCGCCATTCTCCACGCGCCAGTGCGAGGGGAAATCCGCGCGTTGCTTGGCGAGGTCGGCCGTTTTCTTCTCGCCGGTGAGCTTCAGGCCTTGGTGCGGATTGAAGCCGTGCCAGCCGGCGAGGTCCTTGCCGTTGAACAGAGAGCGGAATCCCTCGGGCGGCGCGTCGGCCAAGAGCGGCAGGGAGAGCAGGCAGGCGAACAGTGAGCGCATCTTATTTCAGGGTTTCGATGAAGGTGAGCAGGTCGGCCATGTCTTGGGTCGTGAGGCCGCCTTCGAGGCCTTCCGGCATCAGGCTGCGTCCGTCGGAAGAGCTGCCCGTGACGTCGGCGCGGAGAATCGTTTTCGACACGCCGCCGGGCATCCTGAGCGTCAGCTGTGTGGCGGTGTCTTCCGCAATCACGCCGAGGTAAGACTCGCCGGCGCGTGTCTGCACCAGGAAGGACATGTATTGGGCGGCGATCTCCTTGTTCGGTTCGAGGATGGCCGTGAGCAGGGCGGGGCGGCCCTTGTTCTTCACCGTGAGCAGGTCGGGTCCGACTTCCATCCCTTGCCCGGCGGCCTGGTGACAGATCACGCAGGCGCGTTGATAGACCGTGAGGCCGCGGGTGGCGTCACCGGCGAGGTCCACGCTGGCGACATACTTGGCCGTGACGACTTCCCGGGAAGGCGGGATCACCTCGGCGAGCGCCGTACGCGCCAGCGCGGCGACTTGGGCGTCCTTGTGTTTGAGCAAGGATTGCACCTGGCCGGCGTCGAAGGCCGAGGCGGGCAGCTGCTTGGCCGCGACGGCGTTCAGGAGAGGCTTCACGCGATCGGGACGTTGGAGGAGCTGGGTCATCGCCTGGGTGCGGACCGAAGCGTCGAGGTCCTTCCATCGTTCGACGATCGTGAGGGTGAAGCCAGGGTCAGCCGTGGCGCCCCATTGAGTCAGCGCCGCCGCCTGGAGTTCGGCCGGACGGTCGGCAGAGAGGCAGGCCGTGAGGACGGGACGGCTGAGCTTGAGGGGAGCGGCGGCCAGCAGCGCGAGACGATCGACGCGGCGCGAGGAGGGTTGCGTCGGATCGTTGACGACGGTCGCGGCCTCGGCGAACAAGCGTGCCAACTTTCCGGACGCGTCAGCTTTCTCCAACGAGGATCCCGCGCGGGCGAGTCCTTTCGCGAGCGCGCTCAAGTGGGCAGGACGGGCGCCGAGACGGAGCACTTGCTCGAGCTGAGCGGGCCGGTCCTCCGCGGGTTGGGAGATGGCGCGCACTAGGATGAGTTGCGACAGGAAGGCTTCGGCTTGTCCGGCGAAGGTTTCGTCGGCCAGTGCCGGGAGCAATCGCCGGGAAAGCACCGTGGGGTGGGCGCTGAGGATGGCCGGGGCGATCCAGGCGTGGGCGTGGTCGCGGCGGGCCAGGGACACCAAGGCGTTCGAAAGATCGGTCGCGTCGTCGGCCGGCGTCACCCGAGCAAGCGTGAGCGCCGTCTGGAACCGGAGACGAGCGTCCTCCGAGGTGGCATGACGCATCAGGGCGGCGGTCGCGCCACGGCTCAGGGGATGATCGCGATAGAAGTCGCCGGCCAGGAACGTGGCGCGTTCGCGGACGGCGGCGTCGGCGTCGCCGAGGGCGGTGACCATGAGCGTTTCCGGCAGTTGCTTAGTCGCCGCCAGAAGGTTCAGCGCATGCAGGCGGGCGAGCGGATCCGGGGCGGTCTGGAGCAGGCCTGAGAGCTGGGAGCGCGCGCCGGGATCGCGGCGTTCGTAGAGCAGGCGGGAGGCCGTATCGCGGTGCCAGCCGTTGGCGTGGGAGAGCGTCTCGATGAGCTGGGAAGCGGTCGCCTTGGCCAGGTCGACCGAAGGACGGCGGACCCAGTCCTTGTCGTCAGGGACCAGGCGATAGATGCGCCCGCGGTCATTGCCGTTGTTGAGGTCGAGGTGCTGCTTGATCTCGTCGGGAATGGACCACGGGTGCTCGATCACCTCCCGATACATGTCGCAGACGTGGAGGCAGCCGTCGGGAGCGTTGGCGAAATTGACCACGCGGACCCAGGTGTCACGGCTCGCGGCGAACTCGAAGCCGCGTTCGTCGGGAGGGCGTTCGCCGGAGAGGCTGACGCCATCGGCGGCCGGCGTGATCACCTTGCGGTGGATGAGCTGTCCGCCGGCGTCGCCCGTGAAGCTGTTGTTCTTGAAGGCCGGGCCGTAGGCATCGCCACGATAGATCGTCGTGCCCGTCGCCCCGGTGAAGTAGCCGCTGACCCGGCCGCCGCCCTCGACGGCGCCCGGGACGGCGCCGGAGACCCGCCAGCGCGTACGCACGATACGCCAGGGTTCGTCGGGACTGAGGCGGAAGACCTCGGCTGCGCCGCCGTCTTTGGCGATGCTCTGACGAGGCGCAGGTAGCGGAAGGTGAGGGTTCGGCGAAGGCCCCGTGCGGGCGTGGACCCAATATTGTAGGTGGTCCGAGTTGGAGCAGCCGAACTTCCGGCCGAAGTCATCGTAGCTCATTCCGTATTGGGCGCCGCCGGCTTCGAGTCCGAACGTATGGGTCAGCGGGTCGAACCAGAAATCATTACCGCCGAGTTCGAGCGCGGGGAGTTCGGGGCGAAGCAGGCAGGACACCTTGCCGCGGTTGCCGCCGCCGGCGAGGAGATGGACGCGTTGGTCGGGTCCCCACTGCAGGCTGTTGGCCATCCCTTGGACGTTGATGATCTTCAGACCCGTGCCGAAGCCCGTGAAGACCTTTTCGCGATGATCGGCCACGCCTTTGCCCGCGCGGTCTTCGAAGCGCCAGAGATCAGGCGTCGCCAGGACGTAGAGACCGCCGTTGGCCCAGAGCAGCCCCGTGGGCCAGGGCAGGTTGTCGGCGAAGACGCGGCTCGTCTCGTAATACCCGTCGCCGTCCTTGTCTTCGAGGACCGAGACGCGGCCGAGGTGCGGGATCTCGTCGCGGCGTTCCGAGTAGTCGATCATCTCGCAGACGAACATCCGTCCCCGTTCGTCGAAGCAGACCGCGATCGGATCGCGGACCTGCGGCTCGTGTGCCGCCAGTTGGAGCTTGAAGCCAGGTTTTACTTTCCAGGTAGCGAGCGCGGAGGCCGCCTCGACGGCGGGATAGTGCGGCAGCTCCTTGGCGGCGTCGACTTTCGGCGCGCCCTTGGAACCGCCGTAGGCTTTTTCATAAGTCGTCGTGGTCTTGATGCCGTCGGCGGCGCCGAGCAGCGCGCCAAGCACGGACAGAGTGATGATCGCGAAGCTTCGTAGGAAACGCATGGGGCTCCGGATAACTTGACCGTACGGCGAAAAGGATAAACCCTTAAGACTTGTCCGAAACCGCTCATCTGCGCGTTGAAATGATTGAAATCGCTTCAATGGGTCCGCAGTCTTGCCCGATGCGATTCAGCGTGCTGCTACTGTCAGGTTGGTGTCTGGCCGGCTGCGTCTCACGCCCGGAGTTAGGTCGGCTGGAGCCGGCGCGGACCTGGAAGGCGGCGGAAGCGAACCAAGGCGTCGCGGTCGACGCGGAGCACTTCTACGCCATCGATGACCGGGCCATCGGCAAATATGAGAAGACCACGGGTCGCAAGGTCGCCGAATGGCGGGCGCCGGCCGGTTCGCCGGTGAAGCATCTGAATTCCGGGGTCGTCGTCGGCGGACAACTGTTGGTGGCGCACTCCAACTTTCCGGCCAAGCCGGATGAGAGTACCTTGGAGTATTTCGACACCGACACGTTGCGTCCGGCCGGACGCAAGATCTTCGAGCAGCCGCCCGGTTCGTTGACCTGGTTGGTGCCTTCGGGCGAAGGTTGGCTGGCGTGCTTCGCGCACTACCGCCTCAACGGCGACCCGGCGCAGAGCCGACTCGTCAGGTTCGATGGTCATTGGAACGCCCTCGCCAGTTGGTCCTTCCCCTCGGAGCTGCTCGCGAAGTTCGGCGCCTTCAGCAGTTCCGGCGGGGGCTACGCGCTCGACGGCCGCGTCTGGGTCAGCGGGCATGACGCCCGTGAACTTTACGTCCTCGAGCTGCCCCCGGGCGGAGGGACCGCACGGTGGCTGGGGACGGTGGGTTTCGTCTCGCGCGGCCAGGCGTTCGCCTGGGATCCGGGGCGGCCGCAGGAGCTTTACTCCATCCAGCGAAAGACCCGGGAGGTCATCGTCTCCCGGCTCAGCGATGGCCGCCCCTAAGCGGGCTTGTTTTCCGGACTGATTGGGGAGATGGTGAGCCACCCCATGAGTCGTCTCCTGCTATTGCTCTGCGCCCTCGCGGCCAGCGCCGCCGATCGCCAGCCCAACATCATCTATATCCTGGCCGACGACCTTGGCTACGGCGACCTCGGCGTCTACGGACAGAGGCTCATCCGTACCCCTGAACTAGACCGCATGGCCCGCGAGGGCGTGCGCTTCACCCAATTCTACGCCGGCGCGACCGTCTGCGCGCCTTCCCGCAGCGTCCTGATGACCGGGCTGCATCAGGGCCACACCCGCGTACGGGGCAATTCCGGCATCAAGAATCCTGCCGCCCAGTCGCTGCGCAGCGAAGACCTGACCGTAGCCAAGTTCCTGCAGTCAGCCGGCTACCGCACCGCGCTGATCGGCAAGTGGGGCCTCGGAGACGTCGGAGTCGCCGAGGCCGGACTGCCGCGTAAGCAGGGCTTCGACGAATTCTACGGCTTCCTCAACCAGCACCACGCCCACAACCACTTTCCTGACTATCTCTGGCGGAACGAGACGCGCGAGCCTCTGCCCAACGTCGTGACCCCGGTGGGAGACCATGGCGGCGGCTATGCGACCAAGAAGGAGAAGTTCGCGGACGATCTGTTCGCCGAGGAGAGCCTCCGGTTCGTGGAGCGCAATCGCGACCGGCCGTTCTTCCTCTATTGGTCGATGGTCATTCCCCATGCGAACAACGAACGCACCGCCGTGCTCCAGGATGGGGCTGATGCCCCGGACTTCGGTCCGTATGCCGAGTCCTCGTGGCCCGATCCGGACAAAGGACAGGCCGCGCTGGTCACCCTGATGGACAGCTACGTCGGCCGGATGCTGAGAAAGCTTCGTGAACTTGGCATCGACAAGGACACCCTGGTGGTCTTCAGCAGCGACAATGGCCCGCATCGCGAGGCCGGGCAGGATCCCGAACGCTTTGATCCGAACGGTCCGCTGACCGGCTACAAGCGTGACCTGACCGATGGCGGCATCCGCGTCCCCTTCATCGCCTGGTGGCCGGGAAGAATCAGGCCTGGTCGCGAGTCCGGCCATGTCGCCTATGCCGGCGACTTCTTCGCCTCGGCTGCGCAGCTTGCCGGGCGGCCGGCACCCGTCGGCCTGGACTCGGTCAGTTTCGTCCCGACGTTGACCGAAGAAGGAAACCAGCCTGCGCACGAATTCCTCTATTGGGAGTTCCATGAGGGCGGCTTCCGTCAGGCCGCCTTGCTGGAGGGTCGCTGGAAGGGTATCCGCAGCGGAGGCGCCGATCGAACCGTCCGGCTGCACGACTTGAAGAACGACGTCGCCGAGCAGAAGGACGTCGCGGCCGAGCATCCCGAGGTCGCCAAGCGGCTCGGCGAACATCTGAGCACCGCGCGCACCGAATCCGCCGATTGGCAGCCCGTCTGGCAGGCTGCCACGGGCAAGAAGCAGTCCAAGAAGAAGTGATCATGCGAAGCCTATTCTGCCTATTACTTGCGACCGCTGGGCTCATTGCGGCCGAGCCCGGCGTGGTCCGTGCGGAGTTCATCTTCGAGACCAATCCCGTGCCGAGCTGTCATGCGACGACGATCGTCGAGGCCAGGGACGGCACGCTGGTCGCGGCTTGGTTCGCCGGAGAGGCCGAAGGCAAGCCGGACGTCTCGATCTGGACGGCCCGGTTCGTCGACGGTAAGTGGTCGGCGCCGGTCAAGGTCGCCGAAGGCACGCAGCCGGACGGTAAGCGCTTCCCCTGTTGGAACCCCGTATTATTCCAGCCCAAGGAAGGCCCGCTGCAGCTTTACTACAAAGTCGGACCCAATCCGGTCGAATGGTGGGGCCTGCTGCGCCTCAGCGATGACAACGGCAAGACCTGGGGTGAAGCGCGTCGTTTGCCAGATGGCATCCTGGGCCCCATCAAGAATAAGCCTGTGCAGCTGAAGGACGGCACCATTCTTGCGGGCAGCAGCGCCGAAGGTTTGAAAGTAGGGCCGACGTGGCAGATCCATTTCGAGCGTAGTCGAGACAATGGGCTCTCGTGGGAGAAGGTCTCGGTCGAACAAGGGCAGGGTAGTCCTGCGTCGATTCAGCCTAGCATCCTTTTCCTGAAAGACGGCGGGCTCATGTCGGTTGGCCGCACCCGTAACGCCAAGGTTTTCAGCACCGTCTCTCGTGACCAAGGCTCGACTTGGTCGAAGGTCGAACTGACCGATCTGCCCAATCCGAATTCCGGGACCGATGCCGTCACGCTCAAGGACGGACGTCATCTCCTGATCTATAACCATACTGCCAAGGGTCGTAGTCCGCTCAACATCGCCGTGAGCAAGGACGGCATCACTTGGGAAGCCGCGTTGGTGCTAGAGGATGAGCCCAAGGCCGAGTTCAGTTATCCCGCCATCATCCAATCGGAGGATGGGCTCGTGCACGTGACCTATACGTGGAAGCGCAAGCTCGCCAAGCATGTGGTCATCGATCCAGCCAAGCTAGTCACTCGACCCATGGAAGGATCGGCTTGGCCGAAGGCGACAGACGCATCCGGCCAGGCCGGTCTTGAGCGGCTGAAGTATAACCACCCTGGGCTCGTCGTGGATCTTGGCGTCGGCCTCTGGGCTTGGCCCTTGCCCATGGACGTCGATGGCGACGGCAAGTTCGAGCTCGTCGTCAACTGTCCCGACAAGCCTTCGAACGGCGTCTATGTTTTCCGGGCCGATGCAGACACCGCGAAGCGTCCTTTGCCCGTCTTCAAGCCTGGTGTCCGCATCAGCAAAGGCATGCAGAACGTCGAGCTCAGCTGGGGCGCTGACGGCAAGCCGCGGGTCCTTTCGCCGGCGGTAGAGTATCCGGATTTTGCCAAGTCTGGGCTCGAGTCCGGCAAGAAGCTGCCCCTCCCGACGAACGTCCATCCCAACAAGGTACGGGCGAACATGTGGAAGGTCGTCGACTACGATGGCGACGGGAAGACCGACGTGATCGTCGGCGTCGGTGATTGGACCGACTACGGCTGGGATAACGGCTACAACGAGAAAGGCGTCTGGATCAAAGGACCGCTGCGTGGCTTCGTCTATGTCCTCCGCAATGTCGGTAATGATGATAAGCCGAAGTATCTTGATGCCGTCCGCGTCCAGTCGGCCGGCAAGGACCTCGAGGTCTTCGGTTGGCCTTCGCCTAATTTCGCGGACTTCGACGGCGACGGGGACCTAGACCTCCTTTGCGGCGAGTTCCTCGATGGCTTCACTTATTTCGAGAACATCGGGGTGCGGACCGAGCCCAAGTATGCGGCCGGACGCCGGCTGACCTTGCCCACGAGCGTGACCACTGGGGCGCGCTCGGCGGCGTGGAAGGCAACCCTTGAGGCTAAGCAGCTGCCCGGATCGCCACGTCCGCTGACCATGGACCTCGAGATGATCACCCCCGTCGCGTTCGATTGGAACAAGGACGGCAAGCTCGACCTCGTCGTCGGCGACGAAGACGGACGCGTGGCCTTTATCGAGAACACCGGCAAGTTCACCGAAGACCATACCCCGCTGTTCCTGCCGCCGAAGTATTTCAAGCAGCAGGCGGAAGAGATCAAGTTCGGCGCCCTCGCTACTCCGGTCGGCTTCGATTGGGACGGCGACGGCGACATCGACATCATCTCCGGCAACACCGCGGGGTATGTGGCCTTCTTTGAAAACCTGAGCGGGAAGGGTGTGGCTCAGCCCAAGTTCGCCGCTCCCCAGCTCCTGCAGGCGGACGGCAAGACTCTGCGCATCATGGCGGGTCGCAATGGCAGCATCCAGGGCCCGGCCGAGGCCAAGTGGGGATACACCACGCAGACTGTGGCCGACTGGGATGGCGATGGACTGCCGGACCTCCTCGTCAATTCCATCCTCGGCAAAGTCGTCTGGCATCGGAATGTCGGCACCCGTCCGGCGCCGAAACTCGCCGCCGCGCAGCCGGTCGAAGTCGAGTGGGAGGGCGCCCAGCCTGCGCTCGCCTGGGGTTGGATGAAGCCGCAGGGCAAGGCCTTGCTGACCCAGTGGCGCACTACGCCGGTCGCCGTGGATTGGAACAAGGACGGCCTCATGGACCTCGTCATGCTGGATCAGGAGGGCTACCTCGCGTTCTTCGAGCGAGCCAAGGTCGACGGCAAACTCGTCGTCAAATCGCCTCGGCGGGCGTTCTGTGACGAGAAGGGGCAGCCTCTGCAGTTGACCAAAGGCATCGCCGGACGCAGCGGACGCCGTAAGCTCTGTGTCACCGACTGGGATGGCGACGGCCAGATGGACTTCCTGCTCAACTCTTCCAGTGCCAACCTGCTTCGTCAGGTCGGGACCAAGGACGGCCAGTGGCTGTTCAAGGACGAAGGCCCCCTCGTGAAGCAGAACATCGAAGGCCATGACGTCAGCCCGACCACCGTGGACTTTGATGCGGACGGCGTGCCGGATTTCCTCGGCGGCGCCGAAGACGGCAAATTCTATTTCCTGAAGAACCCTCGCTCCGCCAAGTAACATGAAACGCAGCCTCGGTCTTTTCGCCTTAGTCCTATCGGTCGTCACGCTTGCGGCTCAGGCGGCCGAGCGTCCCCTGACCGTCGGCGTCATCGGACACACCGGCCAGGGTAACTATGGTCATGGCGAAGATACCGTCTGGCTCAAGATTCCCCAGACGAAGATCGTGGCCGTCGCGGACGCCGACCCTAAGGGCCTGGCGGACGCGGCACAGCGGCTCGGTGGCGTGAAGGCCTACGCCGACTACAAGGTCATGTTGGCGGAGGCCAAGCCCGACATCGCAGCCATCTGCCCGCGGCATATCCATGAGCATCGGGACATGATCGTCGCCGCCGTCGAATCCGGCGTGAAGGGCATCTATGTCGAGAAGCCGTTCGTCCGCACCTTGGCCGAAGCCGATGAGATCGTGAAGCTCTGCGCCGACAAGGGCGTGCGGCTCGCCATCGCGCATCGGAACCGCTATCACCCCGTCGTCGATGTCGTGAAGCAGCTCGTCGCCTCCGGTGAGATCGGAGAGCTCAAGGAAGTGCGCGTACGCGGGAAGCAGGACCAGCGTGGTGGCGGACTGGATCTTTGGGTCCTCGGCGGACATGGCTTCAACCTCGCGACCCTCTTCACCGGTCCGGCTACCTCCTGCGAAGCGACTATCCTCGTCGAAGGCGGACCGGCGACCAAGGCCGACGTCCGTCCCGGCGACGAAGGCGTCGGGCTAATCGTCGGCGACGAGATCCATGCGCGTTACGAGACCAAGAGCGGTATCCCTTTGTATTTCGATTCCAAGAAAGGCACGCCGGCCAAGGGCACGCCCTTCGGGGCGCGTCTGATCGGCACCAAGGGAGTCATCTCCCTCCAAATCGACGAAGAACCCCTGGCCATCCTGGAGCGTGACGGCGTAAAGACGCCGATCACCACCGCCGGCATCGGAAAGCCCGAATCCATCAAGGATATTAAACTCGTGAATGGAGGCCACCATGGCGCCGTGCGCGACCTGCTTGCCGCCATTGCGGAGAAGCGGGAGCCCCTGTGCGGTCCGAAGGCGGGACTTGAGACGGTCGAACTAACGTTGGCCGTCTTCGCGTCGTTCGCCGCGGACGGCAAGAAAGTCACGCTGCCGCTGGCCGACCGTCATCACCCCTTTCCTCTGAAATGAAATCAATCCTCTTCTCATTCTTCGCATTCTTCGAACTTCTCGGAGCGGAATCATCCCCCCTGAAAGTCGCCATCTTTGATGACAAAGGTGCATGGGGAAAGGGGGTGCCACGTGTGACGGAAATACTTGCTAAGAACCCGGAACTCAGCGTCACCCGGCTGAAGGGAGAGGAAATTGCTGCCGGCGCCCTTCGCGGTTATGATCTCGTGATTTTCACGGGAGGAAGCGGGAGCCAGGAGGCCGCCTCCATCGGCGAAAAGGGTCGCGAGGAGGTGCGCCAATTCGTCAGATCTGGCGGCGGTTATGTCGGAATCTGTGCCGGTTCATATCTGGCTTGTGCAAACTTTGAATGGGGCCTGGGCATCCTCAACGCGCGGACCGTCTCTCCGAAATGGCGTCGAGGACAAGGGGTCGTCAGAATCGGTGGGGATGCCTTCGGTAAGCGGATCGAAAACCGAGAAGTACATTACGCGAACGGACCGATTATCAAATCCGCGGGTCGGCCGGATCTACCGGAGTACGAGGTCATGACCCGTTATTCCACAGAACTTGCGCTGAACGAGACGCCCGTCGGAGTCATGGTCAGTTCGCCCGCCATGGTTCGCAGCTCTTTCGGCCTCGGTCGTGTCTTTATCTCGAGTCCCCATCCGGAGATGACCGAAGGCCTCGACTTCATCATAGAGTCAGCGGCCGGATGGGCCGCCCGGAGCAAGGGTCCGACCGACGAACTCTGGAAGCGCCTCGAAGCCATGGAGGTCGACAAACTTTGGCTGCCGGGAGCGATCGTCGATTGGAAGACCGGACTCCCGACCGGACAGCCCATCAAGGACGCCAAGAGCAAGCATACCCATTGCAGTCAATTCGTGGCCGCGGTCGCCGACCGCCTGGCGATCCCGTTGCTCCGTCCGCCTGAGCATGGCGTCGTGCTCCTCGCCAACGCGCAATTCGATTGGTTAGCTTCCGATGCCGGCAAGAAGGCCGGTTGGGTCCGTCTCGTCGACGGCGCCACGGCGCAGTCGGCGGCGAACGACGGTCGGCTCGTGCTGGCTTCGCTTAAGAATCCGGACGCCACGCGCCCGGGTCATATCGCGGTCGTCCGGCCTGGCGCGAAATCCGCCGAGGCTCTGGCGGCGGAAGGCCCCGACATCATGCAGGCCGGCGGGA
Source organism: Verrucomicrobiota bacterium (assembly GCA_046301395.1). Lineage (GTDB taxonomy): Bacteria > Verrucomicrobiota > Verrucomicrobiia > Opitutales > UBA953 > UBA953. The sequence goes on along the minus strand of JBKCKE010000208.1, from coordinate 1,676 downwards.
CGAACGCCTTGCGGACGACCTTACGCCGGGGCTTCGGCAATCATAAGAAGGAATACGACCAGATCGCCTTCTACGCGCACGTGGTCGAACTGCCGGCGGGCAAGTAAGCCTACTTCTTCGCCTTCTTGCCCGGACGCGGTTCCTCGCCCCAGTTGTTGCGGGCGGGGCCGGTCCAGGGGTCGACGAAGCTCGTGGCTGCCCAATCGTTCCACTGCTGGATGAGCAGGCCGGCAACGGCCTTGTTGACGCCGATCAGGTCGTGCTGCTCGGTGCGATCTTCATCGATATTGTAGAGTTCCCATTCGCCCTTGAGTTTCATCACTGCTTTCCAGGGGCCGCTGCGGACGGCCCGGTTGCCTTCGTGTTCCCAGAAGATCGGTTTCACGCGGTGCAGCGGGGTCCCGGCGAAGGCCGGACGCAGGCTCATCCCTTCCATCGGCAGGATGCGATGGCCGGCGAAAGTCGCCGGATAGGTCGCGCCGGAGAGGTCGACCGCCGTCGCCATCACGTCGATCAGGTGGGCCGGTTGTTTCTCGAGCTTGCCATGGCGCTCGGACGGGATGCCCTTCGGCCAGTGGGCGATGAGCGGCGAGCTGATGCCTCCCTCGTGCGTGAAGTGCTTGTAGCGTCGGAACGGCGTGTTGTTGAGCGTCGCCCAGCTCATGCCCAGGAAGACTTGGGAGTTCGCTGAACCGATCTCGTCGCCCTGCGTGATGCCGCGGGGGCCGCCCTCGGCGTTACCGCCGTTGTCGCTGAGGAAGAGGATCAGCGTGTCATCGAGCATCCCGCGTTCCTTGAGGCCGGCGACCATACGGCCCACGCTCTGGTCGACGCAGTCGAGCATCGCCGCGTAGGTGGCCATCATGTGGTCGAAGCGGTCCTGGTCTTCCGGCGAAAGGGAATCCCAGGCGGCGACTTCCTCCGGGCGGGCCGACAGGGGCCATTTCGGGTCGACCAGGCCCATCGCGAGCTGCTTCGCATGGCGGGCGGCGCGGAGCTTATCCCAGCCTGCCTTGTATTTTCCCCGGTATTTCGCGATCACGTCGGCGGGCGCCTTGAGCGGGAAGTGCGGTGCGCCGTGGGCGAAGTAGAGGAAGAACGGCTTCTGCTGCTGCTTCGCGTCGTCGACGAACTTCAAGGCCCAATCCGTGAACATGAAGGTCGAATACCATTCACCCGTGCCGACCTTGGGGGATACCGCCGGCGTTTCCTGTCCGTCGAGGTAGACGAATTCCGTGCCCGGCTTATGTTTCTCGTTAGGGAAATATAACTCACCGAAGCGCGTCGTCGTCGACCGTTGGAAGCCTTTGTTCCAAGGTGTCGTGCCGGATTGTTGGCCGAGGTGCCATTTGCCGACCATCGAAGTGTGATAGCCGGCGGATCCGAGGACCTGGGCGATCGTGACCGCGCGGTCGTGCAGGCGGCCGTGGGTACCGCGGGATTCCGGCAGGCGCATGCCGTCGAGGTGGCCCATGCCGGCTTGGTGCGGGTAGAGACCCGTGAGGAGGGAGGCGCGGGTCGTGCTGCAGCGGGCCGTGTTATAGAATTGGGTGAAGCGCACGCCTTTCTGGGCGAGCGCATCGAGGTTCGGGGTGGGGATCTCGCTGCCGTAGCAGCCGAGATCGGCCCAACCCATGTCGTCGACCATGATGAGCAGCACGTTCGGCTGGGCAGCC
>JBKCKE010000207.1:0-4326 GCA_046301395.1 Verrucomicrobiota bacterium | reverse complement strand
GCGAAGCCGCGGATCGCCTGACCGCCGAGGTCGGTACGAAACATTGGTCCGCGGTCACGGCGCAGGTTAGCCTCGCTTTCGAGAAGGTGAAGCTGCACCCCGTCCCTGGGCAGTCCTTCAACCCGCCGCCCAAGGTCGACTCCTGCCTGCTCGTCCTCCGCCGCCGTCCCGACGCCCGCCGGCTCAGCCCGCGCGCCCGTGAGGTCGCCCGCATGCTGTTCACCCAGCGCCGCAAACAGGTCGGCTCAGCCGCCAAGAAGCTCTTTCCCGACGCCCCGGACGTCGCCGCCTGGTTGGCCGACCTGCCTCGCTACGGGCTGACCAGCCTGGCCCGGCCCGAGACGATTCCGGCCGAAGCCTGGCTGACCCTCTGACGCCTGGGGTTGCATTTCGTCCCGTCTCCGCTCCTTATCCCGCCATGTCTGTCAAAGTAGGCCTCGTCTCCCTCGGTTGCGCCAAGAACCTGATCGATTCCGAGATCATGATCGGTCACCTCGCCAAGGCCGGCATGTCCATGACCCCGGACGCCGCCGAAGCGGACGTCGTCATCGTCAATACCTGCTCCTTCATCGACGCCTCCAAGCACGAGGCGCTCGAGGCCATCTACGAGATGAGCGACGGCAAGGCCACCGCCCGCAAGAAGGGCCAGAAACTCATCGTCGCTGGCTGCATGTCCCAGCGCTACCAGGGCGCCCTCCCGGTCGTCGAAGGCGCCAAGGGCCGCGTCGAGCTCCCGAAGGTCGACGCCTTCATCGGCCTCGACCAGGTCACCAACATCGTCCCCGTCATCCATAAGGTCATGGGCGGCGAGGCCGGCATGACCGAGTTCCTGGCCAAGACCACGACCTACATCCCGGACTTCGACACCCCGCGCTTCCGCCTGACGCCGCGTCACTCGGCCTACATCAAGATCGCCGAAGGCTGCAACCACCCCTGCACCTTCTGCATCATCCCGCGCATCCGCGGCCGCCACCGCAGCCGCACGGTCGAGTCCGTCGTCAAGGAAGCCCGCCAGCTCGTCGCCGAGGGCGTGAAGGAGATCAACCTCATCTCCCAGGACACGACCTACTTCGGCATGGACCGCTGGACCGACGCACGCCCGAACCCGCGCAGCAAGGTCGACTCCTCCAAGGGCGAGTCGCTCGCATCGCTCCTCCGCGAACTCGACCAGATCGAGGGCGATTTCTGGGTCCGCCTGCTCTACACGCACCCCGCCCACTGGAGCGACGAGCTCATCGAGACCATCGGCCGCTCCAAGCACGTCGTCCGCTACGTCGACATCCCGCTCCAGCACGTCTCGGACAAGATGCTCGGCGCCATGCAGCGCGAGACCGACGGCGCCTACATCCGCGACCTGATCAAGCGCATGCGCGCCGGCATCCCTGACCTCGTCATCCGCACCACCTTCATCGTCGGCTTCCCCGGCGAGACCGAAGAAGATTTCACCGAACTGCTCGCCTTCCTCGAAGACACGAAGTTCGACCGCGTCGGCGTGTTCAAGTATTCCAAGGAAGAAGGCACCAAGGGCGCCAAGATGGAAGGCCACCTCTCCGACGAGGTGAAGGCCGACCGCCACGCCCGCGCCATGCTCCTGCTGCAGCGCCTTTCCAAGCAGCGCGGCGAAGCGTTCGTCGGCCGCAAACTCCGGGTCCTCGTCGAAAGCCCGGGCGTCGCCCGCAGCACCGGCGACGCCATGGAGATCGACGGCATCGTCAAGGTCCCGAAGAAGCTCCCCATCGGCCAGTTCGCCGAGGTGACCGTGACCGGCGCCGAGGAATACGACCTGATCGCCAAGTGATCAGCCTTCGGCGTCGCGTTCCGGCGCCGTCTCCGCGGAAGCCGCGGCGGCCGGGGAATCGCTGAGGCGGATGAGCGCGTCGAGCGACGAGAAGTGGCGCGTCCAGTCGGTCATGTCCGGGATGTCGCCGACGACGGTCGAGAACAGTTCGCGCTTCTCCTGCTTGAGCTCTTCGATGCGCTCCTCGACGGTGCCCGGGGCGATCATGCGATAGATAAGGACCGGGTTCTTCTGGCCGATGCGGTGCACGCGGTCGACGGCCTGGGCCTCGACGGCTGGATTCCACCACGGATCCATCAGGAAGACGTATTCCGCGGTGTTGAGCGTGATGCCCGTGCCGCCGGCCTTGAGCGAGGCGAGGAAGAGCGCGGGACCCTTCGTCTCCTTGAACTTCTCCACCGGGGCGGAGCGATCCTTGGTCTCACCGGTGAGTTCGAAGATCGGCAGGGACGGCAGGTCGCGGGCGAGCGCCGCCTTGACGCGCTCGATGAGGGAGACGAACTGGGAGAAGACCACGGCCTTCGAGCCGTTGGCGGAGATCTCGGCCAGCTTGGAGACGAGCAAGGTGATCTTGCCGGAATGGGCCGACGGGCAGGCCGAGTTCTCGGGCAGCAGGCCCGGATCGCAGCAGACCTGACGCAGACGCATCAGCAACGTGAGCACGGAGGTGGCGTCCTTCGAAAGCAACGAGGCGAGTTCGCCCGACAAGCCGCTGCCCTGCGTGAGGTGCTGGTAAAGCGAACGCTGCTCGTGCGTGAGCGGGCACGGCAGGACGACTTCCATCTTCGGCGGGATGTCGGCGGCGACATGGCGCTTGAGACGGCGCAGGATGAACGGCGAGACCTGACGGCGGACCTTGCCGAGCGCGATCGAGGCGTCGCGGAGCATCAGGCGCTCGAAACCCGCGCGCTTACCAAGCAGTCCGGGCATCAGGAAGCGGAAGATCGTCCACAGGTCCGTGGGGCGGTTCTCGAGGGGAGTGCCGGTGATCGCGATACGGTGGTCGGCCTGGAGCGCGACGCACGTCTGCGTGGTCTTCGACTCGGGGTTCTTGATGGCCTGGGCTTCGTCGAGCACCGCGTAGCCGAAACGGGTCTTCGGGAGCAGTTCCGCATGACGCCGCAGCTGCGTATAGCTGGAGATCCAGAGACGGGCGCCGGGATTCTTGACGAAATCATCCTCGGCCGTGAGGACGGCGGTCCCGGCGCTGAGTTCAGGATGGAAACGTTTGATCTCGCCGAGCCAGACCGGGATGACGCTCGCCGGACAGACGATCAGGGAACGCTCACCGACGGGACGCGACGCGAGCAAAGCGAGCACCTGGACGGTCTTACCGAGGCCCATCTCGTCCGCCAGCAGCGGATGGGCGCCCAGCTCGCAAAGTCGGCCGAGCCAGGCGACACCCTTCGCCTGGTATGGACGCAGGTGCGCCGGCAGGTCGTCCGGCGGAGTCGGCTCATGGAGAAGCTTGTCCTTCCAGGCCTTGAGGTCGTCGTTGAGCTTGAGGGCGCCGACGGCCGCATGGTCGAACAGCGACAGCAGCAAGTAACGAGGGACTTCGCCGTCCTTCGCCCGCCAGTCCTCGGAGAAATCGGCGACGGCGGCGTTGTAAGCGACGACGCCCTTGCCGGGCAGGATGACGGGACGTCCACCGGCCTTGAGCAGGAGTTTCTGCTCGTCGGCAAGCAGGCGGTGTCCGCCGGCCTTGAGGCGCCAGTTCAGCTTGAAAGACTTACCGTCGGCCGCCGACTCGGCTTCGGCATCGACGGCGACCTGTAGCTGCTCGTTGCGGAAGATGTTCAGGGCGTCTTCGCCGACCAACTTGAAGCGCTTGCGCCAATCGGCCAGATCCTCGCGCACGAAGCGCTCGATACGGCCGATATTGTCGATCGCCCAGGCGCCGGTGGCCTTGCCGTAGGTGAAGCCGGCGCGATGGGCCACCGTATTGAACCGGAACAAGGCCTGCCGTTGTTCGTCGGAAAGTTCGTCGCCCGGGATGGCTCCGGGGCCGAAGCAGTTCCAGGCATGACCGCCGCGGCCGGTCCAGGCGGCGGAAATCTTCAGACCGTCAGAGGAGAGATCGAAGCTCACCTGCAGCTTCAGCGAGGCGCGGGCGTTGGCGTCCTTGCGTTCGGGCTCCTTGGGCGCCTCGGGCGCGGCGGCCATGGCGGACTCATCGATCGCCGGGAGCTCATCGGCGAGCAGTTCCTCGACCTCATACAGCGACGCCACGGCGAAAGGCGCGCCGTTCTCCTCCTCGGGCAGCGAGGTACGCCAGTCCAGCTTGCCGTCGACGATCTCGATGACCGCGCGGACGGTCTGCTCTTCGGTCCGGGTGACGGCTTCGGCGCTCTCCGGCTTGAGTTCGATCTGTCTGACCAATCCTTCGGTATAGAGTCGGCGCCCTTCGGTGAGGTCGGCAGCCTTGAAGACGTCTTCCCAGTCTTCAGGCAGGGACGCGAACCACCTCTCCAGGGCTTCCGTGGAGTAGGAGCGGTTGGCCGGACGCGGGGAAGACATCGACGGTG
>JBKCKE010000206.1:0-2764 GCA_046301395.1 Verrucomicrobiota bacterium | reverse complement strand
TCGAAGACCTCGAACGGCCGGCCCCGATGTTGGCCGATGACATGACCTCGATAGGCCACCGCCCTCCTGAACACGTCCATCCCGCTGGCAACTTGGGCAAACGGTCCGCCGGATTCCGCATGGAAGTCATACCGATTCTCGAGTGCCCAGTCGGAGTTAGCTTGCAGGTGATGGCTCATGGCGGGTCGCGTTGACTAGGGATGAAACCCTTCCTGCGAGGCTTTCACAATGGTATCGGCAATCAATCAGAATGTCGGAGGCGTAAGCAAGATGGGGTCAGGCCGCACCCTCGACCCATGCGCACCTACAACCAGGCTTTTCCCATCCCTTTCGGTGCGCTCGCAAAAAGGTGCGGCCTGACCCCGTGTTCAGAGATGCCTTAGGTAGGTACGGCTCTCCGATCCGCCCGTTCGCCACAGGAGATCCGCACCTCATCCAGAAGCATGTCGGCTAGGCTGATTCCCCGCCAGCATGTCCGGCCCGGGGAACCCGAAGCGGTTCACTGCGGCGCCTTGACGTTCTTCTTGCGAGCGCCCTCGCCGCGAGCGGAGATCGTGAGGTTGAATTCGTTCTTCTGCGCGGCGCCGACCGTGCTCCGCCCCTCGGCGATGGTGCGTTGCATGAGCGCCGTGAGCTTCGCGGCCACCTCGGCGTTGGCGGCGAGCACGTCCGTCGTCTCGCCTAGGTCGGCCTCCAGGTCGTAGAGCTCCTTCTTGCCTCCCCTGAGGAAGATGAGCTTCCAACGACCCTGCCGGATCGCGAGGTCTCCCGAGACCGATTGGTGCAGCGTCGCCTCGCGCACGCCGGTCGCCGTCGTGCCCAGCAGCTCAGGGACGAGGCTCACGCTGTCCTCGCCGGCTTCCGCGGGCAGCTTGGCGCCGACGATCTCCGCCGCCGTAGCCATGAGGTCGTTAAGGCAGACGGTGTGCGTGTTGACCGAGCCCGGCTTCACCTTGCCCGGCCAGCAAGCGGCGTAAGGCACCCGGTGGCCGCCTTCATAGATGCTGGTCTTGGACGCGCGCAGCGGCGCGTAAACCCGCCCGGCGGCGCCGTTGTCGGCCGTGGCGATGATGAGCGTGTTGTCGGCGAGATGGTTGCGCTCCAGCGCGTCCATGAGCTGACCCAGCATGGCGTCGCCTTGGAAGACCCAGTCGGCGTAACGCGGGTTCTTATTCACCACGTCCTGCGCGCCGCTTTTCCCGACGTAATCGGGCGACGGAGCGACTGGCTCGTGCGGCGGGCACATGGGGAAATACAGGAAGAACGGCTCGTCCTTCTTCCTCTGGTCGAGCCACTCGACCGCCTTCTTGATCATCAACGGCTGGTTCTCGGCCTCGCTGACGTGCTTCACCACGCGGTCCTGCTCGACGATGGTCCCGATGTTCCGCGCATGGGTGAACCCGCAGAAGTAATCGAAGCCCAGTGCGTTCGGTCCGCCCGTCATTCTGGCCCCGATCGGCACCTCCTTCTCCGTGCCGGGCTTGCCCTCGACCCAGTCCATGCCCAGATGCCATTTGCCGATGGCCGCCGTCGCGTAGCCATGCTGTTTGAGCAGCGAAGCCACCGTCAGCCGGGTCGGCGGGATGATCGGCTTCGAGAAAGTGGTGAGCACCCCGAACTGCCCGATACGGGACGGATAGCGGCCCGTGAGCACGCCATAACGCGTGGGCGTGCATACCGCCGACGCCGAGTGGGCGTCCGTGAATCTCATGCCTTGCCGGACAAGACGGTCGAAATGGGGCGTGCGCAGGGCGGAACTCGGGTCGTAGCTCTGAGGCTGTCCCCAACCCATGTCGTCGAAAAGCACGAAGACGATGTTCGGCTTCTCCGACGCCCAAGCCAGGGGCAAGCAACCAAGCACAAGGAACAGGCACGCGGACCGGATCGCCGATGAGAATCGCATGGGGATTTCTTAGCCGCCGTGACCCACCCCGCAACCCGAGATTATCAGCGCCGAGCGGCGATGATTTGATGAGAAACGATACGAAGAAAGGGTCAGGCTACTACCTAGTAGCCTGACCCTTTCTGACATTCTTTTAACTTTTGTGCGCCCCACCTCTACCTCCACTGTCACTTCACCCTTCATCCCCAATCATATATCCGCCATCCTGCGTCTACCCCCATGAGCGCTAGCCCCTCATCGCCCCCAGGCACACCCGACCGCCTCGTCTCGCTCGATGCCTTCCGTGGGCTGACGATGTTGTTCATGGCGTCGTCGGGTTTCGGCATCGCGCATATCGCGAAGGCTTATCCGGATTCGGCTTTCTGGGAGTTGCTCCGCTACAACACTTCGCATGCCGCGTGGATCGGCGGCGGGGCGTGGGACATTATTCAGCCCGCGTTCATGTTCATGGTCGGCATGGCGTTGCCGTTCTCATCGTCGCGACGTACCGCCGAAGGCCAGGACCAACGGAAGCTCTGGCTGCACACTTTCTGGCGAGCCTTCGTGCTCGTCGCCCTCGGCGTCTTCCTGTCCACCAGCGCCGGGGCGCGCCCCAACTTCATCTTCACGAACGTCCTCGCCCAGATCGGACTCGGGTATGTCTTCCTCTCCCTGCTCGTGGGCAAAGGCTGGAAGGTCCAGCTCAGCGCCATCGGCGTCATCGCCATCGCCACTTGGGCTGCGTTCGTGCTCACCCCTGTCGCCATACCTGAGACGGACTTCAAAGCCCTCGGCGTGACCGAAGCGGGCCAGACCCTGCATGGCCTCTGGGCGCACTGGAACATGGGCGCCAATTTCGCGGCGGACTTCGACCAGTGGTTC
>JBKCKE010000205.1:0-2974 GCA_046301395.1 Verrucomicrobiota bacterium | reverse complement strand
CGGCACGCGTCTCCGCGAACTAGCTCGTTCCGGTCGTCTCGACGCCACCGGACTCTTTTCCGGTGAAGGCGTCATCGCGCTGCTCGACGCCGACGCCCGTGGCGAAATCGACGCCGCCTATCCGCTCCTCGCGGTCCTGTGCCTTGAGTCGTGGGTGAGGCAGTTTGCTGGGCGCTGAAAGCGCCGCGTTGGAGGCCCGGAGGCCCAGAGGCTCGGTTGATCAGAGGAAAACAATTTCAGGTCCCAGGTCTCGGCTCTCAGGTCTCTGGTACGGGTTATCAGGTACAGGTACGGGTGCGGGAAATTTCAAATCCTGAACCTGTACCCGAACCTGAAGACCTGAACCTGGCTCCCGACGGCTGAGACCCGAGACCTGAAAATAAATACCTAAACCTCTAACGCCTCTATCAATTCAGTCCTCTCTTTAGCCCATGCACTCCTCCCTCTCTAACCTCCGCCTCGCCGGCATCGCCGTGACGACGGGATCCGTCGTGCGTGATTATATCGCGGACGGACTGGCCGCGGGGATTGACCGAGCCGTCTTGGAGCGCAACTCGAAGACCCTGGGGCTCAAGCAGCGTCGCGTCGCGGCTCCTGGCGTGACCGCGCTGGATCTCTGCGCCGATGCGGCCGCGCGTCTGCTCAATGAGCTCGGTGTCGATGCCACCTCGCTCGACGCGCTCATCTTCGTCACCCAGACCCCTGATCATCCGCAGCCTAATAATGCGTCGCTGCTGCATGGTCGCCTCGGCCTGAGCAAGTCCGCCGCGGCCTATGATCTCTCCATGGGATGTTCCGGTTGGGTCTATGGCCTGCATCAGGCCGCCCTGCTTTGCGCCCATGGGGGAGCTGCCCGCGTGCTCCTGTGCGCCGGCGATACCCTGAGCCGGCTCACCAATCCCGGTGACCGAGCGACCGACCCGATCTTTGGCGATGCCGGCTCCGCCGTGCTCGTCGAGAAGACCGGACGCTCGGCGCCCATGCATTTCGTGCTCGGTACGGATGGATCCGGCGCCGAAGCCATCCGTGTCGGGCAAGGCGGGGCGCGTCAGCCCGCCGGTGATTTGGTGGAACAGACGGACGCCGACGGCAATCGCCGCCATGCCGCCAATCTCTGCATGAACGGGGCGGACGTCTTCAGCTTCACCTTGCGGGAAGTTCCGACGGCCATTGCCACCGTCCTGCGTCAGGCGGGCTGGGAGGCCGCGAAGACGGATGCCTTGGTCCTGCATCAGGCCAACACTTTCATCCTGCAATCCCTCGCCAAGAAGACCGGCTATGCCGAGTCGCAGGTCCCGACGGGTGCCTTCGAGCGGTATGGCAATCAGAGCTCGGCCTCGATCCCCGCCGCTCTCATCGAAGGCCTGGGAGGACGCCTCGAAGCCGAATCCCTGCGCGTCGTTGGGTGTGGTTACGGTGTCGGTCTCTCTTGGGGAGCTTTCGCCGGCGAAATCGGCCCCATCACCGTCTGCCCAATCCAATCCTTTCCCCGATGAACCGCGCTGACCGACTGCACGCCTTACGTCAGGATGTCGACGCCCTCGTCGACGCCGATGAAGGAGCCATCTTGGCTGCCTTGCCGCGCTGGGACTCCTTGGCCATCCTGCTCGTGCTCTCGCATTACGAACATGCGCATAAGCAGGCCGTCACCGGAGCGCAGATCCGCGCCTGCCGGACCATCGCCGATCTTCTCAACCTTTACGTCGCCTGAACATGAAACAACTCCTCATCGTCGGTGCGGGCGGCTTCGGTCGCGAATGTCATGCCTGGGCCAGCCAGCATCCCGACTGCGGCAAGGCATGGGTCATCGCCGGCTTTCTCGATGACAACGCCGAGGCCTTGAAGCCATTCGGCGACTTCGCCCCCGTCCGTCCGCTCGCGGGCCATCGCCCTTCGGCCGACAACATCTACCTCTGCGGCCTCGGCATGCCCGGTCTGAAGGAGAAGTTGGTCGCTCCGCTCCTCGCCACCGGAGCCCAGTTCCTGACCTTCGTGCATCCGCAGGCCTTGGTCGGCCCGCGGGTGAAGCTTGGACGTGGCACGGTCATCTGCCCCGGCGCCATCCTCTCTACGGACATCACCTTGGGCGAATTCGTCCTCGTTAACCTCAATAGCACGATCGGCCACGATGCCACGCTCGGTGATTGGACATCGCTGAGCGCCCAATGCGATATCACGGGCCATGTACGGGTCGCGGATCGAGTCTTCATGGGAAGCCGGGCCAGCATCATTCCCGAGAAGTCCGTCGGTAGCCGATCCATCGTCGGCGCGGGCGCCGTCGTCGTGACCCATGTGCCGGCCGACGTGACCGTAGTCGGGATCCCCGCCCGCGTCCTCTGATATGCGTAAAGCCCTGCTGATCTTCGGAGGCGTGATGCTCGCCGGCCTGCTGGCCCTCGTGCTGGCGGCGGAGTTTTCGCCTCCCCGTCCGCGGGGATTCACCGGCGATCTTAACCAGGCACTGCCCGAAGTCGCCGGCTGGGTGCGAAGAGAGATTCCGATCGCGGCCAGTTCGGCAGCCATGGCCAGCGCCCAGGGCATCCTGAATTACAGCCAGGCCAAACAGATCCTCTATACCAAGGGCGGGACGCAGATCCTCGTCTATGTCGCCTACTGGGAGCCAGGCAAAGTATCGGTCGTCGACGCCGGTTCGCATAATCCGGATTCATGTTGGGTGAATAACGGCTGCGTCCGCACCGAACGGGTTTATTCCGTACCGGGCAGGGTGGGGGAGCGTGAGCTCCTGCCTTATGAGCTCGGCCAATATATCGTACCGAACGGCGGGAAACAGAATGTCGCCTTCTGGCATCTCGTGAACGGTGAACCCAATCGTTATGAAGATCAGGAAGCCGGCTGGCGCAACGGACTGCTCGGCCGCCTCGAACGCCTGCCACTCGTCTGGAAAGATATTCGGACGTATGGACTGAATCAGAAGAATGAGCAGATGTTTGTGCGTATTTCATCGGGGGCCAGG
>JBKCKE010000204.1:0-37722 GCA_046301395.1 Verrucomicrobiota bacterium | reverse complement strand
CAGGGCGAGGTCGAACGGCGAACAGCAGACCAGCGCCGCGAGGGTCGGGATGGCGACGCCTTCCGGCAAGCCGGCGTTGAACTTCGCGAGGACACCCGGCAGGACGTCTTCCAAGAAGTCATGGCCGATTTCCAAGGGATGGCCGCGAACCTCGAACGCCGCATAGGCCTCGGTCAGCGTGTCGCAGAAATCCTGCAGCGCCTTGAGACGGACGTCGTAAGCGATGGGCGAAGGCCAGACCCACTGCACGCTGAGCGGAGTCTCGCCCCACCCTTCGGCGCAGGAACCGTCGGCCTTCTCGACCGTGACGCAGACGCGGGCGCAGACCACGCTCGTGAGGGTCTCATGGCCGAACTTCAGGGGCAGACGCAGGGTGACCGGCAGCGCATGCCAGCGCACCGCGCGGATCCGGATGTCGCGAGGATTCATCGCTGCTCAGTCCTGGAGGGCCTGACCGGAAGTTTCCTTGCCGAGGAAAGCGACGAGCAGGCCGACCCCGTAGACGAGGGTGATCGCAGCCGCGGCCTGCTGGTAGCCGCCGAGGCTCTCGACCAACTTGCCGCTGAGCAGCACGAAAGGCACGGCGACCAGACGGCCGGTGTTGTAGCAGATGCCCTGCCCCGTCGCGCGGACGCGGGTCGGGAAGAGCTCCGGCAGGTAGAGCGGGAAGAAGCCGAAGAAGGCCGTGGCGGCCATCCCGAGCAGGAAGACCTTCGCGGCCATGACCCAAGGGAAGATGCCGAAGAGCATCGTGCCGGACCAGTCGGCCGGCGTGCGGTAGATCCAGACCGTGGCGATCAGCGCGAAGCCGCAAAGCAACTGGTAGCCCAGCCGACGACGCAATCCGGCCAGGAGGAGCGGCGCCACGAAGGTGCTGCAACAGGCCCCGAAGGAGACGATGACCATCGCGAGGGCTTTCGCGCGGGGATTATCCGGCCCGGCAAGATCGCCGACCCACAGCGGTATCCACTGCACCGCGCCCCACGTGCCGACGAAGACGACGGAGACCATCAGGATACCGGCGATCGTCGTGCCACGAAGCTCCCCGCTGAAGACCTCGCCGATCTTGGAACGGGCAGGCGCGACGGAGGCGGCCTCCTTCGCGGCGGAGCGTTCCCACTTCTCGGACTCAGGCACGAAAAGACGGATGAGCAAGGTCAGGATCGCCGGCGAAGCGCCGATGAGGAAGTGGATGCGCCAGGAAGAACCGTCGGCGGGATACGCGAGCGCCATGCAGCCCACGAGCACCATGCCGAGATTGGCGGCCATGCCGATGGCGCCGGCCATCTTGGAGCGATGGCGTTCCGGCCAGGCTTCCATCACCAACGCCACGCCGAGCGCCCACTCTCCGCCCATGCCGAGCGCCGCCATGAAACGGGCGGCGGCGAGATGGGTCGGATCCGTCGCGAAATAGCAGACGCCGCTGAAGATCGAGTAGAAGAGGATGCTGAAAGACATCGCCTTCACGCGGCCGATGCGGTCACCGAGCCAGCCGAAGGCCGCGCCACCGAGCGCGGCGCCGACGAGGAAGGCCGAAGTGATGATGCCCATCCAGCCGCCGACCCAGCCGTTGATCGCCTTGGCGCCGAGCGCGGCGATGTCAGCGGGCACCATGCTCTTGAGCGCCGGGCCCGCGAGCGTCGGGAAGAGCGCCTGCTCGTAGCCGTCCATCATCCAACCCAGGAAACCGGCGAGCAGCGTCATCTGCATGCCCTTCGTGATCGCCTCACGGGTGTCTTTGCTGTCGTGCATGGGGTTCATGTCATCAGAAGAAGATATTCCCGGGCTTCAAGGGGCGATTTGGGACTAAGCGACGGCCTCGCCGATCAACAGCCGTCGGAAGGACTGGGCGGCGGGGGAAAGTTCCTGACCACGACGTTGCAGCAAGGCGACCGAACGACGGATGGGGGCACCGCCCAGCCGGACCACCGCGCAACCCGGCACGGAGCCGCGGGCCGCGAGTTCGGGCAGCAGCGCGATGCCGAGGTCCGCCGCCACGAGGGAACGGATCGTCTCGAGTTCGCCGCTCTCGCAGGCCGTCCGCGGCTCGAAACCGGCCGCGCGGCAGGCCGCCTGGGCGACATCGCGGGCCCGGCCCTTGTAGAAGACGAACGCCTCCTTCGTCAACTCGGCCAACTTGGGCAGACGGCGACGCGCCAGCGCATGCTTCTTCGGGACTAGGAGCACGAAAGATTCATCCAGCAGCGGGGTCACCTGGAAGGCATCGCCAGAGGCGGGCAACTGGACCACCCCGAGCTCGATCCTCCCTGCTTCGACCCATTGCGCCACGGCCTCCGACGTGCCCTCGAGCAAGGCGAGTTCGACCTGCGGATGCTTGCGGCGGAAGGCCGCGACCGCGGCGGGCAGGAGGCACGCGCTCACGGAAGGAATCGCCCCCACGGCCAAGCGGCCACCCTTCAGGGCGACTTGATCGCTGACCGCCCGCCGCGTCGCCAAGGCCTGCGCCAACAGGGCCTCGGCATGGGTGCGCAGGGTCTCCCCTGCCGGGGTCAGGGTCGTCTCGCGCCGGCCGCGATTGAACAGCCGGGCGCCCAGCTCCGCTTCGAGCTTACGCATCTGCTCGCTCAAGGCGGCCTGCGCCAGGTTCAGCTTGGCCGCGGCGCGCGTGAAGCTCCGCTGCCGCGCGGCTTCGAGGAAGTATTCCAGCTGATAGAGGTCCATCGTTTATTCCGTCCATAATCGCTGGAAACTAATGTTTTTCAAGCACCATGAAAAATGGTAAGGTGTGCTCCTGATGAAGCCGTTGATCGACCGCCCCGAGGACCTGCTGCCGACGACCCCTTGGTCGGCGACGAAGTGGGCCTGGACCGCCGAGGAGGCCCTCGTCGACCACCGCACCAAGGCCCGCCTCTGCTCGGCCGTGCTCCTGCCCTTCCGCGACGGCCAGCCCGACTGGGCGAGTTTCGTCTCCGAGATCCGCTGGCAGCAGGCCGCCGCCGACCACTACGGCGTCGAGCTGGTGCCGGTGCTCAACGCCGACACCGGCTACATCTTCGACCTCGATGACCGGATGTACGCCGAGGTGCTGCGCCAGTTCCGTGCGGCCTTCCCGGATATGCGCTTCATCGCCGGCATCACCGCCCGTGGCGCGCAGGACGACACCACCTTCAAGCCCGAGCGCTACCGCGGGCTGCTGGACCTCGTCCAGGCCCACGACAACTGCGAGGTGATGATCATGACCTCGAAGGGGCTGAACACGCTCGACCCCGAGCGTCGCCGCGACGGTTACTACCAGATCGCCGAATGGCTCATCCGCCCCGGCATCGTGCACGCGCTCGAGCCCGCGTTCGTCCCCTGGGCCACGCCCTACGAGCCTTGGCTGCTCCACCAGCTGGCCATCCACCCGAAGTTCGTCGGCGGCAAGGTCAGCACGCTGGACGAACCGCACTTCCTTTACTGGGCGGCGATGTGCAAGGACCTGAAGCTCGATTTCGCTCCGCATAGCGGCGACGACTACGGCATCGCCACCGCCATCAAGACCGGCC
Organism: Verrucomicrobiota bacterium; assembly: GCA_046301395.1. Lineage (GTDB taxonomy): Bacteria > Verrucomicrobiota > Verrucomicrobiia > Opitutales > UBA953 > UBA953. The sequence continues at coordinate 34,216 of JBKCKE010000204.1, read as the reverse complement.
TGCCCCTGCTCATCGGCGCGGCCAGCAGCGCGGCCCCGCAGATCTGCGCCGCGAAGGACATGTGGCTCGACGACGGCGCGGCGGGGAAGAAGTTCCCCACGGGCACGGGTCGTTTCGACACCCGCGTCTACAAGCTCTTCGAGGCCTTCCAGTCGCTCGAAGACCAGGTCTTCCGCCTCGACGCCAAGGGCAGCGCCGCCGCCTATAAGCACAGCACCGCCCACCTGCTCCATCAGCTCGGCGTCATCGCCTCGCCCGAACCGCATCCCGCCTGCAAGGACGTCCGCGGCGCGGACGAAGCCGCCCGCATGACCGAAGCGATGGTGCGCACGCGCCGCATCTCGGAACGCCTCAACATCCCCCGCTGAACCTTATCATGACCACGCCCTTCAAGCTTACCCGCGTCGCCTCGCTCAAGACCGTCGCCGACTTCCGCGCCCACTGCGCCGGGCTCGGCGTCGACCTGCCCCTCGAGGACGCCATCGAAGCCGGCGCCGGCAACCCGCTGTCGCAGCCGATCGCGCGCACGCAGGTCAACGGCAAGACCATCGGCAACCGCATCGCCATCCACCCGATGGAAGGCTGGGACGGCACGACCAGCGGCGGCATCTCCGAGGAGATGAAGCGACGCTGGCAGCGCTTCGGCGCGAGCGGCGCCAAGCTGATCTGCGGGGCCGAGGCCATGGCCGTGCGCGCCGACGGGCGGGCGAACATGAACCAGCTCATCCTCAACGAGGAGAACCGCGCCGGCATCACCGAACTCGTGGGCATCCTCAAGGCCGAGCACCTCGCCCGCTGGGGTTCGGTCGACGATCTCGTCATCGGCTTCCAGCTGACGCACTCCGGCCGCTTCTGCCGTCCGCATGATAAGAAGCGCTGGGAATCGCGCGTGGCCTACCGCCACCCCATTCTCGACAAGAAGTTCAACGTCACCTCCGACGACCAGGTGCTGACGGATGCCGACGTCGAGGAGCTCATCCGTTGCTATGTGCGGGCCGCCCGCGTGGCCCGGGACTGCGGCGCCGACTTCGTGGACATCAAGCACTGTCACGGCTACCTCCTGCACGAATTCCTCGGCGCGCACACGCGCCCCGGCAAGTTCGGCGGTTCCTTCGAGAACCGCACCCGCATCCTGCGGGACATCATCGCGGGCATCCGCGCGGACGGTAACGCCATCGATATCGGCGTCCGCCTGAGTCTGTTCGACATGGTCCCTTTCCGCCCCGACCCCGCGCTGAGCCAGCCCGGCAAGCTCGGCCCCGGCATCCCCGAGGAGCACGCCACGCTCCTGCCCTACCATTATGCTTTCGGGGTGAATCAGGCCAAGCCCACCGAGATCGACCTCACCGAAACGTTCGCCTTCGTGAAGCTGCTCGGCGAACTCGGCGTCAAGATCCTCAACACCACCGCCGGTTCCCCTTACTACAATCCGCACATCCAGCGACCGGCGGCCTATCCGCCCAGCGACGGCTACCAGCCGGCGCATGACCCGCTGATCGACGTCGCCCGTCAGGTGCGCGTCGTCCGCGAAGTCCGCGCCCAGGCCCCGGCCGGCATGATCGTGGTCAGCTCCGGCCTCAGCTACGTGCAGGAATACCTGCCGCACCTCGCGCAGCACATCCTGCGTACGGGCGGTAGCGACGCCATCGGCGTGGGCCGCGCGGTGCTCAGCTATCCGGCCATGCTGGCCGACGCCGCGAAGAACGGCGCGATCGAGACGAAGTTCATCTGCCGCACCTTCAGCGACTGTACGACCGCCCCGCGCAACGGACTCATCTCCGGCTGCTACCCGCTCGACAAGTATTACACCGCCAAGCCCGAGTTCCAGCAGCTGAAGGACATCAAGAAGAGCGTCGGCGCCTGAGCCAGCTCAGGGCTTCTCGAAGATCAGCAGGTGCTGCCACGGCAGCCCCGGCTTGTTCGTCACGAACCGGAACCCGGCCGCCTCGAACTCCTTGCGGGCCTGCGCCTCGGTCATCTTATGGTGCGGCTTGATCGGGACGTTGTCGTCTTCGGCGCGGTACTCCAGGAGGTAGATGCGGCCCTTTGTTTTCAGGGCCGATCGCAGCGAAGCCAGCATCTCCGCCGGGTGGTCGAATTCATGATAAGCATCGACCATCAGCGCGGCATCGAGCGAGGCCCGCGGCAAATTGACGTCGTCGACCGCACCCAAGTGGGGCTGTACGTTCGTCACGCCGAGTTTGGCGGCTTCGGTCTTCAGGAACTCCAGCATCTCCGGCTGGATATCGACCGCGACGACCTTGCCTTTCGGCAGCAGGCGGGCGATGCGGAACGAGTAATACCCCGAACCCGCGCCGATGTCGGCCAAGACCGCGTCCGGCGCGAGTTCGAGCAAGGCGATGGCCTTGGACGGCGCCTCTTCCTTCTCGCGGTCAGTGCGCTCGAGCCAACCGATGCCCGGATGGCCCATGACGTGGGAGATCTCCCGCCCCATGAAAGTCTTGCCGATGCCGTCGCGCGAAGGCGGACAGCTGCCGTAAACGGGCGGTGCCGGCGGCGTGGGCGAAGAGATCGCCTCCGGGCGGGTCCAAAAGAACAAGGCGATCGCACCGCCGACGAGGAGGCACGACGAAAGCAGGGGTTGGCGCTTCAGCATGGAGTCAAACTGACTTAGTCCGCCTGGTTCGCAAGCGTAGCAAAAAAATGGCCGGACCTCAGGTCCGGCCAAATCAGCCTCATGTGTGCCCGAGATTACTTACGAGACGGCGCGGACTTCTTCGGCGCAGGCTTGGGGGCAGGCTTGTTGGAGGGCTTGCTGGAACCGCCGCTCTTACCGCAACCAGGCTTGGAGACCGTCGGGGGAACCGTGGGAGGGGTCGGACCACCGACCAAGGCGAAAGCGGAGACGGAAGCGAAAACGAGGGCGAGCACGAACAACGGGGTTTTCATGGGTTTGAACAGGTTAAGCGGGCGCGGGACCTTTGGAAACTGTATTTTAATAGCAATAATGAGGGGTTAGGTTGGCAGGATTATGGGCCGGCTGCTTTAGGGTAATCACTTGCCTAGGCACTTATCCTGAGCATTAATACCCATGTTGCTTGTAGTAAGCACGCCATGGATTACCGCAAAAACCATCGTCAAGGTTTCAGCCTGATCCTTTCCCTCACGATCATGGCGGCTGTCGTCATGCTGGTCGTGACGCTTTCGGCCTTCATCACGATCGAGTCCCGTGCGGCGATGAACCAACAGCTCGCCACGCGGGCACGCTTGAACGCCTTGGTCTCGATGCGTCTCGCCTTGGCGCATTTGCAGCAGGAAGCCGGACCCGACCGACGTTCGACCGCCCGCGCGGACATCACCCAACCTGAGGTCAGCGCCGACAGCCTCCGCAATCCGATGTGGACCGGCGTCTGGCGCACCGACAAACCGGACCTGCCTCCTGCCTGGCTCGTCTCCGGACGCGGCGATCAACCCGCCGGCACCCAGACGGTCTCGCTTTTCCAGACCGGGAGCTCGCCGGACTATCACACTGGTTACTGGGCACCCTGGCAGACCGACGCCTCCCTCTCGACCGCGAACAACGTCCCGCTGGTCGGCACCGGCAGCGCGCTCGCGGCGGCGGACGGCAAAGCCAGCGGCCTCGTTTCCCTGCCTAAGGTAACTCTGCCCGACGAAGACGTCGCCGGAACCTACGCTTACTGGATCGGCGACGAAGGCCTGAAGGCCCGCGTCAACCTTGCGGACAACCGTTCCAAGACGTTCGGCGACGTCGACCAACTGGCGGCGCTGCGCAGCGCTTTGGCGCCGCGCTATGACGCCCTGCCCGGACTCGGCGCCCTCTCCTCACCAGACCAATTGCGCGCCGTCGACAACGTGAAACAACTCGCCCTGCTGAGCGGCTTCGAAGGCGGCGCGGACGCAAACAACGTCAAACGACTCTTCCACGACGTGACCGTCGTCTCCGCGGGCGTGCTCGCCGACTCCGCGCAAGGCGGGCTCAAGCGCGACCTCTCGCGCGCCTTCGAACTGACGGACGCCGAGTTCGCCAGCACTGAGTTCGGTGCCGGCGCTACCGGCGCCGCCGCTACGCATATCGGCACCGGTGTCGCCGCAGTGACCATGCCGGTCCTGAAGAACAACGGCAATAGCAGCAATCTGCAGGCCACGCCGATCTTCAACCGCACCATCACGGGCGGCGGCAACCTGCGCGGCCCGACCTGGTGGGCCCTGCGCGACTACCATCGCCTCTACCGCCAGCTAGGCTGGAGCGCCGGCGCGGGCGGCTCTCCCACGGCGACGACCATACCGACCCTCAACGCCCGCACCCTGTGGCCGAACGTCGCCGCCGCGCACCCCAGCGGGCCGCCGGCCGACAGCGGCCTGCCGAACAATAGCCTGCGCAACCGCATCTACGGTTACTCCGACATCTACGACGGCGACCTGCCCACGCCGATCGATCCGAACACCTCCGACCTCCTCAATGGCGACGCGGGCCGCCTCATCACCCGCCCCTTGAACGTCTCCGCGACGCCTTACGTCCACCGCGTATCGCTGGCCTTCAGCATCAACAAGATGCAATGGGTCGGACCTTGGTTCTGGGTACGCATCAGCGGCCGCTGGGTACGGGCCAGAGAAGAGCCAGTCGACATCCGCCTCAACATCACGCCGATCGTCGTCGTCCACAATCCCTACAATGTCCGCATGGCCTGGAAGCCAGGCACCCTGCCCGCGAACTCGCCGAACAAGCGGCCTTTCGCCGCAGCCGTCTCGCTGTCGGACATGAACGACTGGAAATTCCGCTTCAAACAGTACAAGCCCGACACGCTCGAAGATCCCCACGTCTTCGAAACCCCGCTGGTCGACTTCCTCAAACGGCAGAGCCCGGAAGTCCAGGACGACGACACCCTGCGCATCTACCTGAGCAAGGACGGCAATCCGAACATGATGTTGGAACCGGGGGAGTTCCGGGTGTTCTCCTGCGAACCCACCATCACCAAGTGGACCAAGTCCATCGTCCTCAACAACGCCTACGACACACGCGGGAGCTACAACGACGAAGTCCCCGATTGGAACTTCGGCCCCGGAGTCTTCGATGTCCTCGACTACCTCTCGCCCATCGGCGTGGAAATCGTACCCGGCGGTCGGCTCCGGATGCGGCAGGCCATCGCATCCTGGCCGGGCGACCAACTCGTCCTCGACCAGAAGACGAACAAGAGCGGGAACGAGATCGGCAACGACAAGCAGAGCTTCTTCTACGATAGCAGCGAGGTCTCCGAAGTCGTCTTCAGCGACATCAATCAGGACAAGTATCCCAGCCCGGGAGAGTTGTTCTTCCCCAACTGGTACGCCGTCCAAGACAAATACGAAAAGCCCAACTACGAGTGGGATGGTCGGACCCCCTACCCCACCCCGACCTCGCCCCCGCTCGAACCTGATCTCATCGCGGTCGTCGACATCACAGCCAAGACCGCCGATACCGTCGGGGCCCCCTTCCCCCTTCTGTCACACTCAAACCCACTCGCCGCCACGGCACGTGCCAGCGCCGGAGGACGGCTTGCGACGGGTACCGGACAAGGATTCCTCGGCGGCTCGCCGAGCTACCAGCTGACCGTACGCAACGGAGGCTGGGAGAACGTACTCCAGAATTACGATAGCGGTAAACTGGCCTACGGAGGCAGTTCCCTCTCCACCAATGGTGCGCGGCAGGCGGTGCTGCTGGAAGTCCCGCTCGTCGCCCCCACTTCACTGGCTCAATACGCCCATGCCAACTTCGGCGTCCGCGACCAGCAACCTCTCCTCAGCATCGGAAACAGTTTCGCGAGCCCCTACGTCGATGCGCAGAAAATCTTCCAACAGAACGGACCCAACTGGACCGAAGCCGACCAGTCCTACCTACTGAACAGCGCCCTCTGGGACGGCTACTTCCTTTCCGGCCTGGCTCCCCGCATGCGGACCGGCGGATCGGGAGCGGTGACGCCGAGTGACCCCACGCCTGCCCAGCTTGGCACCTCGACCGGGGGCGGCGGACCCCCCGCAGCCGACCCTAACGTGGCCATGGATATCCCAGCGGTCATCGATGCGTTCGTCAATGACGGCACCCCATTTTCCAATCCGCGCTTCACCGACCAACTGAGCAGCCTGAGCGCCGAAGCCAAGAAACTGGCCCTCGATGACCATCGCCGCGTCGCCGCGGTCCTGCTCAACGAAGGCGCCTTCAACGTCAACTCCACCTCGGTCGAAGCCTGGACGGCCTTCTTTGGAGCGGCGAAAGGACAGGCCATGGCGGGCATCGGCACGAACAGTCCCTCCACGTCAAGCAACGCCCGCTTCCCCCGCACCTTGGCCAAGATCACCTCGGCGGCGGCGAGCGGTGACGCCATCGACGAAAGCAACTGGCAGGGCTTCGCCAATCTTTCCGACGCCCAGCTCGAAGCACTCGCCAAGGCCATCGTCGCCGAGAACAAAGCCCGCTTCGCGGTGCAGGAGCGTACCGAGAGGACCCCAGGCAGCCGCATCTTCGCCGGCCTCACCCGGGCGGCGACTCCTTACCTCAGCCTCTCGGAGTTCATCAACCGCTTCCTCTCTCCCGAAGCTTGGGCCAATCGTTGCGGCGCCCTGCAAGCCGCCATCCTGCGCGCCGACCAGCAGCATGCTGCCGGCATCAGCGATCGCCTGTTCGCCGGCCTGCCAGACCTGAGAGTCACCCCGGCCTCCTTGCAGACGCCGACCGCTGGCACCTTCCCACATCCCGAGAACCTTGACCTCAGGGCGCAAGGCGGCAGCAACAGCCGCGCCCACACGGCGCTCGGCGCCGCGGGCAACCTCCTGCAGTCCGACCTCCTCCAAGCGCTCGGGCCGGCGCTGGCCACTCGCTCGGACACCTTCACTCTCCGCTGCTTCGGAGAGGCCTTAGCTCCTTCGGGCGAGAACGGCACCGCCTGGATGGAAGTCGTCGTCCAGCGCGTGCCTGACTTCATCGACCCGACCAATGCGCCCGAGACCAGCAACAGCGCGCCGAAGCCGCTCGTCCCGGGCCCCGCGACGGCGAACGCCTCCGTCAGCCCAGCGCTGACCCCGGTCAACCACCTGCTCGGCCGACGCTTCAAGGTGATCTCCATGCGCTGGGTCCAAGGTAATGAGATCTAAGTCCCTTCTTACGGTAGTAGGACTTTTACTGACGCTTGCCGTCGGCGCCCAAGCGCAGTCGGAAGGCTACGTCGAGGCCCGCATCCGTTTCATCTCGATGACCCAGCCGCTCGTCGGCGTGGGCGTCATGAACAACCGTAAAGCGCACGGAATTGTGATTCCGACGGACATGTTCGCGGAAGAAATCTCCTACCGCGGGCCGGCCCGACTCGAGCTGGTGAAGATGACGGCGGCCCGAAGCGAGCGGCCGACCGGAACTAAGACCGAGGAGCCGCCGGCTGGGACGAAAAGCCAGCCGCCGCGACCCGGCGTCAAAACCAAGCTGCAGACCTTGACCTACACCGCCACCGGGGCGCCTCCGCTGGCGTGGATCGATCTTCCGCAGAAACAAGGACTCCTTCACCTGATCATCCTCGTAACCCCCGGACAAGGTAATGGCATGGTCATGCTCAGCGACAAACCCGGCTCATTCCCGCCGGGCAGCAATCGTTACCTCAACCTCTGCCCTTTCCCGCTGACCGTCCGGACTCCTTCCGGCGACTATGTCGCCCCCGCGGGCGGTAGCCACATCCTGCGTCCCGGCGCCCTCGACAAGTCCTACTACGACTTCCAGCTGCTTTCCCGCGAAGCCAAGGTCTTGTTCTCGACGCGCGTCTACCACCTTGAGTCGACACGCAAGCTTTACGTGCTCACCCAGCTAGGAACGAGCGAACGCGTGCAACTGAAGGCCATCGTCGACCGACCGGCGCCGCCCAAGACGGACGACGGCGACGAGCCTGGAAAGAAGTAACAACGCCTCAGGAGGCGTAGCGCCAGTCGAGGATCTCGGCCTGCGGGGTCCGGCGGCCTTGCCAGCGGTTCCACTGGAGCTTGACGGCCATCTCCACGGGCTTGCCCAGCTCGGGGATGCGGTCGGCCATACGCCAAGCCACGAAATTCAGACGCCGGCCGCCGCTGAGCGGGACTTGGTGCCGGAAATTACCCTCGCCGAAAGGCGAAGGCGGACGGTCGAAGACGAAGCCTTTGAACCCAAAGACGGGTTCGGCGTTCCCTTCGCCGTAAGGCTGCAGCAGGTCGAGGTCATCGAGTAATTGGTCGGTGACCTCCGAAGGCTTAATCCAATGCGCGATGTCGATGTCGCGTCCGTCCGCCTGCACGGCGCCCGCCAGGCGCTGGGCCTGGATGGCTTCGTTGAAGCGGGCGCGGAAAGCCTCGACCGAGGAGACGTCGAGCGAGACGCCGACGGCCATCGGGTGTCCGCCGTAGGTCTTGAGCAAGTCGGCGCAGGCGCCGAGGGCTTCGACGAGATTGGTGCCCGGCACGCTGCGGCCGGAGCCCTTGGCGCTCTCCCCTTCCTTGCCGAGGACGATCACCGGACGGTCCAGCGCGCGGCAGATCTTGCCGGCGGCGATGCCCACGACTCCCGGGTGCCAGTCGCCGTGGACGACATAGCCGGCAAGGTCGCCCATCGCCTTGGCCTGGGCCATGGCTTCTTCGGTGACCTTCTTGTCGATCTCCTGGCGCTCACGATTGATGGCGTCGAGCTGCGCGGCGTCGCGGAGGCAGTCGTCCGGATCGTCCGAAAGCAGCAGGCGCAACGGCAGCGAGGCGTCGGCCAGACGGCCGCTAGCATTGATGCGGGGGCCGATACGGTAAGACACGTCGACCGAGGACAGCACGCCACCGGGCTCCATGCCGCTGACCGCGATCAGGGCGCGCAGGCCCTGCCGGCGGGCTTCGCCGAGGGCCTTGAGTCCGTGGGCCGCGAGGATGCGGTTCTCCGTGCGCAGCGGGACGAGGTCGGCGATGGTGCCCAGCGCGGCCAGGTCGAGGTAGTCCTTCACCGCGATCGAGGTGCCGCGTTCGTCGCCGGCCAGGCGCAGGACCTTCAGCACGCCGTGGACCAGCTTGAAGACCAGCCCGGCGGTGCAGAGCGTCTGCCACGGGGCGTCTTCGGCGTCATTGACGCGCGGGTTGACGAGCGTGCAGGTGACGCGGGATTCCTTGGCGACGTGGTGGTCGACCACGATGACGTCGACGCCTTCGGCGCGGAGGCGTTCGACCTCCGGCTTGGAATTGGTCCCGCAGTCAAGCGCGACGAAGAGCTGCGGCTTCGCTTCGGCGAGCACGCGTTCGAGCGCAGCCATCGAGAGACCGTAGCCTTCTTCCAGGCGGCGCGGGACGAAATACTCCGGCTTGGCGCCGAGCCGGCGGAGGAAGTGGACGAGCATCGCGGTGCTCGAGACCCCGTCGACGTCGTAGTCTCCGAGGATGGCGATCCGCTCGCCCTTGGCGGCGGCGGTGACGAGACGCTCGGCGGCTTCGCGCAGGCCGCCGACCGCGAACGGGTCGGAGACATGGGCGAGCTGCGGGCGGAGATGACGCTCCGCCTCGGCCTCGTCCGGAAAGGAACGGGCGAGGACGGCGGCCAGGGGTTCGCTAACCCCCAGCGAAGCCGCGATGCGACGGGCAAGCCCGGCGTCCGCGGCCCGGTGAGACCAGGCGGCCATAGGAATAGGGCGCCTTAGGCGTCCTTGTCGGAGCCCGCCTCCCAGGAGTAGGTGCGCGGGAGTTCCGCGGCGTCTACGCCCTTACGATCGCCCTTGTGCCACCAGTAGAAGACGGGGCTCGCGATGAAGATCGAGGAGAAGGTTCCGGTCAGCACGCCGTAGATGAAGATCTCGCCGTAGAGACGGACGTCGCCGGCGCCGAAGGCCCAGAGGGCGACGGCGCAGAGGAAGACCGTGGCCGCGGTGAGCGTCGTACGGGAAAGCGTGCGGTTGATGGCGAAGTGGATCACGTCGCGGAGCTCGCGGCCGGGATTGGCCTGGAGTTCCTCGCGGATGCGGTCGAAGACGACGATGGTGTCGTTGATGGAGTAGCCGATGATCAGCAGGATCGCCGCGATGAGGGTCGCGTTGAATTGGCCGCCGAAGGCGACGAAGAGCGCGATCGTCAGCAGCACGTCGTGCAGCGTGGCGACCATGGCGGCGACGCCGAAGCCCGTCTCGAAGCGCAGGGAGACGTAGAGGCCGATGCCGAGGAGCGCCAGGATGACGGACCAGACGGCGTTGGAGCGCAGCTCCGAGCTGACGGAACCGCCGATGGCTTCCTTGGAAAGCATCAGCTTATCGACGGAAGCGGAGCGGTCCTTGAGGACCTCCGGGGTCTTGGCCTGGATGGCGCCGACGATGGCCGCGACGTTGGCGAACTCGCCCTTGGACTTGTCCTTGGTGAGTTCGGTCTCGATGCGGAGGGTCGGTTCGCCGCCGCCGACCGGAGTCTGGACGGTGACGGTGGTGTCCGCGAGGCCGATGGAAGCGGCGAGCGCGGCGATCTTGCCGGTGTCGACGGCGGCGCCGGGAGCCAGCGCGACGAGGGCGGATTCACCGCCGCGGAAGTCCTTGCCGAAGGCTTCCTTGCCCTTGATGGCGAGCTGGGTGAGCCCGAGGCCGATGAGCAGCCAGGAGGCGATGAAAGCGATCCGGGCGAACTTGAGGAACGGGATGTCGAGCGTCGGGCGGAAGACCGGCAGGCCGAAGACGCGCGTCATCACGCCCCGGGAGAGCGCGAGCTCCTGGAGGCCGCGGCAGGTCACGAGGGACGTGAACACGGTCGTGAAGATACCGATGGTCAGGGTGATGCCGAAACCACGGATGGGGCCGGAGCCCATGAAGACGAGGATCAAGGCCGTGAGGAGGGTCGTGAGGTTGGCGTCGATGATGGTCCACGTCGCGCGGGCATAGCCCTCGCGGAGGGCGACCGAGCGGTCCTTGCCGAGGGCGGCCTCTTCGCGCACGCGCTCGAAGATCAGGATGTTCGCATCGACGGCCATGCCGAGGGTGAGCACCAAGGCGGCGACACCCGGGAGCGTGATGGTCGCGCCGAAGTAGGCCATGGCGCCGAGGATCATCAGCAGGTTGAGGATCATGCCGAGGATGGCGATGAAGCCGCCCCAGACGTAGAACCCGACCATGAAGAAGATGACGAGGCCGACGGCGACCAGCGAGGCCACGACGGACTTACCCTGGGCGTCCTTCGCGAGCGAGGGACCGACCGAGGTGACGTCCTGGATGATCAGGGGGAACTCGAGCGGGTTATTGAGGACGTTGGCGAGGTCGACGGCCTCTTCGCGGGAAAAAGAACCCGTGATGGTGGCGCCGGTGCTGCGGATGGCTTCGCGCACGGTCGGGGCGGACTGCAGCTTGCCGTCGAGGACGATGGCGAGCTGGCCGAGGGAGCGGGTGTTGCCTTCGGCGATCTTGGCGGTGAGGTCACCGAACTTCTTGGAGCCTTCGTCGGTGAACTTCATGTCCACGTAGAAGGAGATGCCGTCGTCGGAGCGACCCGAGGCGGACTTGATGATCTTGCCGGTGGCGTCGGCGGCCTTACGGACGTAGTAGCGCGTGACGCGGATCTCGCCGGTCTTGCTGTCTACGTCGCGGATGGTCAGCACCTCGTAGGTCGAGATGGCCGAGGCGGAGCCCAGCATCGGATCGACGGGCAAGGAACGGAGGGAGTGCTCACGCTCGGTCTCGGTCGGACGCTCGGTACGATGCACCTGGCGGAACTCGAGTTTGGCAGGCTTCTTCAGCGAATCGATGACGTCCGGGTTGTTGGCGGCGTCTTCACCGGGAAGCTGGATCTCGAGGGAGAGATCGCCCACGGGACGCAGGACGGGTTCGGCGACGCCGAACTGATTGACGCGCTGCTCCATGACCTGGAGCGCCTGGTTGACCATATCGGCATGGGAGACGCTCGACTTGTCGCCGGCGGCCTTCTCGCCGGATTCGGCGCCGGTCGGATCGACCTTGAGGGTGAAGGATACCCCGCCCTGCAGGTCGAGACCGAGCTTGAGACGACCTTGCGAGCCGACGAGCAGCTGCTTCAGCACGATGCCGTTACGCTTGGCCTGGTCGGGCTCGCTGACGATCTGGGCTTCGGTGAAGAAGAACGGACGGAAGTCGACCGGGGCGGCGCGACCGCGGCCTTCGCCGATATCACGCAGAGCCTGGAAGTAAGAGACCGACTTCTGGTCGGCGGCGACCGCGGCGTCCTTGTAGCGCTTGACGCGCTCGAGGGCCTCGGAGTGGAGCTTGTCGAATTCGGGCTTCTGCGCGATGACCTGCGTGGGCACGAACTGTTCGAGAGGGGTCGGAGCGATCGGGTGGAACTCGTACCAGGCGACCGCCAGGGCAACGAGGGAGACCGCGATCTTCCAGAACCAGGTCCTGGACGTCATAGTGTCAGGGTAGGCTTAAGGGTGGATGACTTCAGGCCTGGACGACGGCGTCGGCGTCCTTGCCCATGATGGCGGACTTGTGGACGACGAGACGGCCCGAATCGAGTTCGAGGGTGATGCGGTCGTCCTTGATGGAGACCACGCGACCGTAGATACCACCGGCGGCGAGCACCTTATCGCCGACCGACAGCTCGGACTGAAGCTTTTCGAGCTCCTTCTGGCGCTTGCGCTGGGGAGCGAAGAGCAGGAAGTACATGCCCACGAAAAGGAGGGCGTACATGATCAGGATGCTCCAGCCGCCACCTTGCTCGGCCTGGGGCGCACCGGCCGCAGGCTGAGCCTGTGCTAGTCCCTGAATGACAACAGTTTGGATGATATTCATTGTTCGTATTGTTTGGAAAGGGGTGGGCTGAAGGTCTGGAGATGCGATTATGAGACAAAAAGGCAAGCCCCGGCATCCCCGATTGGCTTTGATTACCCCCTAGGAGCTGTCACTGTGAATAACTCTCCATGAGCACGTCCGACCCGGAGCCGACCGAAGGCTCCTCACCCGTCAAGCCGCTGACCATGGCGGCCACCATCGCGGCCCTCGGGGTCGTGTTCGGTGATATCGGGACGAGCCCCCTTTACGCGTTCAAGGAATGCCTGCGAGTCAGGGACGCCGATAACAACATCCTCGGGGCCTCCCAAGTCGTCCCGATCCTGTCCCTGATCATCTGGTCCCTGATCTTCGTGGTGATGGTGAAATACGTGCTCCTGGTGATGGAGGCCAACGAAGACGGCGAAGGTGGCATCATGACCCTGGTCTCGCTCGCTTCCTCCAAGGACAAAGAGAAGGCCAAACGGAAGCACCGCAGCGTGCTCGTGCTGCTCGGTGTCTTCGGCGCCGCCCTGCTCTATGGCGATGGGGTCATCACCCCCGCCATCTCGGTCGTCTCCGCCCTGGAAGGCGTCAAGGAAGCCAACGAACGCCTCCATGGTCCGCTGACGGCCGGCTTCCTCAAATACTTCATCCCGACGGCCGCCGTACTCATCCTCGTCGGCATCTTCTGGCTGCAGAAGATCGGGACCGGCCGGGTGGGCATGTATTTCGGCCCGATCACGATGGTCTGGTTCATCGTCATCGGCGGACTCGGCGTACTCTCGCTCGCCCTGCATCACGCGGTCCTCGGCGAAATCCTATGGGCCTTCAACCCCCTCGAAGGCCTGCACTTGCTGACCACCCACCCCGGACTCGGCATCCTGATCCTCGGCGCGGTCTTCCTGTCGGTCACCGGGGCCGAAGCGCTCTATGCGGACATGGGGCACTTCGGACAGAAGCCCATCCGGGCCGCCTGGTGCTTCATCGTCTTCCCTGCCCTCATCCTGAACTACCTCGGCCAAGGCGCGTGGGCCCTCGCCCACCCGGAAGCCCTCCTCGAGCCAGGCTTCAATCCCTTCTTCAACATGGCGCCCGGTTGGGCCCAGATCCCGCTGGTCGTCATCGCGACCCTCGCGGCGATCATCGCTTCGCAGGCCCTCATCGCCGGCGCGTTCTCGATCACCATGCAGGCGATCCAGCTGAACTACCTGCCGCGCATGCGCATGACCTACACGTCGGACCAGGAATCCGGCCAGGTCTACGTCCCCGTCATCAACTGGCTGCTGATGATCGGCTCGATCTACCTGGTGCTGCATTACGAGACCTCCGAGAACCTCGCCAGCGCCTACGGCATCGCGGTCAGCCTGACGATGCTGGTCACGACGATCCTCTTCGGCCAGTACCTGCGCCACAAGCTGCGCATTCCCTCCGCCGGAGCCTATGCCCTGCTGACCCCCTTCATCCTGCTGGAAGTGCTCTTCGTGCTGGGCAACGCGCACAAGGTCCTGCCCAACGGCTGGCTGCCCCTGCTGATCGGCGTCGTGGTCTATTACCTCATGGCCGTCTGGAACAAGGGACGCATCGCCATGAAGAAGAAGATGAGCGAAGGCGAGGCCGCCGGGGACTTCGACAACTTCCTGGACAGCGTCGAAGACCGTTTCGTGGCCGGCAAATTCGCCCGCGTGAAGGGCACGGCGGTCTACTTGGCCGGCTCCACCAAATCCGTGCCGATGGCCCTCGCCCATAACCTCAAGCACAACCGCGCCCTGCATGACCACATCATCGTGGTGACGCTCAAGGTCGACGAAGACCGGGCCATCGTGCCGGATACCGAACGCGTGAATTTCCACACCCGCGGACCGAAGTTCTGCAAGGTCGACAGCCACGAAGAGTTCCCCTCCGTGCTCAGCGTGACCGGACGCTTCGGCTTCCGTGAGAAGCAGAACGTCTTCCCGGTGCTCGACGCGGCCTACCGCGAGCTCGGCATCAACCCCAATCCGCTCGAGACCACCTACTTCCTGAGCCGTGAGACGATCGTCCGCGCGACGACGGGCTTCTCGCTCAACGCCGTCCAGGAAAAGCTCTTCGAAGTGCTCAACCGGAACTCCTTGTCCGCGACGGCCTACTTCAACCTGCCGCCGGGCCGCGTGGTCGAGCTCGGCATGCAGGTCGAGCTCTGAGCCGTCAGCGCGGCGCGGTGACCTTGAAGACGAACGCCTGTTTGCAAGGGTGGTTCTCTTCGTCGGCCATCTCGCGCGGGGTCGTGATCACGCAGACGCCGCCGAGTTGCTCCCACGGCAGGAGATCCGACCAGCCCAGCAAGGTAATGGTCGCACCAGGCGCCGGACGCAGCACCCGCGAACGCACCTGCGGCCCGGGCCAGCCGTAACTGATGAGATAGGTCGTGCGGCCGTCGGCCGAACGCGTAAAGCGGAAAGCGCCCTCCGCCGACACGGGAGCGGGACGGACTTCCAGGACCGCCTCGCCGTTCACGTCGAGCCACTCCTCGACGTAGATGAACTGCGCCGTGCTGGCCTCGTCCACGGGGTCGAGGTTATGGTAACGTCCGTCGATGCTCCGCCCGGCGGCGGCATCCTCGATCAGTTCGGCGACGCGGTCTTCGGCCGTCGGCGGCAGCATGGCGCAACCTCCTAGGAGGAGCGCGAAACCCAAGGCTGCGAGGAGTCGGGCAGCCATGACGCAGCGGCTTACTTGGCCGCCTTGCTCTTGGCGATCAGGTCGTAGAACCGGTCGAACAGCACGTCGGCGTCGTTCGGACCAGGGCCGGCTTCCGGGTGATACTGGACGGAGAAGACGGGCTTATCCTTGAGCCGTAGGCCGGAGACGGTGTCGTCGTTCAGATTGACCTCGGTGACGACCGCGCCACAGCGCTCCAGGTCTTCGCGCCGGGAGGCGAAACCGTGGTTCTGGGCGGTGATGGACACGCGGTCCTCTTCGGTGTTCTTGACGGGCTGATTGCCGCCGCGGTGGCCGAACTTCAGCTTGTAGGTCGAAGCGCCGATGGCGTGCGTGATGATCTGGTGACCGAGGCAGATGCCGAACACCGGGTAGGTCTTGATGAGGTCCGCCACGGCTTCGTGGGCGTACTTCAGGGCGGCGGGATCGCCGGGCCCGTTGGACAGGAAGACGCCGTCGGGATTGAAGGCGCGGATCTCGGCGGCCGGGGTGCGGGCCGGGAAGACGTGGACGTCGAAGCCGGAAGCGACGAGGCGGCGGAAGATCGAGGTCTTGGCACCGAAGTCATAGGCCGCGATGCGGAACTTGGTCGCGCGACCCTTCGGCTTGTTGAGGTGCGTGCCCGGGACGGTGAAGGCCTCGCAGTCGCCGGCCTTGGCGTTGAAGTGATACGGAGCCTTGCAGGTGACGTCCTTGACGAAGTCGGCGCCGACGGTGCCGGTCCAGGCGCGAGCGCGCTTGAGGGCTTCCTCGTCGCTGATGCCTTCGGTGGAGAGGCAGGCCTTCATCACGCCGGCGGAGCGCAGCTTCTTGGTCAGGGAGCGGGTGTCGACGCCTTCGATGCCGGGGATGCCGTACTTCGCCAGCCAGCTGCTCAGGTCGGTGGTGGCGCGCCAGTTCGAGACGATCGGAGAAAGGTCACGGACGACGAAACCGGCGACGTGCGGGCGGGCGGATTCGAAGTCGTCTTCGTTGACGCCGTAGTTGCCGATCTGCGGGGTCGTCATGGTGACGATCTGGCCGAAGTAGGAAGGGTCGGTGAGGATCTCCTGGTAGCCGGTCATGCTCGTATTGAACACGACTTCGCCGCAGAGGGTGGCCGAAGCTCCGAACGCCCTGCCCCGAAGAATGGTTCCATCTTCAAGAGCGAGCACAGCAGGTCGGTTCATGAGGTCGTTTTGAATGAGGGTTCCGCCCCCGTGTGAAGCAAAAAAAGTTCCCATCCGAAGATAGTGCCGACCATGGGGTCAGGCCTACGACCGGCGGACAAGCGCGGACCCTCAGAATCCCTTGCCGACGTCGCCACCCAAGGGGGCTGGCGGACGGGCGCGGGGATCCAAGGCATCGGCCGCATAGGGCTTATGCACCTGCCAGCCCGCCCGGTAAGGCGCCCCACCCTGCTTCACCTGCTCGGTTATCGTGCGTAAGACGGCCGGATCGGCCCGACGAGACCACTCGGGGTGCAGCCAGACGTTGGGGCTGAGCCACTTGCCGCCGACGGCCTCGGTCCAGCGGGTGATGCTATCTGGGGCTTCAATGATGAGTTTGACCTCATCCGCCCGGGCCAAGGACTCGGCCAGAGGCAATTTAGCCCATTTCGGGCTGACGGTCACCCAGGCGAAGCCCGGGGCGATGGCGTAGGCCCCGCAAGTCTCGAGGTGGACCTTGAGACCGACCGAGGCCATGGCGGCCAACAGAGGGCCGAGGTCATGGATGCAAGGCTCGCCTCCGGTCAGGACGACGAACTCCGGGCGGGCGGCGGCGGCCTCTTCGGCCAGCTCGGCCGGGGAGGCCTTACGGACCTGCTTCGGGACGAACTGCGGGTGCCAGGTGGACGCGGAGTCGCACCAGGCGCACTTCACCGGACAACCCTGGAGACGGATGAAGAAAGCCTTGCGACCGAGATGCACCCCTTCCCCCTGCCAGCTGAGGAACGTCTCATTGACGGGGTAAAGCTCGGCCATGGTCAGGCCTTCGGCTGATAGCTCGCCTTGTTCTTCGTGTCCTCGTGCAGGATGATCTGCCGGACCCAGGCGCGACCGCCGGTCTCCTGGCGCACCATCGGGTCGAAGGTCTCGAACAGGAACTGCGCGATGCCTTCGGTGGAGACGGAATCGATGACGAGCGGACGGAACAGCTTCGGGTAATCCTGCAGGAGCTTCTCGCGGACGGGATCCGTCTTGGCGAAGAGGCACGCGTGGTCGAGGTGGTCGGCGATCCAGGTCTTCAGGAAACCCAGGCCGCCGAAGTCGACGACGAAACCGCGTTCATCGAGTCGCTCGCAGCCGAACTCGATCTCGATGGCCCAGTTGTGACCGTGCAGGAAGGAGCAATGCCCGTCATGCCGATGCTGCCGGTGGGCGAACGGAATGTCTCGGTAGGTCTTGCTGCAGGTGAACATGGGACAGCCAGCAGATAGGAGGGCGAAAGGCCGGGTCGCAAGGAAGATGCGGTCGGCGTCGACACGGAAAGACCAAAAAAGAGGCCTGCCGTATCAATATACGACAGGCCTCGGCAGGCGATGAAGCAGACCCGGCTTAGAACGAGTGCGACAGGCCGAGGGACCAGATCTCGCTCGAGTGAACCGGATTCACCAGGGTGCCGTTGGTGCGAGAGGCCAGGTTATTGGTCTTCAGCGGAGTGCTGTAGAACAGATAGGCGCTCGTCTTGGCACCCAACTGATACGTCAGGCCCGCGGCGATATGCGTGGAGAAAGCCGCGCTCTCGAGATCCTCCGCATAAGCCGTGAAGCCGGCGGCGTTCATGGTGTTCTTGTCGCGGAACTGTCGGATCGCCGAGGTCTGCAGCGAGAACTTCAAGGACTCCGTCCAACCGTAACGCGCGCCGAGCGTGCCGGTCAACGTGCTGCCCGGGCGGAAGTTGGCGTCATAGGCGACCGCGCCCTGGGCGCCGACCTGCCAGAAGAACCAAGGATGGTCCGCGTCGGCCGAGTATTCGCGACGGAGGGCCAGCATGAGATCGGTCGAGCCGGTGCCGGGCTGTAGGTAGCGACGGGAGACGTTCAGCGTGAGGTCGTCCGCGCCGGTCGGCAGCTTCACGCCGGCGATGACGGTGTAGTCGGACCACTTGAAACGGGTCGAGAGCGCGATGTCACCGAGGCCGTTGACGTCCTGACTGGTGTTGACCGGGTTAGGATTGGCCATGGAGGGCACGATGTTCGTACGCAGGGTCCGGTCGACGCGCGGAATCGCGAGCGACCAGACTTGGCCGCCGAGATTCGTCTCGAGGGTGGTCGCGATATTACGATGCACCGCGAAGAAGTGCGCGTGGGCGTCGTTGTTACGTCGGTTCTGGTCGACGTAGTCGTAACGGACATCGACCGTGAACGGGCTGGTGGCCGCGGACGGACGATCCAGCAGGTTATCGATCGGCACGCGCACGCAACCGCACGGGCAGGCCTGGGCTTCGGTGTAGGCGCCGAGGGCGAGGAGGGAGAAAAGAGCGGCGCGGGTGGTGCGCCCAGAGAGGAAGGAAGTTTTCATGATACTATCGTTTGAGTGTCACCGGCACGGGTGTGGCGGTCCGCGCAGGCGACGATGCGCACCGATAGGTGCGACTTGGGTGGAGGGAGTGAGCCACGCGCCGGCCGAACTAACCGCGACCGGCAACGGTGATCAGCCGCGCAGCCGAGGGGGCGGCACCGGCACCTCGCCGGCCCGGATCAGCCCGACTTCATCCGACGGCCGGGCATGCTCCCGGCCTTGAAAATCCTGCGCACCGATGACCACAAGGACGTCGACGGAGGTATCCGCCTTGGCCTTCGTCTTCCCGGAGTCGTCCTTCGCCAGCGGCTGCTGCTCGCTCTGCTTACGACCGTCCTGGGCGACCTTACACATCGCGCAAGGGGCGTCCGCCAAGGCCTTGGTGACCGCCGCGCCGACGGAGCGCTGCCCGGCGTTCTCGACCGACATCTTCGTCCAAGCGACGACCTGCAACAGGTCCCACGACAAACCGGACGCGGCCAACCACGCCACGAGGGCGAGCCAGGCGATGGGTTGACGGAGACGACGCACGAGGAAGTAACGTGCAGGATGACCCGGACCTTCAATCCAATTCCCGGCCCAGGGACCAGGTCTTACGTCCGCTTATCGGAAGAATAAGTCACCCGACGTAAACAGTCGGATCGGCCACGCCGGCGCGGAGGAAAGCTTCCTTACGCTCCACGCAGGTACCGCACTTGCCGCAGTGCCGGTCTCCGCCGACGTAACAGGACCACGTCAGGGCGAAGGGCACGCCCAGCTCGACCCCGCGACGGACGATGGCGGTCTTATCCATGCCGACGAACGGACGCTCCAAAGAGACTTCGTGCCAGTCGGCGAGCCGGATGGCCTTATCCAAGGCATCGGCGAAGGCGGGGCGGCAATCGGGATAGATCGCGTGATCGCCCCCGTGCGCGCCGTAGGCGACGGAGGAAGCCTTGAGCGACATCGCCCAAGCGGCGGCGGTCGCGATGAGCAGCATGTTGCGGTTCGGCACCACGGTGGCCTTCATGCTGGCCTCCTCATAATGCCCTTCGGGCACGGCGACCTGCGAATCCGTGAGTGCGTTGGCGCCGAACAGGGAGGTCACGCCGCGGAGGTCCGCGATCCGATGCGGGATCTTATAATGGGCGCAGATCTCGGCGGCGGCGACGAGTTCGCGGCGGTGGCGCTGCCCGTAGTCCACGGAGAGCGCGTGCACTTCCCTGCCCTCGGCCACGAGGTGGGCCAGGAGCACGGTGGAGTCCATCCCGCCGGAGTGAATGATGACGGTGCGCTTCATCCTGCGGGCAAGTTGGACGCGGACGGAGCCGAGGGCGAGTCCGTTAATCGCGGACCCGGAGCTTGGCGCCGAGTTTGTCGAGGTGCGAGACCGCCACGGCCTCGCCGACCCGCATGGCGGCGGACTCCTTGCGATTGCCGTCGCGTAGGCCGGAAAGATGCAGCCAGCCGTGCGCCACGTAGAGGCGGAGTTCGGTGGCCAGCGTGACGCCGTGCTCTTTAGCGGCCCGGCGGGCCTGGTCGATGTTCACGCAGATCTCGCCCGCGAAGGGCTCGCCCGGATGCTCTTCGCCGACGAACGTGATGACGTCGGTCACGGTCGGGTCGCCCAGGAATTCGTCGTGGAGCTTCGCCGTCTCCTTGTCGCCGAGGAAGGCGATCGAGAGCGAGCCCGCCGGGCAACGGTAGCCCTTGAGCTTGTCCAAGGCGTGGACGACGCGCTGGACCGAGACCGCGGAGACCTTGGTCTTCGCGTGGCGGACGGAGATGTCGACGACGCGGTTCATAAGGCGGCGAAGGCGGGCTTGAGCCGCGCCCAGAGCTCGGCGAGCGCCTGCGGCAGGACGCGCGTGTCGGCGATGACCGGCATGAAGTTGTGGTCGCCGTCCCACCGCGGCACGACGTGGAAATGCAGGTGCGTCGGGATGCCCGCACCGGCGGCTTTGCCGAGGTTCAGGCCCATATTGAAGCCCGCCGGGCTCATCACCTTCTGCAGCACGGCCTGGCAACGGACGAGCAGGTCCATCATCTCGGCGCGCTCCGCGGCGGTGAGATCGGCCAGTTCGCCGACCTCGCGGTTCGGCAGCACCATCAGGTGGCCGGGATTGTAGGGCGAGTTATTGAGGATGACGAAGCAGTGCGCGCCGCGGTGCAGGATCAGATTAGCCTCGTCGTCATGGGCCGCGAGCAGGGCCGCGAACGGACTGCCGGCGCCGGGCTCCTTGCGGGAGCGAATGTACTGGATGCGCCAGTGCGGGTGGAGTTGTTCGGACATCGGATCAGGAGGCAAAGCCCTTGGGCCGGGCGAGGTGCCAATGGCATGCCGTCAGGACGATGCTGTCGAGCGTATCATAACGCGGAATCCAGCCGAGTTCGCGACGAACCTTGGCGGCATCGGCGTAAAGCGCAGGCGGATCGCCTTCGCGGCGCTCGGCAAACTCATGCGGGACCGGACGACCGAGGATGCGCGCCACGCTGGCAATGACCTCTTTGACTGAATACGGCGTGCCGGTGCCGAGATTATAGAACAAGGCCTGTCCGGGCTGGCTCAGCTTAGGCAGGACGTCGAGATGGGCGCGGGAAAGGTCGTCCACATGCACGTAGTCGCGCAGGCAGGTGCCGTCGGGCGTCGGATAATCCGTACCGAAGACCTTGAGCGGCGGACGGCGGCCCAGGGCGGCGGCGATGGCCAGCGGGATAAGGTGCGTCTCCGGCGAGTGGTCTTCGCCGATGGCGGCGTCGGGCGAAGCCCCGGCGGCGTTGAAATAACGGAAGGCCGCGAAGCTCAGCCCGTGCGAGCCGGCGAGCTCACACAGGCGCTGCTCGACGGCCAGTTTCGTGGCGCCGTACGGATTGATCGGCTGCTGCGGCAGGTCTTCCGTCATCGGCATCCGCTCCGGGACGCCGTAAGTCGCGCAAGTGCTGGAGAAGACGAGCTTCTTGACGCCCTCGGCGAGCATCGCTTGGAGCAGCCCTTCGGTACGGACGACGTTGTTCTCGTGGTAACGCTCCGGCTGCTGGACGGATTCGCCGACGTTCGTGAAAGCCGCGAAATCGATGATCACCTCGGCACGTGTTTCCCGCAGGGCGGCGCGGACCGCGGCCTGGTCGCCCATGTCGGCGCGGAAGAGCTTCACCCCGGCGGGGACGGACTCCGCGTGGCCGTAGGAAAGGTCGTCCAATACGGCGACCACTTGCCCGGCGGCCGCGGCCTGCCGGACGCAATGGCTGCCGATGTAGCCGGCACCGCCCACCACGAGCACGTTCATGACGGCAGATAACCCCCGCCGAAGGGCCTAGGCAAGCGGGATAGGGTCGCCGGCCGCTCCAAAACCTTGCCAGCGCCGTCCCGAACCTCCTATCTGCACGCATTCATGGACACTTCGGAAACAAAACCCGGCAGCTACGATTTCCCCTCCTTCGAACAGAAGTGGCAGGCCGCCTGGAAAGCCGGCGCCACCTTCCGCACCGAGCCCATCTCCTGCGGCAAGCCGAAGTACTACGTCCTGGACATGTTCCCCTACCCCTCCGGCGCCGGCCTGCACATCGGCCACCCGGAAGGCTACACCGCTTCGGACATCCTCGCCCGCTATAAGAAGGCCAACGGCTTCAACGTCCTCCACCCGATGGGCTGGGACGCCTTCGGCTTGCCCGCCGAACAGCATGCGATCGCCACCGGCGAGCACCCCGCCGTCCAGACCAAGCGTAACATCGACAACTTCCGTCGCCAGTTGCAGATGCTCGGCTTCGCCATCGATTGGGACCGCGAGCTCTCCACGACCGACGAGAAATACTTCCGCTGGACGCAGTGGATCTTCCTCAAGCTCTTCCGCCACGGCCTCGCCTACGTCTCCGAGAAGCCCGTCTGGTTCTGCCCGGCCCTCGGCACCGTCCTCGCGAACGAGGAAGTCCTGAACACGCCGGAAGGCCCGCGCTCCGACCGCGGTAACCATCCGGTCGAGCGCCGCCCGATCCGCCAGTGGGTCCTGCGTATCACCGCTTACGCCGACAAGCTCATCGAAGGCCTCGATCACGTCGACTGGCCCGATTCCACCAAGCGCCTCCAGAAGAACTGGATCGGCAAGTCGGAGGGCGCCGAAGTCACCTTCAAACTCGATGGCCACGCCGACACCCTGACCGTCTTCACGACCCGTCCGGATACCCTTTACGGCGCGACCTACATGGTCATCGCCCCCGAGCACCCGCTCATCGGCAAGCTCACCACCGCCGCCCAGAAGAACGCCGTCGAAAGCTACGTCGCCGCGGTCCGCAACAAGACCGACCTCGAGCGCACCGACCTCGCCGCCAAGAAGAAGACCGGCGTGTTCACCGGCGCCTACGCCATCAACCCCGTCAACGGCGCCAAGATCCCCGTCTGGACCGCCGACTACGTGCTCATCACCTACGGTACCGGCGCGATCATGGCCGTGCCGGCGCACGACGAACGCGACTGGGAATTCGCCAAGGAATTCAAGCTGCCCATCATCCAGGTCGTCGGCTCCAAGGAAGCCGTCGACGTTAACGAGAAGCCTTGGACCGAGGACGGACCGATGGTGAACTCCGGTCCGTTCGACGGCCTCTCCGCCGGCGAGACCAAGAAGAAGATCACCGCCGACCTCGCCGCCAAGGGCCAGGGCAAGCTCGCCGTGAACTTCAAGCTGCGCGACTGGCTCTTCTCGCGTCAGCGCTACTGGGGCGAGCCCTTCCCCCTCCTCTGGGTCTCCCGCGAAGACTACGCCAAGATCCCGGCCGACTCCGAAGTGCGCGAGTTCCTCCCGAAGGAGCCCGTCACCTGCCAGCTCAACGGCGTCGAAGTCTGCGCCGTGCCGCTGACGTCCAAGCAGCTCCCGCTCACCCTGCCCCAGGTCAAATCCTACCAGCCCTCGCCGACCGGCGATTCGCCGCTCTCGAAGGAGCCCGAGTGGACCGAAGTCTGGTATGACGTCGCTTCCGGTGCCACCGTGTCCCAGTCGAAGCCGCAGCCCGGTCCGCTCTGGATCAAGGCCTCGCGCGAAACGAACACGATGCCGCAGTGGGCTGGCTCCTGCTGGTACTACCTACGCTACATCGACCCCCAGAACGCCGAGGCCCTCGCCTCCAAGGCCGACCTGGAATACTGGGGTTGCCCCGACTTCTACATCGGCGGCGCCGAGCACGCCGTGCTCCACCTCCTGTACGCGCGCTTCTGGCACCGCTTCCTCTACGAGATCGGCGTCCTGCCGACCGCCGAACCGTTCAAGAAGCTCTTCCACCAGGGCCTCATCATGGGCGAGGACGGCGAGAAGATGTCCAAGAGCCGCGGCAACGTCGTGAACCCGGACGCCATCGTCAAGGACCACGGCGCCGACGCCCTGCGCATGTACTTGATGTTCCTCGGACCGCTCGAGGCCTCCAAGCCTTGGAACTCCGACGGCATCATCGGCATCACCCGCTTCCTCAAGCGCCTCTGGCGCCTGGCGATCGATGAGAACACCGGCGCGGCTTCCGCCAAGCTGAGCGCCGACGGCGCCGAATCCGAGGAACTCGTCCGCGAGCTCCATCGCACCATCCAGAAGGTCGAGAAGGACATCGAGACCCTGCAGTTCAACACCGCCATCTCGCAGATGATGATCCTCATGAACGTCGCTGAGAAATCGCCGGCCCTGCGCCGCGCGACCGTCGAGGACTTCGTGCGCCTCGCCGCCCCGTTCGCCCCGCACGTGTGCGAGGAGATCTGGGCGCGCCTCGGTCACAAGGAAAGCATCACCGCCGCCGGCTGGCCCAAGCTCGACGTGTCCAAGCTCGTCGAGAACACCGTCGAGGTCATCTTCCAGGTCAACGGCAAGGTCCGCGCCACCGCCAAGGTCGCCAAGGACATCTCCAAGGACGCCCTGCTCGCCCTCGCCAAGGCCAACGCCGACGTGCTCAAATTCACCGACGGCAAGCCCGTCGTGAAGGAGATCGTCGTCCCGGGCAAGCTGGTGAACATCGTCGTCGCGGGCTGAGCGCCGCCCGCTAAGGCAATAAAAAGGGCCCCATCATGGGGCCCTTTTCTTTTGCCGCGATGGCGAGGCTCAGACGTCGGCCATCTCGAGCTTCGGCACGAGGATGTGGTGGATGGCGAAGGCCACCACGTAGGCGAAGGCGCAGAAACCGAAGAGCACCGCGTAACCGTTGGCGTTGCTGTCGAGGATGCGGCCGGCGACGACCGGGAAGATCATGCCGCCGATGGAACCGACGAAGCCGCCGAGACCGGAGACGGAAGCCACGGCTTCCTTCGGGAAGGTGTCGGAGATCGTCGCGTAGAGGCTGGCGGACCAAGCCTGGTGGGCCGACGCGGCGAAGGCGATGAGCAGCACCGCTTCCCACATGCCAAGGCCGCGGACGAAGAAGATCGGCAGCGAGCAGAGGGCGAAGATGAGCATCGAGACCTTGCGGACCTTGACGATGTCGTGGCCGCTCTCGGCGAGGCGCTTGACGAGCCAGCCGGCGAAGATGCTGAGGACGGTGACGATGCCGTAGAGGACGACGAGCGGCAAGGCCGAGGCCTTGAGGTCGAGGTGCTGCTCGCGCTTGAAGTAGTCCGGCAGCCAGATCAGGTAGAACCACCAGACCGGGTCGGTGAGGAACTTGGCCATCATGTAGGCCCAGGCCTGACGCTTACCAAGCAGGCTCAGCCAGGGCACCTTGCGGTTCGAAGTGATCTCCTCGTCGTCGAGTTTAGGGGCTTCCTTGAAGAGCGGGATCCAGAAGAAGATCCAGACGATGCCGAGCAGGCCGGCGACGACGAAGGTGGAGCGCCAGCCATAGTTGAGGGCCATCAGCGGGATGACCGCGGGAGCGATGAGGGCGCCGATGTTCGTGCCGGAATTGAAGAGGGCGTTGGCGAAGGCCCGCTCGGAGCGGGGGAACCACTGCGCGACGGTCTTGATGGCCGCGGGGAAATTACCGCCTTCACCGACCCCAAGGGCGACGCGCGCCCAGCGGAAACCCGAGACCGAGCCGACCAACGCGTGGGCGGCGGCGGCCGCAGACCAGGCGAAGATCGAGACGGCGTAGCCGACCTTGACGCCGAAACGGTCGATGAACCAGCCGAAGCCAACCAGACCGAAGGCGTAAGCCGCCTGGAAGGCCGAGTTGACGTAACCGTACTGCTCGTTCGTCCAGCCCAGCTCGGCGTCGAGCATCGGCTTCAGGAGGGCGAGGATCTGCCGGTCGATATAATTGATCGTCGTGGCGAAGAACAGAAGGGCCAGAATGACCCATCGGTGCGAGGGGGCTCCGGTGTTTGAGGCAGGGGTCGACATAAAATCGGGGTGGGCCTACCAAATGCCGTTTTCGAGGTAAGTCCACCCCAGAAGTCCTGTTGACGGAAACCTACCCCAAAGCCACCTTTGGCTCGAATATACCCATGACGAAGCCGCGTATCCTCCTCACGACCACTTCCTTCCAGGACACCCCCGGAGAACACCACAAGATGCTCGCCGAAACGGGCTGGGAAGTCGTCACCGCCCGCGGGCCGCTCAATGAAGCCGACACGCTGGCGTTGATGGGCCAGTTCGACGGCTACATCTGCGGCGACGACATGATCACCGCGGCGGTGATCGAGAAAGCCCTCCCCCGCCTCAAGGTCGTCTCTAAGTACGGCATCGGCGTGGACAAGATCGACGTGAAGACCCTCACGGCCAAGGGCATCCCCCTGCTCTTCACCCCCGGCGTCAATCACACGACCGTCGCCGAGCACACCTTCCTCCTCCTGCTCGCCCTGGAAAAGAATTTCTACTTCCACACCGATTCCACGCGCTCCGGCGGCTGGAAGCGCAAGACGGGCCATGAGCTCCTCGACAAGACGATCGGCATCATCGGCATGGGCCGCATCGGCAAGGAAGTCGCCATCCGCGCCCGCGCCTTCGGCATGAAAGTCGTCGGCTTCGACCTCTACTGGGACGACAAGTTCGCCGCCCAATACGACGTGAAGCGCGCCGCCACGATGGACGAGGTCTTCGGCGTCTCCGACTACCTCTCCCTGCATACGAACCTGACCCCCGAGACGCGCGACCTGATCCGCGCCGAGAACATCGCCAAGATGAAGAAGGGCGTGCTGATCCTTAACTGCGCCCGCGGCGAGATCGTCCACACCGACGACATCGCGGCCGCGTTGAAATCCGGCCAGGTCGGCGGCTACGGCACCGACGTGCTCGACGAAGAACCGCCGCGCGCCGACCACCCGCTTACCAAGCTGCCGAACTGCGTCGTCACGCCGCACATCGGTTCCCGCACCGCCGAGAGCGTGCAGCGCCAGGCCGTCGCCGCGGTTACCAACCTCATCCGCGCGATGCACGGCGAGAAGCCCCTCGCCCAGATCAACCCCGAAGTCCCGGTGAAGAAGGTCGTCTAATCTCCCCGCCGAAACCTTACCCATGAGCGAAGTCTTCCACGTCGTCCCCCGCGCCGCCCACGAGGCGCTCGTCACCGCCGCCTACGTCAAGCGCGGCTTCGGCGCCAAGGAATCCGCGCAGGCCGCCCAGATGGCCAGCATGGCCACGCACCACGGCATCCGCACGCACAACGCCCTGAAGGCCCTCCACCTCGACGAACTCTTCGGCTCCGGCGCCAAGGTCCCGGGCTGCACGCCCAACGCCACCGTCACGAAGAAGGCCACGCGCTTCGAGGCCGCGGAAGTCTGGGACGCCCACCAGAAGCTCGGCCAGGCCGTCGCCGTCGACGCCATCGAGCGCTGCATCGAGCTCGCCGACAAATACGGCGTGGGCACGGTCTCCGTCGACAACGCCTTCCACTACCTCTGGGGCGGCGGCTACGTGATGGAAGCCGCCAAGCGCGGTTACCTCGCCTACACGAACTGCACCGCCACGCTCGCGGAAGTCGTCCCCTTTCAGGGCAAGTTCCCGACGCTCGGCACCAACCCGCACTCGTGGGGTTTCCCGACGACCAAGGAGCTCGGCTTCCCGATCGTGATCGACTGGGCCACCTCCGTCATCGCCATGGGCCGCGTCCAAGTGCTCAAGCGCGAAGGCAAGATGCTCCCGCCCGACGCCGCCGTGGACAAGGACGGCAAGGTCACCCTCGACCCGAACGAAGCCGTGTCGCTCATCCCCTTCGGCGCGCACAAGGGCTACGGTCTCTCGCTCATCAATGAGATCGTCGCCGGCTACATCGGCGGCTCGCTCCCGACCATCCGCAGCCGCACGCACGTCCCCGGCGAGAAGCAGGCCTGCGCCTTCTTCTTCCAGGTGATCCACCCCGAGGCCATGAGCTCCGGCGCCTTCGCCCAGGGCCGCACCCAGGGCCAGAACGTCAAGGCCGTGATCGACGACGTCCTCGGCCACGGCAACGAGAAGTGCATGCTCCCCGGCCAGCTCGAGGCGACCTTCGCCGCGCGCAGCCAGAAGGCCGGCGGCCTCCTCTTCTCCAAGGCCGAAGTCGAAGCCTTCAACGAGATCGCGTCCCACATCGGCCATCAGCCGTTCGACCTCGCCGCCCTGCCCACCGGCTAACCCACCACACTTCTCAATCCCAACTCCTCCTACCATGGCTCTCCAGATCAAGTCGGCGAAGGAATGCGCCTTCGACCAAGTCTCCCTCGGTGAAATCATGCTCCGCCTCGACCCGGGCGAAGGCCGCGTGCGCACCACGCGTCAGTTCCAGGTCTGGGAAGGCGGCGGCGAATACAACGTCGCCCGCGGCCTCCGCAAGTGCTTCAACCTCCGCACCTCCGTGTGCACGGCGTTCGTCGACAACGAGGTCGGCCGCCTGCTCGAGGACTTCGTGATGCAGGGCGGCGTGAACACCGACTTCATCAAGTGGCGCGAGGACGACGGCATCGGCCGCACGGTCCGCAACGGCCTCAACTTCACCGAGCGCGGCTTCGGTATCCGCGGCGCCGTCGGCGTCCCGGACCGCGGTAACACCGCCGCCTCGCAGATCAAGCCCGGCGACTTCGACTGGGAACACCTCTTCGGCAAGCTCGGCGTCCGCTGGCTCCACACGGGCGGCATCTTCGCGGCCCTGTCCGAGACCACCGCGCAGGCCACCATCGAGGCGGTCAAGATCGCCAAGAAGCACGGCACGATCGTCTCCTACGACCTGAACTACCGCCCTTCCCTCTGGAAGACCATCGGCGGACTCAAGAAGGCCCAGGAAGTGAACCGTGAGATCGCGAAGTATGTCGACGTGATGATCGGCAACGAGGAAGACTTCACCGCCTCGCTCGGTTTCGAGGTCAAGGGCGCGGACCACAGCCTCTCCCACCTCGAGACCCAGGCGTTCAAGGACATGATCGCCGAAGCCGTGAAGCAGTTCCCGAACTTCAAGGTCGCCGCGACCACGCTCCGCCGCGTGATCACCGCCACGAAGAATGACTGGAGCGCCATCTGCTGGCACGACGGCAAGTTCTACGACAGCATCCAGTTCCCGGAGCTCGAGATCCTCGACCGCGTCGGCGGCGGCGACAGCTTCGCCTCGGGCCTGGTCTTCGGCTTCCTCGAACACAACGACGCCCAGAAGGCCGTGAACTACGGCGCCGCCCACGGTGCGCTGGCGTCCACGACCCCCGGCGACACGTCGATGGTCACCCGCAAGGAAGTCGAGAAGCAGCTCGCCGGCGGCGGCGCCCGCGTCGTGCGCTAAGCCCATCCCTACCCCTATCCCGACCCCTCTCCCTATTCTCATGTCCTCCCTCGATCTCTTCTCCCTCAAAGGCCGCGTCGCCGTCGTCATCGGCGGCACGGGCGAACTCTGCGGCGCCATGGCCGAAGGCTTCGCCTCCGCCGGCGCCCACGTGATCCTCGTCGGTCGCGACCCCGCCAAAGCCGACGCCCGCCTCGCCAAGATCAAGTCCGCCGGCGGCTCCGGTGAGTTCCTCTCGTGCGAAGCCACCAATAAGGCCGAGCTGATCAAGCTCCGCGACGGCATCCTCGCCCAGCACGGCAAGGTCGACGTCCTCGTCAACGGCGCCGGCGTCAACTCGCCCACGCCCTTCTTCGACATCGACGAAGCCCAGCTCGACAAGATCCTCACGGTGAACGTGAAGGGTGTCGTTTTCGGCTGTCAGGTCTTCGGCGAAGCGATGGTCAAGGCCGGCTCGGGCTCGATCATCAACCTCGGCTCGGAATCCGGCATCCTGCCGCTCTCCCGCGTCTTCACCTACTCGGCCTCCAAGGCCGCGGTCCACAACCTCTCGAAGAACCTCGCCCGCGAATGGGCTCCGAAGGGCGTGCGCGTCAACACGCTCGTCCCGGGCTTCTTCCCGGCCGAACAGAACCGCAAGGTGCTCACCCCTGAGCGCGTGGCGATGATCCTGGGCAAGACCCCGATGAACCGCTTCGGCGAGGCCAAGGAACTCATCGGCGCCTCCCTCCTGCTCGCCTCCGATGCCGGCAGCTTCGTCACCGGCGCCGAGATCGTCGTCGACGGCGGCTTCGCCGCGATGTCCATCTGAACGAGACCGACGACGATGGCCTTCATGGACGACAACTTCATCCTCTCGACGGGCACCGCCCAGCGGCTGTACCACGGCGTGGCGAAGGACCAGCCGATCGTCGATTACCACTGCCACCTCAGCCCTAAGGACATCGCCGACGACCGTCGCTTCGAAGACCTCACGGCCATCTGGCTCGCGGGCGACCACTACAAGTGGCGCGCGATGCGCGCCAACGGCGTCAGCGAAGACCTGATCACGGGCGACAAGTCCACGTCTCGCGAGAAGTTCCAGGCCTGGGCCGAGACGGTGCCGTCCACGCTCCGCAATCCGCTCTTCCACTGGACCCACCTCGAGCTGCGCCGCCACTTCGGCATCCAGGACGTCCTCGAAGGCGCCACGGCCCAGAAGATCTGGGACGAAGCCAACCGCCAGCTGAAGCACGGCGACCTCACGGCCCGCGGCATCCTCAAGCTGATGAAGGTCCGCGTCGTCGGCACCACCGACGACCCCGCTGATTCGCTCGACCTGCACCACCAGATCGCGAAGTCCGGCTTCGAGACCAAGATCGTCCCGACCTATCGCCCCGACGCGTGCCTCAAGGTCCGCACCCCGGACCGCGTGCAGGCCTGGGCCAAGCGCCTCGCCGCCGCGACCGGCAAGGGCGCCGACACCTTCGCCGGCCTGATCGCCGGCCTGAACCAGCGCCACGACGACTTCGCCGCCGCGGGCTGCCGCGCCTCCGACCACGGTCTCGATTACCTGCCGGACGCCGCCTGCACCGAAGCCGAAGCCAAGGCCATCTGGGAGAATGCCATGGCCGGCAAGGCCGCCACCCTTGAGGAAGCCGAGAAGTTCACGGCCTTCATCATGCTGCACGTCGGCCGACTCAACCACGCCAAGGGCTGGGCCACCCAGCTCCACCTCGGCGCCGTCCGCGACCCGAACCTCGGCCTGCTCAAGCGCCTCGGCTCCGACGCGGGCTGCGACACGATCGGCGACTTCCGCCAGGGTCCCGGACTCATCCGCTGGTTCGGCACCCTCTCGGGCGAGAACGCCCTCGGGAAGACGATCCTCTACAATCTCAACCCCGCCGACACCGCCCTCTTCGCCTGCCTCCCGGGCTCGTTCCAGGACGGCGTGACGCCGGGCAAGATCCAGTATGGCTCGGGCTGGTGGTTCCTCGACCAGGAACGCGGCATGCGCGACCAGATGAACGCGTTGTCCGACCTCGGCCTGCTCAGCCGCTTCATCGGCATGATCACCGACTCGCGCTCCTTCCTCTCCTACCCCCGCCACGAATACTTCCGTCGCATCCTGTGCGACCTCGTCGGCCAGGATGTCGAGTCGGGCCGCATTCCGGACCGCAAGGACTGGAACGAACGCCTGATCGCCGACGTCTGCTACGGCAACGCCAGCCAGTACTTCGGTTTCAAGAGCTAAGGAACGTCCACGATCGGCTGGCCGTCCGCAGGGACGGCTGGTCGGTCAGCGGGCCACCTGCAGGCTACGCCAGGTCAGCGGCAGCTTCTCCCGGACGAGCTTCGCGGTCGCGCCGGGAAGTTTCTCCGGGGTCATGGGCACGTTGATCGTGTCCTCGCGTCCGACCTGATGAGGCTGACGTCCGTATTTATATTCGTAGCTCAGCGACCCGTCGGCGGCGAGGCCGACGCCCGGCCAAGCCGGGTTCGGGATAGAGATGTAAAATAAGTCACCGGCCGAAGACGACTTTACCGCCATCATCTTGCTGCCCTGCAGTGAACGCCAGAGCGCCTCGGCGGTCCAGGCGGCAGGGTTCACCTGCTTGAGTTCCGGGGCGACGAGGGCGGCGTAAGGCTTGCGGCCATCCGCCACCGGCTGCTCGCGCCAATAGGCGAAGGCTGCGGCGATCTCATCGGCGACCAACGGATAGTGGGTGCAGCCGAGCATCAAGGTGTCGATCGGTGCGGCCTTGTCGGCGGCGGCCGACTTCAGGAAAGCGCCGACGTCGGCGCGGATGATGTCCCGGATCGGCGTCGTGACCGAGGGGTCGCCTTCGATGGCGGCGGCAAGGGTAGCCGAACCTAGCTGACGGACGGGACGGGCGGTCACCTTGGCGAGTGCCTTCGGATAGGCATTGGAGGCGCAGGTGCCGACGGTGGCGAGCACGGCCACGCCGCCCTGCGCGCCATCGGCGGTCTCGGCCAGCCCTTGCGCGCCGGCTTCGACGACCCCGACCACGATGACCGGCAGCCCCCACGCCTTCACGGCGGTCCGGATGTCCTCCAGCCCGTAAGCGGTGGCGGTGTTGCAGGCGATGACGATGGCCTTCACCGGCGGCTTCTGACCATGGGCGTGGCGGCGACCGAGCAGGAACAGGACGTCCCGCAGGATGAGCTCGCGGAGGAAGTCCGTGCGACCGACGGCGGAGTAATTCCCGTAAGGCATGTTGGCCTGGTCGCCGAAATAGACGAAACGCTCGCCGGCGAAATCCGGCACGCCGTCCGCGCCCTCCTTGCCGGTGCGGTTGTCGTGACGATCGTGGGCCTTCAGGGCCTCGAGGACCGTCAGGCCGCCCACGCCAGAGTCGAAGACGCCGATCGGCAGGTCGCGGAGGTCGCCACGGTAATCCGCCGCGACGAAGCTGGCCGGGACATCGCCCTGCGGATGAGCTTTCGCATGGCCGATCGCGACGGCCAACGGGTCGTCCGTCGCGCGCAAGACGACCGTGAAGACGCAGAGCAGCGCGAGACGGAGGAAGGCGGCCATCGTCAGGTGCGGTCGGTCCGGTAGACGCGCTGCACGCGCTGCGTGAGCGTGCAAAGGGCCTCCCACGGGATGCAGTCAGACCAGGCGCAGAACTCCGCGACGGTGATGCGATCGCCGTCCTGCGCACCGAGGATCGTGACGACGTCGCCCACGGCCACGGCCGGGACGTCGGTGATGTCGACAATGGTCTGGTCCATGGTCACACGGCCAAGGATCGGACAACGGATACCACGGACGAGGAAGTGGCCGCGGTTGCTCGCGGCGGTGGGCACGCCGTCGCCGTAACCGACCGCGACGATGGCCACTCGGCTCGGGCGAGCGAGGAGCTTAGTGCGGTTATAACTGACGGCCGTTCCAGCGGGCAGGTCTTTGACCAAGACCACGCGGGCGTGGAAGGAAAGCACCGGCTCGGGGCGCAGGCTCGCCAGGAAGGAGCCCGCCGAGGGCGGCAGGCCGTATTGCATCAGTCCGACGCGCACGGCGTTGAACGGAGCGGAAGCGGAGAAACTCTCGAGGCCGGCGCTGTTGTCGGCATGGATCAGCAGACCGGCACGGACCGAAGCAGGAATCGTCTCCAGCAGACGAAGGAACGTCGCGCGCTGCGCAGCCGTGAAGGCCTGGTCGTGATCGGCATCGGAGAAATGCGTGTAGACCCCGCGCCACTCGAGGCCGGGTTCGGCGAGCACAAAGGCGAAGAGTTCGGCGGCCTGCTCATGCCAGACGCCCGCGCGGCCCATGCCGGTATCGACCTTCACGTGGACCTTCGCACGACGGTCGCGACCGCGGACAAGCGCGGCGAGGGCCTGCGCTTCCGCGAGGGAGTTCAAGGTGATGTCGAGTCCCAGCGCGACGGCGCGGGCGAGCTCGGTCGGCAGCGTCGGGCTGAGCAGCAGGATATCCGCGTCATGGCCGATCTCGCGCAGGATCGCGGCCTCGGCGACGTTGGCCACCGCGAAGCAGTCCACGCCGGCCTGCAGGAGGCGCGTGGCGACCTCCGGCATGCCGTGGCCGTAGGCGTTGGCCTTCACGACCGCGACGTAACGCACGTGCGGCGGCAAGGCCTGCTTGATGCGGCCGACATTGCGGTCGATGGCGGGGAGGTCGATCTCGACCCAGGCGCGGACGGCGGTGAGTCGGTCCCGCAC
>JBKCKE010000203.1:0-3239 GCA_046301395.1 Verrucomicrobiota bacterium | reverse complement strand
GGCGTCGGAGCCCTTGATGCGGAACATGCCCGTGTCGCAGACCACGGTGAAGTTGCCGCCGAGGCGATGGGTGATGGTGACCTTCGTGCCCGCGGGTAGCACGGCGGGTTCGCCGGCGGGGATGACCGTCGCCTGCACGTCGCGCGAGAGGACGCGGTCGTGGGGGCTGGGCGTGTGGCGCTGGCCGGTGGTGTCTTCGCTCATGTTCAGGCTTGGTGGAATTTGAGGCGGAGCATCTCGCGCACCGCGGCGCTGGCCTCTTCGTGGCCGACCTTCGCGAGGACTTCTTCGAGGAAGCCCTGCGCGAGCAGTTCCTGGGCGACGGCGAGCGGGATGCCGCGGGCGCGCAGGTAGAAGAGCTCGGCGGGGTCGATCTGGCCGGTCGTCGCGCCGTGCGAGCACTTCACGTCGTTGGCTTCGATCTCGAGGCCGGGTAGGGAGTCCGCTTCGGCGTCCGGCGAGAGCAGGAGGTTACGGTTCGTCTGGTAGGCGTCGGTGCGCTGGGCGTCCGGGGCGACCTTGATCAGTCCTGAGAAGATCGTGCGCGCCTTGCCAAGCAGGGCGTTCTTGAAGAGCAGGTCGGACTTCGCGTGGCCGGCGGCGTGGATCTGCAGGGTGCGCTGGTCGAACTCCTGGTCGCCCGTCG
Organism: Verrucomicrobiota bacterium; assembly: GCA_046301395.1. Lineage (GTDB taxonomy): Bacteria > Verrucomicrobiota > Verrucomicrobiia > Opitutales > UBA953 > UBA953. The sequence goes on along the minus strand of JBKCKE010000203.1, from coordinate 2,593 downwards.
CCACCGAGATGCCGAAGAGGCTGATGTCGGCGCCAGGGCCGTCGATGCGTACGCAATTCTCCAGACGCGCGCGGCGGGAGCCGACGGCGGCGTTGACGGAACTGATGACCGCGTCGCGTCCGCCGCAAGTGTTGTCGATCTGGAAGGACTGCGTGGCGGAACCCCAGGCCTGGACGGCGAGGCGGCGGACTTGCGAACCCGTGCCGGCATGGATGTCGACGGCGGAGATCGCGAGGGCGCGCTGTTCGGCCTTAGCGGCGAGGTGGAAGTCGTGGAGGTCGGCCTTGGCGCGTTCGCCGGCGATGACGAGCGCGTGCGGGAAGACCGCGACGCCATCGGTGAGCGTCCAGGTGACGGAGACGAACGGCTGCTTCACCTCGACGCCCTTGGGGACGTGAAGCACGTAGCCAGCGCGGAGCCAGGCACGGTGCAGCGCGGCGAACTTATCGCCACCGAGGAGCACCGGGTGCTTCAGGAGGTGTTCCTGGAGCAGGGCGGGGCGGGTGCGGACGGCGTCCTCGAGTGATTCGAAGACCACGCCTTGGGCGACGAGCTCGGCGGAGAGCGTCGGCTTCAGCACGCAATGGCCGTCGACGTGGACGATGAGGCCGGCGGCGTCGGAGATCAGGCGCGAGCGGGCGATGAGGTCGGCGGCCTGGGAGGCGGTCGGCGCCGGCGCGGGGGCGTAGCCCTCGAGCGAGAGCGTACGGGCGTCGGAGAAGCGCCACTTCTCGTTGTCGCGCGTGGGCATCGGGAGCGACTGGAACGTATGCCAGCCCTGCTGACGCAGGACGGCGAACCAATCCTGCGCGCGGAAGTGCGCGGTCTCGGCGGACTGCAGGGCGACGTCGAGGACGCCGGCGGGAGCGGAGGCGACGGCGTTCATCCGACGGATCCTTCCATCTGCAGTTCGATCAGGCGCTTCAGCTCGACGGAGTATTCCATCGGGAATTCCTTCACCAGGTCGTTGACGAAGCCGTTCACGGCGAGCGACATCGCTTCGCCTTCGGACAGGCCGCGCTGCATCATGTAGAAGATCTGCTCGGCCGAGACCTTGGAGACGCTCGCTTCGTGCTGGACCGAGTTCTTGCGGCCGCGGACGGAGATCGCCGGGTAGGTGTCGGTGCGGCTGTGCTCGTTGATGAGCAGGGCGTCGCACTCGGTGTTGTTACGGCAGTTCGAGAGGGTCTTCGGGATATGGACCAGGCCGCGGTAGGTCGAGCGGCCTTCGCCGACGGAGATGGACTTCGCGATGATGTTCGAGGTCGTGTCATCGGCCGCGTGGATCATCTTCGCGCCGGTGTCCTGGTGCTGGCCATCGTTGGCCAAGGCGATCGAGAGGACCTCGCCGCGGGCGCGCTTGCCGCGCAGGACCACGCCGGGATACTTCATCGTCAGGCGGGAACCGATGTTGCAGTCGATCCAGCGGACTTCGGCGTCCTCTTCGGCCACGCCGCGCTTCGTCACGAGGTTGAAGACGTTGGCGGACCAGTTCTGGACGGTGATGTACTGGATCTTCGCGCCCTTGAGGGCGACGAGCTCGACGACCGCGGAGTGCAGGGTCGCCGTCTCGAACTTCGGGGCCGTGCAGCCTTCCATGTAGGTGACTTCCGAGCCTTCGTCGGCGATGATGAGGGTGCGTTCGAACTGGCCGAAGTTCTCGGCGTTGATGCGGAAGTAGGCCTGCAGGGGCTGGGCCACCTTCACGCCCTTGGGGATGTAGATGAACGAGCCGCCGGAGAAGACCGCGGAGTTGAGGGCGGAGAACTTGTTGTCGCCAGCCGGGATCACCTTGCCGAACCACTTGCGGAAGATTTCCGGGTGGTCGCGCAGGCCTTCGGTCGGGCCGCAGAAGATGACGCCCTGTTTCTCGAGTTCTTCCTTCATGCGGGAGTAGACCGCTTCGGAGTCGAACTGGGCTTCGACGCCGGCGAGGAACTTACGTTCCGACTCCGGGATACCGAGGCGTTCGAAGGTCTTCTTCACGTCGTCGGGGACTTCTTCCCACGTGCGGACGGGCTTCTGGCCCTTGGAGAGGTAGTAGCGGATGTCCTCGAACTTGATGTTCTCGAGGTCGGCCGTGGCCCAATGCGTGGGCATCGGGAGGTCCTGGAAGATCTTCAGGGACTTCTGGCGGAACTCGCGGATCCACTCCTCTTCGCCCTTCACCTTGGCGATGTAGTCGATGGTCGAAGGGGTCAGGCCGATGCCCGCGTCGAAGGCGTAGTTCTCCTCGTATTTGAAGTCGCCCTTGGAGCGATCGACTTCGATCGCTTCGCGCTGGGCCAGGTTTTCGTCGATGTCGGCCATGTTCTTAGGCTTTGGCGAGGTCCTGCTTCACCCAATCGTAGCCCTTCTCCTCGAGTTCGAGGGCGAGCTCCTTGCCGCCGCTGTGGACGATGCGGCCGTCCCACATGATGTGCACGCGGTCCGGGACGATGTATTCGAGCAAGCGCTGGTAGTGGGTGATCACGAGGAAGCCCGTGTCCGGTCCGCGCATGGCGTTGACGCCTTCGGAGACGATGCGGAGCGCGTCGATGTCGAGGCCGGAGTCGGTCTCGTCGAGGACGGCATCCTTGGGCTTGAGCATCAT
>JBKCKE010000202.1:0-2769 GCA_046301395.1 Verrucomicrobiota bacterium | reverse complement strand
GAGTATCGGGAGAGGCAGGACTCAAAGGAGGTACCATGGGGAAACCGGGAAGGATGCGGCGGTAGGGACGGCACCACGTGCCGTCCTCAGTGCAAAAGTGCAAATCGGCCTACGGCCTGTGCAAAGGTGGGCATGTTCGGTGTTGGGGGTTAGCGGTTGGCGGTTGGGAGCACATCAGAGGCGACGCCGTCGATGCAGGTTGCTGGTGGCGGGATCGGGTTGGGGCGTGGCTTCGCCGCGACCGTGTTGAGGTAGGGTTGAGCGGCCCGCTCAACCGCGGCTGACCAGGGCTGGTCAGCCCTACCTTCCGCCGCAGGGCGGACGGCGGACGCGATGTCATCGCGTCCCTACCTAAGGCAGAGGCAGGACTCAAAGGGGGCACCATGGGGAAACCGGGAAGGATGTTACGGACATGAAGTCATTCTCGGGTCCCAGGTCTCAGCCGCCGGGTATCAGGTTCAGGTGTTCAGGATCGGGTACAGGTCCCGGGCCTGATTCCCGCACCTGCACCCGCACCTGCGCCCGTACCCGTAGCCGAAACCTGAGACCCGAAGTTATGCCACCCAGCACATCATCCGGTCTCCGGTTTCCCTTGGAGTTTAGGTCTTCAAACAAAAAGGCCGCCCGGGTGGGCGGCCTTGGTCGGAGTGGAGAAGGGACTTACTTCTTCTTCACTTCCTTCGGCGTCGCGGTGGCGACGGAGCCGGCGGTGAGCGCGGTCCAATCGGCGGCGATACGCAGGGCCTCCTGGAGCTGGATGTCGTATTCCGGCCATTCGTCGTCTTCGAGCGGATCGCGCATGCGCGCGCTGCGCTTCATCTTGGCGGCGGCGCCGGGGCCTTCCTTCTTCTCCTGTTCGATGGCCGCATCGAGCTTCACTTCGCTCACCTTGAAGGACTGCTTGGCGTAGTCGGTCAGCTCGCGGCGTACCTGTTCGCGGAATTCTAGGTCGTCCTTCCGTTCGGTGCGACGCTGGTCGAGGGAGAGCGAGACCTCCTTGCGGACCTGCCGGCTCTTGGTCCAGTCGATCGTGCGGGACAGCGTGAGGAATTCCGGGAGTTCGGACTGACGGCGGGCGGAGTTGGCGGCCAGCGTGGCGATGAGCCCTTCGGAGATCTTCGCCTTCAGCCAATCGCCTTCGTCGGGCTTGGTCAGCGTGGGCGTCACCGAATCCCAGGGCAGGGCGCGTTCGAGGTCGCCTTCGCCGACGGGCAGCACCGAGTAGACGGAGGGCACCACGATGTCAGCCGGCACGCCCTTGAGCTGGATGGAGGAGCCGCTGGGCGCATACCACTTCTGGATGGTCACCTTGACGGCCGACTTGAGGCTGCGGTCGAAGCGGCTCAGCTCGATGATGTTCTGGACCGAACCCTTGCCGTGGGTGGTCATGTCGCCGACCACGATGGCGCGGCGATGGTCGCGCATCGCGCCGGCGAAGATCTCGGAAGCCGAGGCGGAGAGCTTGGAGGTCAGCACCACCAGCGGTCCGTCCCAGACGACCTTCTCGTCCTCGTCGCGGTAGTCTTCGGAGCGGCCTTGGCTGTCGCGCACCTGGAGCACCGAGCCCTTCGGGATGAACAGGCCCGAGATGTCGACGGCCTCGTTGAGCAGGCCGCCGCCGTTCTTACGGAGGTCCATGATGACGGCCTTGATGCCCATCGCCTTCAGCTTGATGAGCAGCTGCTCGATGTCGGCGGAGGGGCTGGAGCCGGTGCCGTCCTGGTTCTTGCCGTAGAAGGAAGGGAGCTCGATGACGCCGAGGAGGGCGGTGCCGCCGGCGGAGGGGACCTCGATGGCCTTGGCCGAGGCCATCTGGCCGACGAGCTTGATCTGGTCGCGCTTGAGCGTGACGGTCTTGCGGCCACCGCCGGCCATGTCGATGAGGAGGCGCACCGTCGTGCCCTGCTTGCCGCGGATCCGGCTGATGGCCTTGGAGAGGCGCATGCCGACGATGTCTTCCATCTCGCCGGCTTCGTCCTGGCCGACCGCGATGATCTTGTCGCCCGGCTTCACCTGGCGGGAGAGGTCGAGCGGGCCGCCGGGGAGGAGGTCCTTGACGACGCAGGTGCCGTCTTCGTCGGAGAGCGTGGCGCCGATGCCCACGAGCGAGTTGCGCATCGCGATCTCGAACTCCTCCAGCGACTGCTGGGAGAAGAAGGTCGAGTGCGGGTCGTACTGGCTCGAGTAGGAATTGAGGAAGATCTCTTCGACCTCATGCTGGTCGAAGTCGAGGTAGGTGCGGCCCTTCTCGTAGCGCTTCTTGAGGCGGTCGACGGCTTCCTGCGTCTTGGCCGGGGTGATCTCCGGCAGGGCGGTGTCCTTGGCCGACTTGCCCGCGCGGTCTTCGCCGAGCAGTTCGGAAAGCATGTCGAGGCGCAGGCGGCGGTCCCAGAGGGCGTCGGCGTCTTCCGGGGTGGCGGGCCACTCGGCCTTCTTGCGGTCGAGCGGGAAGGTGCCCGGCTGCGTGAGGTCGATCGGACGGTCGAGCATCGCGAGGTTCTTCGCCGTGCGTTCCGTGACGCGCTTCTTGAACAGGGCGTAGATCTCGAAGCCCGGCGTCAGGTTGCCGCGCTGCAGGTAGAGGTCCAGGGTCTTGGCGTAGCGGTTGACGAATTCCTCCACCTCGGCCTCGGTGAAGTACATCTTGGCGCCGTCGAGGTTCTCGCAGTAGGTGCGGACGACCTCGGCCATGTCGATGCTCGCCATCTCGCGTTTGCTGATGTGCAGGCGCTCGAGCAGGATGACGGAGGCCTTCGCCTCCTTCTGCAT
>JBKCKE010000201.1:0-10016 GCA_046301395.1 Verrucomicrobiota bacterium | reverse complement strand
CCGACGAACAAGACGCTGTCGATGTCCCGCGACGTCAACGACTCCGCCAAGCGCGACGTGACGTTCGTCCAGGTGCGCGACGCCTACCGCGAGCAGGTCGACGCCCTGATCGACGCCGGCGCCGACCTCCTCCTCTGTGAGACGGTCTTCGACACCCTCGTCCTCAAGGCCGCCCTCTTCGCGATCGACGAGGCCTTCGAGGCCCGCGGCTTCCGCCTGCCGGTGATGATCTCCGGCACGATCACCGACGCCTCCGGCCGCACGCTCACCGGGCAGACGACCGAAGCCTTCTGGAACTCCGTCCGCCACGCCCAGCCGATCAGCATCGGAATGAACTGCGCCCTCGGCGGCGAACAGATGCGCCCGCACATCGCCGAGCTGGCGAGGAAGGCCGACATCTACGTCTCCTGCTATCCGAACGCCGGCCTGCCGAATCCGCTCTCACCGACGGGCTTCCCGGAAGGCCCCGAAGACACCGCGGCCATCCTCGAGACCTTCGCCCGCGACGGCCTGGTCAATATCCTCGGCGGCTGCTGCGGCACCACGCCCGGCCACATCGCCGCCATCCGCCGCCGCACCGAGAAATACCCGCCCCGCGTCCCCGGCGAAGTCCGCCCCGCCCTCAAGCTCTCCGGGCTCGAAGCGCTGAACATCGTCGGCGGGCCCGGAACCTTCGTGAACGTGGGCGAACGCACCAACGTCGCCGGCTCCAAGATCTTCAAGGGGCACATCGAGAAGGACGACTACCGCTCCGCCCTGCGCGTCGCCAAGCAGCAGATCGAAGCCGGCGCCACGGTCGTCGACATCAATTTCGACATGGCCCTGCTCGACGGCGCCGCGGCGATGACGAAGTTCCTGAACATGGCGGCGACCGAACCGGACATCACCAAGGTCCCGTTCATGATCGACTCGTCGAAGTTCGACATCATCGAGGCCGGCCTGCGCTGCGTGCAGGGCAAGGCCATCGTGAACTCGATCTCGCTCAAGGACGGCGAGGAGAGCTTCGTGCAGCGCGCCCGCCTCTGCCGTCGCTACGGCGCCGCGATGATCGTCATGGCCTTCGACGAGGTCGGCCAGGCCGCCACGCTCGCCGACAAGATCCGCATCTGCGAACGCGCCTTCGGCATCCTCACGAAGCAGGTCGGCGTCGACCCGCAGGACATCATCTTCGACCCGAACATCCTGACCATCGGCACCGGGATGAAGGAGCACGACCGCTACGCGCTCGACTTCATCGAGGCCGTGACGGAGATCAAGCGCCGCTGCCCCGGCGTCCGCACCTCGGGCGGCCTCTCCAACGTCTCGTTCTCCTTCCAAGGCAACAACAAGGTCCGCGAGGCCATCCACTCGGTCTTCCTTTACCACGCGGTGAAGGCCGGGCTCGACATGGCCATCGTCAACGCGGGCATGCTCGAGGTCTACAGCGAGATCGAGCCGGAGCTGCGCGAACTCGTCGAGGACCTCGTCCTCTGCCGCCGCGAAGACGCGACCGACCGCCTGCTCGAAGCCGCGCCGCGTTTCGCCGCGACGAAAGCCGAAGGCGTCGACACCTCCAAGAAGAACGAGTGGCGCAAGCTCGACGTCGAAGCCCGCCTCGAACACGCCCTGGTGAAGGGCATCGACGACCATGCCGTCGCCGACACCGAGGAGGCCCGCGTCAAGCTGGGCAAGCCGCTGCTCGTCATCGAAGGCCCACTGATGGACGGCATGCGAGTCGTCGGCCAGCTCTTCGGCGAGGGCAAGATGTTCCTCCCCCAGGTGGTGAAGTCGGCCAAGGTCATGAAGACCGCGGTCGCGCACCTCGAGCCGTTCATGGCCGCCGAGAAGGTCGGCGGCTCCACCCAGGGCTCGTTCCTCATCGCGACCGTCAAGGGCGACGTCCACGACATCGGCAAGAACATCGTCGGCGTCGTGCTGGCCTGCAACAACTACGCGGTCACCGACCTCGGCGTGATGACCCCGACCGAGAAGATCGTCGCCAAGGCCCTCGAGCTGAAGCCGGACTTCATCGGCCTGTCCGGCCTGATCACGCCCTCGCTCGACGAGATGATCACCGTCGCCCAGGAACTGAAGCGCGCGGGCATCAGCACGCCCCTGCTCATCGGCGGCGCCACCACTTCCAGGGAGCATACCGCCATCAAGCTCGCCGAACATTACGACGGTCCGATGGTCCACGTCGGCGACGCCTCGCTCGTCACGACGGTCTGCAGCGACCTGCTCAACCCCGCCAAGCGCGACGGCTTCGTCGGCGAGCTCAAGGCCACCCAGACGGAGATGCGCGAGGCCTACGAGAAGCAGCAGCCCGCCGTGGTCATCCCGCTGGCCGAAGCCCGCCAGCGTCCGCTCATCACTACCGCCCCGGTCCAGCCCGTCCCGCGCAAGCCTGGCGTCACGCTCTTCGAGCGCATCGACCCCGCCGCGGTGGCCGAGATCATCGACTGGACGCCGTTCTTCGTGACGTGGTCACTGAAGGGCAGTTTCCCGAACATCTTCAAGTCGGCCAAGTATGGCAACGAAGCCCGCAAGCTCTTCGACGAAGCGCGCGTCGAACTCGACGACATCGTTCGGAACCAGCGCGTGCATCTCCGCGGCGTCGCCGGCCTCTGGGCCGCCCGTCGCGTCGGTGATGACGTCGAGGTCTTCGGCGACGAAGCCCAGGCGAAGCAGATCGGCCGCTTCCACTTCCTGCGCGACCAGCGCCAGCGCCCCAAGGTCAGCACCTGCCGCTCGCTCGCTGACCTCGTATCGGCCGAGAAGGGCGATCACCTCGGTGCCTTCGCCGTGACCGCAGGTCAGGAAATCGAAGACTACGCCGCCTCCTTCAAGAGCAAGGATCCCTTCCGTCAGATCCTTGTGCAGGCCCTTGCCGACCGCCTCGCCGAAGGCTGCGCCGAGTGGCTGCACCGCGAGGTCCGCAAGGAGCTCTGGGGCTACGCTCCGGACGAAGCCCTCACGGTCGAAGAACTCGTCGATGAGAAATACGCGGGCCGTCGCCCGGCGGCCGGTTACCCGGCCTGCCCGGAGCACACCGAGAAGGAAGAGCTCTGGCGCCTGCTGAACGCAAACCGCCTCGGCTGCACGCTGACGGAGACCTTCGCGATGAATCCGGCCGCCTCCGTCTCCGGCCTCTACTTCGGCAATCCGCAGTCGATCTACTTCGACGTCGACAATGTCGGCCGCGACCAGGTCGAGGACTACGCCGCCCGCAAGGGCTGGACGATCGAGCAGGCGGAACGCTGGCTGCGCCCGGTGCTCGGGTATAAGACCTGACGATGGAAGCGCGCGAACGCGAGAAGCTCGTCGCGGCCGTCGGCGCGGAAGATGCCGCCGCGGTCGAACGCTTCCTCGGCGGCTGCGCGCTGTGCAAGTTGGTCGAGGCCGCCGATGGCGCCGACAGCGACTGGCCCGAGTGGGCCCGCGCCGCGGCCGTCCTGCAACGCTGGCTCGAAGCCGCCGGCCGTGACGCCGACGCCGAACGTAAGCTCGGCTACCTGCATTGCACCGTCGATGCCCAGAAAGCCGTCCCCACCGCGATCCGCCCGGCCCTGCCGCAATCCGTCGCCCGGATGCTGAAAGATTACGGATTCGCGGAGTGAGTCAAAGGTAGGGACGTGATCACCATCACGTCCGTTCGCGGACGGACGCGGGATTGCCTAGCGGCTGGCCAAGGGCCGAAGACTTCCCACCCAAGGACTCGAACGGCGGCGATGGCAATCGCCGCCCTACCCGAGGCAACTAGGGCAGCACGCGGTGCTGCCCCTACCTGAAGACAGCCAGGGCGCGGCGTAGCCACGCCCCTACCCTCGGCCGCCCTGCGGCGGCCGCTCTTAGCTGAATCATCCATTCAGCCCTCTATTCGGTCCTCAACGCCGTCCTCCATGCTGTCTTCCACTCTTCCACTGTTTGCCTTCCTCCGTCATTCCCCCACTCTGAAGCCAAGCCTGCTCCTCGCCCATACTCCCAACTCTATACTCCATACTCTAACCATGACCTCCCGTCGCGCCATCGCCCTCTACTTCGTCCTCGTGCTCGCCGCCATGACTTGGGTGTCGTGGTATGCCTCGACCGCGCCGACGATCACGTCGCTCGCCAAGTATGCCGAGCAGGTGAAGAACCAGGAAGGCATCAACGTCATCAAGGGCTTCGAGACCGTCTGCTCCGAGCCGTGGGGCCTCGCCACGATGTTCGACGCCTACTTCGGCTTCCTCGCCTTCTGGCTCTACACCGCCTGGCGCGAACGCACCGTCGCCGCCCGCCTCGGCTGGCTCGTCGCCCTGCTGCTCCTCGGCAACTTCGCCATCGCCGCCTACGCGCTCCTCTGCCTCAAGCAGTCCGGCGACGAGACCGACCTCGGCAAGGTCTTCTTCACCCGCAAGGCAGCCTGAATGGGACGAGCGGGCGATTGGCTGGGACGCAAGGTGCGCGATCCGCTCCTGGCGCAGCTCCGCCAAGGCGCCACGCCCGAAGCCGTCTCGGCGGCGGTGGTCATCGCCTTCGCCCTCGCGATCGTCCCCGTCATCGGCGTCACCACCCTGCTCTGCCTGCTGGCCGGCCGGCTCTTCCGCCTGAACCACATCGTGATGCAGGTCGTCAATCACGTCAGCTACCCGCTGCAGATTCTGCTGCTGGTGCCCTTCGTCCGCCTCGGCGAAACCATCGTCGGCGCCGACCCCATCGCCCTTTCGCCCGGCGCGCTCATCGATGAATTCAACAAGTCCTTCGGGGGCTTCGTCGCCCAGTTCGGGATGGCTTACGTGCACGGCCTGCTCGGCTGGGTCCTGACCGTCCCGCTCCTCTGCTGGCTGACCCACCTGCTGCTGCGTCGGGTCTTCCGCCGCTTCGCCCCTTCCCCCGCTTCCGCATGAATCCCCTCCTCGAGCTCGGTTTCGAATTCCTCGTCCTCTTAGGCGAAGCCTGCGTCTTCTTCGCCCTCTGCTGGCTCGTCGCCAAGAAGATCGACAACTGGTCGATCGTGGACGTCGCCTGGTCCTACGGCTTCGCGCTCGTCGGCCTGCAGGTCCTCATCACGCACTTCTTCGTCCATCACCACCTCGGCGGCCAAGGCCTGCTGATGGCCGGAGCGACGGTCCTCTGGAGCCTACGCCTCGGGACCCACCTCGCCGTACGCGTGCTCGGGCACCTCGGACAGGAAGACGGACGCTACCTCAAGATGCGCGCCGAGCACGGCGACCGCATGGCGGCCCAGATGGTGTATTTCTATTTCATCCAGGCCGTCGTGCTGACGGTCCTCTGCCTGCCGCTACTCTCCTCCAATCCCACCGGGTCCTCCGGCCCGGCCCAGACCATCCACTGGGTCGGCCTCGGCGTGGTCGGACTCGCCCTGCTCATCGAGGGCCTCGCGGACGCCCAGCTCGCCGCCTTCAAGAAAGACCCGGCCAACCGGGGCAAGGTCTGCGAACGCGGCCTGTGGGCCTGGAGCCGCCACCCCAACTACTTCGGCGAATGGCTCGTCTGGGTCGGTTTCCTTCTGATGAGCTATAACAGCGCCTACCGGGGCGTCCCCGGCCTGCTCTGCGTCGGCGTCATCTATTACTTCCTCACGCGCGTGACCGGGGTGCCCCTGACCGAGCAGCACCTCCTGGCCTCGAAAGGCGAGGCCTATGCCGATTACCAGAAGCGCGTGCCCGCCTTCTGGCCCCGTCCGCCGCGCGGCTGATTTTTCCTCGGCGACGGATTGCCAGCGGCTGGGACGGCGTACAATTTGCCCTCATGCCGCTGCTCGACAAGCTCATCGAAAAAGACGTCCTGCCCGACGGCGCGATCCGCTGGGGCATCCGCCGCCTGCTCAAGCAGCGCCTCGTCGACGAGCGTCCGGCTGACGCCGCGGCCCGCTTCGCCAAGGTCGACGCCTTCGCCGCCGAGCTCCGCACGCTGCCCGTCGCGATCGAGACCAAGGCCGCCAACGAGCAGCACTACGAAGTACCCGCGGCGTTCTATAAGCTCTGCCTCGGACCCCGCCTGAAATACTCCTCGTGCTTCTACGAGACCGGCACGGAATCCATCGGCCAGGCCGAGGAGACCATGCTGACCAAGTCCTGCGCCCGCGCGGAGTTGCAGGACGGCATGGAGATCCTCGAGCTCGGCTGCGGCTGGGGCTCGCTCACGCTCTGGATGGCCGAGAAATACCCGAACGCCCGCATCACCGGCGTCTCGAACTCCGCCTCCCAGCGCGCCCACATCGAAGGCGAGTGCGCCAAGCGCGGCTTCAAGCACGTCCGTATCATCACCTGCGACATGAACATCTTCGCCGCCGAGGCCTCGCGCTATGACCGCGTCGTCTCCGTCGAGATGTTCGAGCACATGAAGAACTGGGGCGAGCTCATGCGCCGCATCGCCGGCTGGCTCAAGCCCGGGGGCAAGCTCTTCTTCCACGTCTTCACCCACCGGGACGCGGCGTACCACTTCGCCGCCAAGGACGCCACCGACTGGATGTCGCGCCACTTCTTCACCGGCGGCATCATGCCGTCGAACTGCCTCGCCAGCCGCTTCCAGGAAGACCTCAAGCTCGAGACCCAGTGGGAGGTCGAGGGCCGCCACTACGGCCAGACCTCCGAGCACTGGCTGGAGAACACCGACCGCCACCGGGAGGAGATCCTGCGGATCTTCGCCGAGACCTACGGCCCGGACCGGGCGAAGGCCTGGCTCGCCAACTGGCGCGTCTTCTTCATGGCCTGCGCCGAGCTCTGGAACTACCAGGGCGGCACGGAGTGGATGGTCTGCCATTACCGCTTCGCCAAGCGCGCCGGCTAAGTCCGCGTTTGCCACCGGCCGCGGTCCGCGTTTGCTCGGCGTCATGCAGAGCTACGAAGAGAACGGCGTGCCGATGGAACGATGGAAGGTCGGCGCGTCGACCTATGAGACCTGCCTGACGCGCGGCGCCCGCCTCCTACGCTGGAAACTCGACGTCCCGACGGGCCGGCGCGAGATCCTCTTCTGGCCCGAAGGCGCGCCGATGGACCTCGACAAGATCGGCCCGGTGCGCGGCGGCAACCCGATCCTCTTCCCGTTCATGGGCCGCAACTACGCCGACGGCGAGAAGTTCGCCTGGAAGGCCGCTGACGGCGTCAAACGCCCGATGCCGCAGCATGGTTTCGCCCGCGACTCTGCCTTCGAGATCGTCGAGAGCGGCCCCAAGCACGCCGTGGTCCGGATGATCCAGGACGAACGCGGCCGGAACTGCTATCCCTTCGCCTACGACTTCCGGATCCGCTTCGACTTCCTCGAGCTGTTCCTGCGCATCACCTTCGAATTCGAGAACCGCGACGCCCAGCCGCTGCCGTGGTGCGCGGGCCACCACTTCTACTTCACGCTCCCGTGGCACGCCGGCCTGAGCCGCCGCGACTACGTCGTGAAGATTCCCTCGAAGAAGCAGTGGCGCCACGCCGCCGACGGCAAACTCGTGCCGTTCGCCGAACTCAAGGGACTCGAGGCGATCGGCTTCGACCACCCTCAGCTGTCCGACTGCATCTTCACGAATCTCAAGTCGGCGACGGTCAGCTTCGGACCGAAGTCGGGCGAAGAAGACATCAGCGTGAAGGTCGGCGAAGAGCCGATCCCGGGCGCGTGGGCGAGCGTCGTCACCTGGACGCCTGACCCGGAAGCGCCGTATTACTGCGTCGAGCCTTGGATGGGTCCGCCCAACAGCCCCGAACACAAGAACGGGCTCCGTTTTGCGGAGCCCGGTCAGGTCGACACCTTCGTCACCGAGGTGTCGTTGATGTAAGCCTCGCGGCTTACTTGCTGCTGTTGCTGTTGAGGGGCAGCTTGCCCTTCGACTTCGTCGGGGCCTTCTTCGCGGCCGGGGCCGGAGCGGGCTCGACGACCGGGGCGACCACGGGGGTCAGGCCGGCGGCCGGGACGAGGTTGGCGTCGCCGGCACCATCGGTGACCGGGGACGGACCCTTTTCAGGACCCATGCAACCAACGAGGACGGCGGAAAGGAGGGAGAGAACGAACAGATTGCGTACCATGGCAGTGAGGTTAGGTTGCGAGGACTCTACCTCGCATGGCCCAACGCACAAGCGCAGATTCTGGCCTCCTCACCCTGTTCGTCTGCACGGGTAATTTCTACCGCAGCCGCCATGCGGAGGCCCTGTTCAACTGGCATGCGACCCGGGCAGGCCACCCGGCCCGGGCCTTTTCGCGCGGGTTGCTGACTTCCCTGGTGGCCGACGAGCCCACCCTGCTGTCCCGGGACACCGAGCGCCGCCTACGGGAACTGGGCATCCCCTTGGAGCTGACGGGTGCGGCGCCGACCCAGCTGCGCCGGGAAGACCTGGAGCGGGCCCACCGGACCATCGCCCTGAAGAAGGATGAGCACCACGCCATGATGCTCCAGTCGCACCCCGAGTGGGCGGACCGGATCGAATATTGGTCGGTGCACGACATCGACTGCGCCCATCCGGACCAAGCGCTGCCTCAGATCGAGGAGCAGGTCCTCGAACTGATGCGCACGCTGCGGATCTGATCCGCGGAGGCCTTAGGCAGCCGAACCCGCGCCAGCCCGGCGCAGCGCTTCGAGGTGCGAAGCCGCCTGATTGAGCAGACCGCGCATCTCGACCATCGTCTCCTGGGCCACTTCGGCCTTGGTCGTAGCGGCTTCCTTGAGAGCTTCGGCGCGACGGCCCAGCTCGGCGGCCAGCTCGTGGGCGGCGGTGATCGTCTTGGCCTTGAGTTCGCGGGTGCGGACGTCGAGGCGGGCGGCGAGGGAATCGATGTCGCGACCGAGGGTGCGGCTCTGCTCCTTGAGCTCGGCGGCCATGATGCGGGAATCCGGCACGCGGCGCAGGTCCTGGACGAGGCCGACCTTGGAGAGGGTCCAGATGATCCACTTGGTCGGGTCGAACTGCCAGGGCTTCACGCCGTTACGGTAGTCGTGCTGGAACTCGTGGTGATAGTTATGATAGCCCTCGCCGAAGGTCAGCAGCGCGACGACGCCGCTGTCGCGAGCGCTATGGTCGGTCGAATACGGGCGACGGCCGATCATGTGGCAGAGCGAGTTGATGCAGAAGGTGCCCTGCTGGACGACGACCGTGCGGAGCAGGCCGGCGATGAGGAAGCCGGCCAGGGCGGTCATGCCCGGGTTGGCGTAGCCCATGAGGGAGGCGTAGCCATAACCGAGGGCGGCCGGCATCACGAAGCCCACGAAGGCACCGATCCACTGCACATAGCGGTGCTGCCACATGACGAGGGGGTCGGCTTCGAGGTCCTTGACGTTGGTGACGGGCGGCTTCGGCTTGAGGCGGAAGAGGAGCCAGCCGATGTGGGCGTAGAAGAAGCCCTTGGAGATATCATACGGATCCTCGTCTTCATCCACGTGCTTGTGGTGGATGCGGTGGTCGGCGGACCAATCCAGGGCCGAATTCTCGAAGGAAGCGGCGCCGAACAGGAGGACGAAGAGCTTCACCGGCCACTTGGCCTTGAAGGAGATATGGGAAAACAGGCGGTGGTAGCCCAGGGTGATGCCGAAACCGGTCGCGTAGTAGTAGAACACGAACATGGCCCAGATGAAGCCCCAGCCGTGGACCTTATTGGCGGCGTCGGCCGGGAGGTTGAACTGGGTCCAGAGGAACCAGGGGACCACGGTCAGCGAGAGGAGGGCTGTCCCGATCAGAAAGGTGGAGGTCACCCATTCGATGCGGTAGATAGGGAAGTTTTTGAACTTCATGGAAGGTCTGAAAAGTAGGGGCGTGGGCCGTCTAGGCGAGAGCAATCAACCTCCCTAAATCGGGTAAAAATGCCCTCTAAATTCGCTTTTTCCCGAACCTTCTTCCGGGTGCGCCTCTTGGCCGAACCGAAGTTCAGTCGCGACGGCGGCGACCGATGGAATTCTTCACCGGGATGATGCGGACCGGCTCGCGCGTCTTGATCCAGAGATCGCTCTCCTTGAAAAGTTTGCCGGAGATGCTCTGCACGGCGTCACCGAACGACTCGACCGGCATGCGCTGGCCCTTAGGCGATTCGTTGAAGGCCTTGGCGACCTCGACGATCTTGGC
>JBKCKE010000200.1:0-9173 GCA_046301395.1 Verrucomicrobiota bacterium | reverse complement strand
CCCAAAAGTGGGCAGGGGGGGGGGTCATAAAATACGCATAGGGCACGCGGGGCCTTTGCGCTAGGGGGGGCCGCGGTGGGGCGCCCGCCCTTCCTGTTTTACGGGAGGCGCGCGGCTTGCGTTCCTTCATTCTCACATTCTAATAGAGTCATGCTCACGAAAAACTCCGCGCTGCTCGTCGTCGGCCTGCTGATCGCCGCCTTGGCCGCGGCCGCGCCGAAGAAGGAGGACGTCCGCAAGGAACCGGCCAAGCCGGAGCCGAAGCCTTCCGCCGTGATCAAGGCGGATCCGCGGACGGGCGAGAACCCGCGGGCCGGCGTCAAGGGCGCCGACGCCTTCGGCCGGACGCAGACCCGTTACGACAACGGCGTCACGGCGGTGAAGACGCCTGATCCGGTCGGAGGTTCGACCACGCGCTACAGCAACGGCATCACCGCCACGACGCGCCCTGACCCGTTCGGCGGCTCGACGACGCGTTACAGCAACGGCGTCACCGCCACGACGCGTCCGGATCCGTTCGGCGGTTCGACCACGACCTTCAGCGACGGTACCCGGGCCACGACCCGCAAGGACCCGTTCGGCAACCAGGTCACGACCTATTCGGACGGACGCCAGGAAGTCCTGCGTCCCGATCCGTTCGCGCCGAAGAAGTCCGCTGACGAGCGGAAATAAAACCCGGCCTCGGCACAGGGCGCTTGAAACCGCCCTTCGTCCGGTCAATCTGGAGCTTCCACCCCATGAAGCGTCATCTCCACCTGTGGGCCGCCCTGGCAGCCCTCGTCCTCGCGCTCCCGGCCGTCGCCGCGGAGGCCTTCACCACCGGTCCTGGCTGGCTGGAATTCCCCGCCGGCAAGGGCGCGGGCGCCGGCAAGCACGTCGTCCTGCTCGCAGGGGACGAAGAATACCGCTCCGAAGAGTCTATGCCGATGCTCGCCCGCATCCTGTCCGAGCGCCACGGCTTCAAGTGCACCGTCCTTTTCTCGCATGACGAAGGCGTGATCAATCCGAACAACGGCGCCTCCCTCGGCAAGCCCGAGGCCCTCGACAGCGCCGACGCCCTCGTGCTCGGCCTGCGTTTCCGCAAGTGGAACGAGGACGCCCTGAAGAAGTTCGACGCCGCCCTCAGGCGCGGCGTGCCGATCGTCGCCACCCGCACCAGCACCCATGCTTTCTCGGGCATCCCCAAGGAGAGCCCCTATGCCTGGTACAACTGGAATAACCAGGGCGGCTTCGGCAAGAAGGTGCTCGGCGAGACCTGGGTCAGCCACTGGGGCAACCATAAGGGCGAGGCCACGCGCACGGCCGTCGAAGCCGGTGCGGAGAAGCTCGCGATCCTCAACGGCGTGGGCGTGATCTTCGGCGACACCGACGTCTATGAGGCTTATCCGCCTGCCGACGCGCAGGTCCTCCTCCGCGGCCTGGTGCTCAAGGGCATGAATCCGGAAGACCCGCTCAGCGAACGCGCCAAGAAGCGTGCGACCGACAAGCAGGAGCAGGGCGTCAATTCCCCCGCGATGGCCGTGGCCTGGACCCGTGAGGTCCCCAACGCCGGCGGCACCAAGAACCGCGTGCTCACCACCACCATGGCTTCGGCCAGCGACCTCGTCGACGAATCGCTCCGCCGCCTGCTCGTCAACGGCGTCTACTGGGGCCTCGGACTCGACGTCCCGGCCAAGGCCGACGTCACCCCGGTCGTGGAATGGAAGCCCAGCAAGTATTCCTTCAACATGTTCCACCCCGGACTCAAGGCCGAGGATTTCGCGGGCGTGCTGCCTCCGCCCCTGACGGCGGCTCCGGCCAAGAAGAAGAAGTAAGCCGTCCGCCGGTTTCCTTCCGCACGGGCGCATCGCAGGATGCGCCCGTCTTGTTTCAGGCCCGGATGCCGCGGTTGACCAGCAGCTGGATCAACGCGTCGTTATAGATGATGTAAGCTCCTTCGCGGGAAGTGGCGTCGCGTACCTCGATATCGTCGGAGACGACGAACCAAGGAGCCTCGACGGTCTTGTCCTTGGCCACCAGGTCCATGATGTCGTGGTCGGCCTTGGCGCCGGCGCGGCTGAAGGTGACGCGGACCCGCGAGTTCGAGGTCTTGAGCGTGGTCTGCTGGCCGTCGAAGCTGATCCAGACGTGCAGGCCCGGCGCGTCGTCCGCCAACTTCTCGAGGAGCTGGACGACCTTCTGGCGGGCGGCGGCGTCGAGCAGGAAACGGCTGTCGCCTTGGGCGTTCTTCTTGGTCGGCAGGCGCAGGCCGAGGTAATCCTGGCGGAGGCAGGCGAAGTTGTTGGCGTCGAGCGCGAGCCGGGCGGGTTCGCCCGTGGCGACCGAGCGTTCGAGCAGCGCCAGCGGGCCGGACTGCTTCTGCACATGGAAGGCGACGTCGGCCAGATAGGAGCGTCGGCGGTGGAGGTCGCGGCGGTAAAGGTCGGCGTGGCGTGAGTCGACGAGCCCGGCCTGCTCGGCGAGGAGCAGGGCGCCTTCGATCGATTTCAGTTCGCGGGCGTCGGCGCCGTTGATGCGGGCCGAGATGCGCTCAAGGAACGGATCCGACGGCTGGTCGCGCTTCTCGAGCTCGTAGCGGACCTTCTCGATGTGCTCCGTGAGGCGTTTCTCCAAGGCGACGACTTCGGGCAGGGCCTGACCGGCGGTGCGCAGGTAACGGCGCAGGAGCTTGAGCATCTCCTCCATCTGCGGGATGGCCTGACGGAGCTCGTGCTCCTTCGCCAGGAAGGGGTCGGCGTCGCGCTGGGCCTTGCGGACCTTCTCGACGGTCTCGGTGGTCAGCTGCCGCAGTTTGGCGACTTCCTCCGAAGCGGATTTCAGCGTGCGGGCGTCGGCGAGCCAGGGGCGGACTTCTTCGGACAGAAGTTCCTCGGCGATCTCGCGGGCCTTCTTTGCCACGTGTTCGCGGGCGCGTTCGAGTTCGCCGCGGAGTCGCGTCACTTCGGCTTCCTCGCTGGTCAGTTTGACCTGCAGGGCCTGGAGGCTGGTCGCCGCCGCTGCAGCCTGCTTGGCCGCTTCTTGCGACTGGCGGGCGGCTTCGTCGCGGACCTTCCGGATCTCGGCGTCCTTCGCTTCAAGTTCGTTGGCGTGCTGACGACGAATCTGCCGGCCTTCGTTCTCACGGGCGGCCTTGCCTTGGGAGATCTCCTGCAGGAGGCGCCGCACGGTCTTGCCCGCCGAGTCGAGAGCGTCGACGGATTCAAGGGGCTCTTTTTCCGTCGTTCCGCCCAGCTTGGCTTGCAGCGCTTTCCAGGCTTTGCCGTCGGGCTTGCCGGTCTGCGGCTTGGTGTTCGCGACGAAGCGGATCAGCAGGTCGGCGGGCAGGGCCGCGTCCTTGTTCTCGGCCCGATGGTTCCAGAGCAGGCAGAGCAACCCGACGCGCGGACCGCCGAGCACGCCGGCGAGTTCGTCGAGATGTTCGAGTAGCCGCGACTTGTCGGCCTTGAGGCTCTCGGCGAACCACGGCAGATGGTCGGCCACCGCGGCCGCGTCCTCGCTGAGGTTCGCCAGCCGCTTCTGGAAGCGCCACTTGGCGTCGCGGAGGAAAGGTCGGCGATGGATGTACCCGCCCGGGATCAGTTTGGCCAAGGCGAGCAAGGGCCCGTCCGCGAGATGGTTCAGGTCCAGGATGAACTGTTCGGAAAGCACCTTCCGGTGCGGGTCGACCATCTCGGTCTTGTAGGAGAAATGACCCATGGCTCCAGCATGCCCGCCGTCCGGCCGGGGGCAAGGACGGCTCGGCTCGGCCGAGCCGTTTTCTTGGTTCGGACTCGCCAGCGGGGAGGGAAGGGCGTTCGTTCGGGCCTGCCTGATGCGTTCGCCTGCCTCCATCGTCATTCCCCTCTGCTCGGCGGTCGGCTACACCCTCGCGGCGATGGCCCTGAAGCGAGCCATGGACGGGGGACACCCTTGGCGGGTCTTGTTCATCGTGAACCTCATCGGGGCGGTCCTGTTCCAGACCTGGCTCCTGCATGGGGGCGAGCCCTTCACGGCGGCCAACATCACCCATGCGATCCTGGCGGGGACGGCCTTCTTCATCGGCCAGGTCTTCACCTTCGTCGCGATCAGCCGCGGCGACATCTCCATCGCGACGCCGGTGCTCGGCACCAAGGTGATCTTCGTGGCCCTGCTGGTCTTCGTCACCGGCGGCGAGGAACTCGGCTGGAAGCTCTGGGTCGCGACGTTCCTCACGACCTTGGCTTTGGCCCTGCTGGGTGGCGAATGGCGGGCTAACCGCGAACGTCTGCTGGTCAGCGTCGGCTTCGCCTTCCTCGCTTCGATCGCTTTCGCGGCCACCGACGTGATGCAGCAGCTCTGGGCGCGCTCCTTCGGGTTCGGCCACTTCGGGCCGGTCATGTTCGCCACCGTCGGCGTGCTGTCGTTCACGTTGATCCCATTCTTCTCCGCTCCTTTGCGCCAGATGCCCCGGCCGATGGTCGTCTGGGCGCTCGGAGGCGGCACCCTGCTGACCGTGCAGGCGATGGGCATCGCCTATTGCATCGCGGTCTACCACGAGGTCACCGTCACCAACGTCCTCTACAATACGCGCGGGCTGTGGAGCGTGGCGCTGGTGTGGGTCGTCGGCCATTGGTTCGCCAACTCCGAGAAGCAGGTAGGCGGCGCCATCATGAGCCGCCGGCTCATCGGCGCGTTGATCCTGCTGGCCGCGGTCTACCTCAGCCTGGCCTGATCAGAGGTCGGCGTTGTCGATCAGCCGCGTCGCGCCCAGATGACAGGCGATGGCGATCGCGCAGCTTTTTCCGGCGGTCGAGGCCACGGACGCCATCGTCTCGAGGTCGACGATCTCGCAGTACTGGGGCTTCAGCGCAGGCTGCGCGGCCAAGACCGCTTGCGCGGCGGCCTGCAGGCGGGAGGCGTCGGTGACGCCGGTGCGGGCCAGCGCCTTCGCGGCTGCCATGGCGGCAGGGATGGCCGTCGCCTGCGTCAGCTGTTCCGCCGAAAGGTAACGGTTGCGCGAGCTCATCGCGACGCCGTTGGGTTCGCGGATGGTCTCGTGGGCGATGATTCGGACGGGGAAGTGCAGATCGCGCACCATGCGGCGGATCACCGCCAGCTGTTGCAGGTCCTTGCGGCCGAAGACGGCGACGTCCGCCTGGGCGGCGTTGAAGAGCATCGCGACCACGGTGGCGACACCACGGAAATGCCCGGGGCGGAATTCGCCGCAGAGACCGGCGGAGACGCCTTCGACGTCCACCCAGGTCGAGGCGCCGGCGGGGTAGAAGTCGGCGGCCGACGGCGCGAAGATCAGGCTGGCGCCGGCGACCTCGCAGCCCCGGCGGTCGTCTTCGAAGGTCCGCGGGTATTTCGCGAAATCCTCATTGGGCCCGAACTGGGTCGGGTTGACGAAGATCGAGACCACCACGTAGCCGGTCTCCTGCTTGGCCCGGCGGATGAGGCTGAGGTGACCTTCGTGCAGGCAACCCATGGTCGGCACGAAGCCGACGGACTTCCCGGCCTGACGGGCCCGGGCGACCGCGGCGCGCAGCTCAGGGATGGTGTGGACGACCTCCATGCCGCCAACCTAGCCGCCCCCGCCGAGGGCGCAAGGCGCAGTTGTATGCGGACTCCCCGCCTGTCGTTTTGTTCATAGGTCGGGGCCATTCCTTTCTTGGCAGTCGGTGGGTCGCCTCCAATGTCAGAACCCTCCCTCCTACCAGACATGTCGCACTTCCCTAATGTCCCGGTCATCGAGTTCGAAGGATCGAAGTCCAAGAACCCGTTCGCCTTCAAGCACTACAACCCGGACGAGAAGATCGGCGGGAAGAAGATGAAGGACCACATGCGCTTCGCCGCGGCCTACTGGCACGTGATGCGCAACAGCCTCTCCGACCCGTTCGGCGCCGGCACCGCCCTCATGCCCTGGGATGACGGCTCCGACTCCCTCGACAACGCCCTCCGTCGCGTCCCGGTCTTCTTCGAGTTCCTCCAGAAGTGCCAGATCGACTTCTACTGCTTCCATGACCGCGACATCGCCCCGGAAGGCAAGACCCTCGCCGAGACGCATGCGAACCTCGCCCGCGTCACGAAGGAGCTGAAGGCCTACCAGAAGGGCACCGGAAAGAAGCTCCTCTGGGGCACCGCCTGTCTCTTCTCCCACCCCCGCTACGCGCAGGGCGCGGGCACCTCGCCCAACGCTGACGTGTTCGCCTACGGCGCCAGCCAGGTCCGCCACGCGCTCGAGGCCACCAAGGCCCTCGGCGGCGAAGGTTACGTGTTCTGGGGCGGCCGCGAAGGCTACGCCACGCTGGTCAACACCGACATGAAGCGTGAGCTCGATCACCTCGCCGCGCTCCTGCACCTTGCCGTCGACCACGCGAAGAAGATCGGTTTCAAGGGCCAGTTCCTCATCGAGCCCAAACCGCGCGAACCCTCGACCCACCAGTACGACTCCGACTCGGCCGCCTGCCTCAACTTCCTCCGTGAATACGGCCTGCTGAAGCACTTCAAGCTGAACCTCGAGACCAACCACGCCACGCTCGCCGGCCACACGATGGAGCACGAGATGGAAGTCGCGATGGGCGCCAACGCTCTCGGCTCCGTCGACGCCAACCGCGGCGATACGCTCCTCGGCTGGGACACCGACCAGTTCCCGACCGACCTCTACCTCACGACGAACATCATGCTGCGCATCCTCAAGATGGGAGGCTTCACCAAGGGCGGCCTCAACTTCGACGCCAAGCGTCGTCGCGAATCGCACGAGCCGGTCGACCTCTTCCACGCCCACATCGGCGGCATGGACGCCTTCGCCCGCGGCCTCAAGATCGCCCACGCCGTCATCAAGGACGGCAAGATGGATCAGTTCGTCGCCAAGCGCTACTCCTCTTGGGACAGCGGCATCGGCAAGAAGGTCGAGTCCGGCAAGGTCACCCTCGCCCAGCTCGATACCTACGCCCAGGGCATCAAGGCGCCGACGCTCGCGTCCGGCCGTCAGGAGATGCTCGAGAACCTGATCAACGAGTACATCCGCTAAGGCCATGGCGATCGTCCTCGGTCTGGACCTGTCCACGCAGAGCGCGACGGCGCTCGTGCTGGACACGGTGAAAGGCACGACGGTCGCCCGCGCCCGCGCGGCGTTCGGCGCCGACTTCCCCGACCGCGGACATCCGGAAGGATTCCTCCGCGGAGGGCAGGGCGGCGAAGTGCACGCCGATCCGCTCCTCTGGCTCGACGGCCTTGAGCTCGCGCTCGACCGCCTGGCCAAGCTGACCGACCTCTCCCAGGTCGACGCGGTCTCCGTGTCCGGCCAGCAGCACGGCAGCGTCTATCTCGCCGCCGGCTACGAGGCCGCGCTCGCCGACGGTAATCGCGCCACGTCGCTCTCCGCGAAGATCGCCCCGGTCCTCTCCCGTCGCTCTTCGCCGATCTGGATGGACTCGTCCACCGGCGCCGAATGCGCCGAGATCGCCGCCGCCCTCGGTGGTGACCAGGCCGTCTGCGACCTTACCGGCTCCGTCGCCACGATGCGTTTCACGGGCCCGCAGATCCGTCGCTTCGCCAAGCTCGACCCCGCCGCTTGGGCCAAGACCAAGCGCGTCCATCTCGTCTCTTCCTTCTTCGCTTCGGTGCTCGCCGGCAAGGATGCCGCCATCGACACCGGTGACGGCGCGGGCTTGAACCTGATGGATATCCGCAAGGCTGATTGGGCTCCGGCCGCGCTCGCCGCGACCGCTCCCGATCTCGCCGCCAAACTTCCGCCCGTCCGCCCCGGCTCGACCGTCGCCGGTGGTATCTCCGCTTACTTCGTCGCCCGCCACGGCTTCTCGCCGAAGTGCCAGGTCGTCATCGGTACCGGTGACAATCCTTCCAGCCTCGTCGGCATGGGCGCCTCGAAGCCCGGCAAGGTCGTCATCAGCCTCGGCACGAGCGACACGCTCTTCGCCGCGATCGAAGGCATCCGCACCGACTCCGCCGGCCTCGGCCACGCTTTCGGTAATCCGATGGGTGGCAGCATGAGCCTCATCTGCGTGCGTAACGGTTCGCTCGCCCGCGAAGCGATCCGCCGCGAATGCGGTCACGCTGACTGGCCGGCTTTCTCCGCCGCCGTCGACGCCACGCCCGCCGCCGTTGCCGCCGTGCTTCCGATGGAGGAGCCCGAGATCACGCCGCGTCGTCCGGCCGGTCGCAGCGCCCTCGGCGCCGCCGCCACCCAGGCCGCCTTGCCACGCGCCGCCGTCGAAGGCCAGGCCCTCAGCCTCCGCTATCATAGCCGCTGGGTCGGCACCCCGACCACGCAGTTGCTGCTCACCGGCGGCGCTTCCGAGAACCCTTCCGTCGCCAAGATCTTCGCCGACGTCTTCGGCGCCCCGGTCCTGCGTCTGGCCGTCTCCGATTCCGCCGCTTTGGGCGCCGCGCTCCGCGCCGCCGAGGGTGCTTGCGGGGCCAAGATGGCCGACCTGGAGCCCGTTTTCTGCGCCCCGGCCCCGGGGGGCGTCGTCCAGCCGAACCCGGCCCTCCGGGCGGCCTACGACAAGCTGGAGGCCGAACTAGGCCAATCGCTGTCGCGAAAGGCATAAATTCTGGCCTGTGAGCATTGCCCACTTGAACCCCGTGGGCTGATGGGCTGACATTGGGGGCTCACCCCCAATCACCATGTCACAGCGTCCTGTTACCCTCTTCACCGGCCAGTGGGCCGACCTCAAGATCGCCGACCTCCTGCCTAAGGTCAAAGCCATGGGCTACGAAGGCGTCGAACTCGCCTGCTGGGGCGACCACTTCGACGTCGTCCGCGCCGTCAACGAGTCGGGTTACGTCGAGTCCGTCTGGGAACTCCTGAAGAAGCATGACCTCGGTTGCTGGGCGATCTCTTCGCACCTCGTCGGCCAGGCCACCTGTGACAACATCGACGAGCGCCACCAGTGCATCCTGCCCGCCCACGTCTGGGGCGACGGCAATCCCGAAGGCGTCCGCCAGCGCGCGTGCGCCGAGATGGCCCTGACCGCCCAGGCCGCCCGCAAGTTCTTCGACGCCGGCAAGGCGTACATGGCCAACAAGCCGAAGGGCTCCGGCAAGACCGTCGTCAACGGCTTCACCGGCTCCTCGATCTGGCACGCGATCTACGCCTTCCCGCCCACCAACCAGGCCTACCTCCAGAAGGGCTACGATGATTTCGCCAAGCGCTGGAAGCCCATCCTTGAGTCCTTCGAGAAGCACGA
>JBKCKE010000199.1:0-6046 GCA_046301395.1 Verrucomicrobiota bacterium | reverse complement strand
GCCCGCATGCCCTTGCGCTTCTCGGCTTCGATGACGAAGTCGCCCGGCTTGCCGGCGGCGACGAGCAGGCCGTTCTTGAGCTTCTCGTAGCCGTCGAGGATGGCGTCGATCTTGTCGGCGGCCTTGGGCTTCACGCCCTCGCTGAAGATGTAGACCGGGTAGTTGTTCTGGCCGACCGGCAGCTTGACGTCGCACATCTCGGCGATGGCGACGGTGTTCTTGATGGACTCAGGGACCTCGCCGAAGACGCGGAGCATCTCGGCCTCGCTCTTGAGGTAGAACTCCGTGGCGGAATAGCGCATGCGGCGCTCATCGGCCAGGCGGGCGCCGGTCTGGATGCAGAGCATCGCATCGTGCGCGACGGAATCGCCGGCATCGACGTAGTGGACGTCGTTGGTGGCGACGACGCGGAGCTGGAATTCGCCGGCGAGCTTGAGCAGGTCGGCGATGATGCGCTTCTGCTCCTCGAGGCCGTGGTCCATGAGCTCGATGACGAAGTTCTCGCGCCCGAAGATCTCGACGAACTTACCGCAGGCCTTCCGGGCGGCTTCGTAGTCGCCGCGGAGGAGGGCCTGGGGGATGACGCCCTGGAGGCAGCCGGAGAAGCCGATCAGCCCGTCGGCGTGCTTGGCGAGCTGTTCGAGGTCGGTGCGCGGCTTGTAGTGCAGGCCGCGGACGTGCGCGTCGGAGACGAGCTTGGTGAGGTTCTGGTAGCCTTTGAAATTACGGGCGAGCACGCCCATATGGAAATACTTGTGCTCGCGGCGGTCGGGCTTGTCGGTGAGCGCGTGGTCCCAGACGAGGTAGAGCTCGCAGCCGAGGAGGGGCTTGAGCTTCACGTCGCCCTTGGAGCGCTGCTTGGCTTCGTTCCAGAAATCGAAGAGGCCGAAGAGATTGCCGTGGTCGGTGATCGCCACCGCACGCATGTTCATGTCGCACGCGCGCTCCATCAGGCGGTCGATGCGGCTGCAGCCGTCGAGCATGCTGTAGTCCGTATGCACGTGGAGGTGCACGAAGTCTCGGCTGATGGTTTCCGGGTCGGCCATGCGGGACGGTGATAATAGGGAGCCGTCGGAGGGCAGGGGAAGGCATTAATCCGGCGGGTTATCCGCGGACTTATGCACAACGGCCGTCGGGCGTCCGGTCGCCGGGCGGGACGGTTTTTATTGGTTATCGCCAATCTTTGATGCTGGCGGTGGCGGTTTTTACGGACGATGTTCGGTGCCATCGCCCCGCCATGCGTCGCCCCATCTTCATCTACGACAAGAATAAGGTCGGCGGTGGGGAGCATCTCTTCCTGCGGCGGGCGCAGTCGGCGAAGCGGCTAGGCCTCGATCCGGTGGTCATCACGCTCCCCGGAGCGATGGATGAGGCCTACCGGCGCACGGCCCGGCTCATCCACCTTCCGAAGCCTTTGCTTTCCAAGTGCGGGCTGACGGCCGGCGTGGGCGAGCGGGTGGCCGACCAATTGGTCGAGCTCCTCGGCTCGGCCCCCAGCTCGATCGAGGCGACGGGGATGCCTTCGCTCTACCTGGCGTCGCTGCTTTCCGAGCGGCTGCCGTCGTCTGATCACCTGTTCTTCGCGATCGGGCCCCGCCCGGCTCCGCGCCACCGACGTCCCGCGCTGGCGGATGCTTTGGCTCGTCCCGGCGAATTCTGGAGAGGCGTCCGCGGGAAGGCGTACTACCCGGAGCTGGCCGATCTGGCCGCTCGCGGCCGGTTCTTGTCCGTCAATCCGGCCTGCGCGATCGATGCTGAGAAGCAGCTCGGCGTGCCGATGCCGGGCATCTCGGTCGAGCCGGTGACATTCTCCATGCCGGAGCGCGGGACGACCGCGTCGGGCATCGCCGCCCCGTATATCCTGAGCGTGAGCCGTCTCGACGGCGGGATGAAGGCTTACGTCGAAGGCTTGATCCGGGACTTCCGCCAGATGGCCGCGCACCGGCCCGGGCTTCGCCTGGTGGTGGTCGGAGATGGTCCCGCCATGCCGACTCTGCGCCGCGTCGCCGAAGCGCATGCCGCCGGCTTGGTCGACTTCTTGGGTACATTGCCCAACGAGCAGTTGTCTCCGCTGTACGCGGGTTGCGAAGTTTTCGTCGGGATGGGTACGGCGGCCGTGGAGGCCGCGATGCACGGCGTGCCGGTGGTGATCGCCGTCGAGAGCGAGCCGCGCGGCCGGAGTCCCGGCATCTGGGGTGATCCCCAGCTCGTCGGCTTCGGGGAGGCGGTGCCGGGCCAGCCCGTGCGGCCGTTGGTGGAAATGGTGGCGCCGTTGCTTCAAGATCGGGCCGCCGCGAAAGTCCTGGCGGAACGAGGTCGGATTCATTCCGACACCCTCCACGGCCCCGCGAGGCTCGACGAACGGATTCGCGCCTTGCTTGCTTCGCCGGCGTCACGCGGCGCGACGCTCCCGTGTCCGTGGCCGGAGCCGCACTGGCTGGCCTGGAATATCCTGTCGGGATATCCTTGGCGGAAGCTCGCGACCGAAATCTCCCGGGCGTAAGCCGCGCTTACTTGACCGTGGGTCCGGCCGGGCCAGACTCGCCCGCATGACCCCGCGCTGGCTCACTCCTTTTCGGCAGGCTCGCCTCGGACTGGCGCTCGGCGTCGTCTACGGGCTGGTCTGCCGGCTCATGTTCGACCCGAGGGGGGGTCCTTCGACGGATTCGCTGCGAGTGCTCTTGGCCATCATGAGCGTGAGTTTCATTTTCCTGGTGCCGCTGGCGCTCGGCTTCCTGGTGATCTGGTTCGGGGAGTCCGAAAAGAGCTGGGTGCGCCGCGTCTTCCAGCCTTGGCTCGCCGGCCTCGCCTTCCTGGCGGCGGCGATCCTCTTCCAGCTCGAAGGGCTCATCTGCGTCATCCTCTGGCTGCCGCTGGTCTGCTTCATGTCCTCGCTTGGCGGAATCATCGCGGGCGGTCTCCGTGACTTGCGCGCGTCGGGTGGGTCGAAGCGCCTTTGCGTGGCCGTCGTGGCCCTGCTGCCCTTCGTCGCCGGGCCACTGGAATCCCTCCGCGAACGCGAGACCGAGATCCGCACGGCCCATACTTCGATCGAGATCGCGGCCTCGCCGGCGCAGGTCTGGCGGCAGATCCGCTCGGTGCCGCGCATCACCGAAGCCGAGCACGGCCCTTCGTGGAGCCATCGGCTGGGCTTCCCGCGTCCGACCGAGGCCGTGCTCGAGGGCACCGGCGTCGGCTCCATCCGCTATGCCCGTTTCGAGGGCGACGTGCTCTTCGTCGAGAAGGTGACCGAATGGGAGGAGAACAAGCGCCTGTCGTTCTCGATCGAGGCCGACACGAAGAATATCCCTCCCACGACCTTCGATGAACACGTGACCATCGGCGGACCGTATTTCGACGTCTTGCACGGCTCCTATTGGATCGAAGCGCGCGGGCCGGATCGCGTCGTGCTGCACCTCGCGAGTGACCAGCGACTCTCGACGGGTTTCAACTTCTACTCCCAGTGGTGGACCGTGTGGCTCATGAACGACCTGCAGTCCTACATCCTACGGATCATCAAGGCCCGCGCCGAAAAGGCGGCCTGAGCGACCGGCTTACTTGACCTTCACGAAGGTCCGCTTGCCGGCCTGAATGACCATTTCGCCGGAGGGCGGAGCGACCTTCAGGGACGGGTCGGAGACCTTGTCGTCGCCGATCTTGACCGCGCCGCCTTCGATGAGGCGACGGATCTCCTTCTTGGAAGGGAAGAGGTTGGTCGCGGCGAGGAGGTCGACGATGCTGACTTCGGCCGCGCCACCGGAGACGGCGGCCCAGGCGAACTCGGGCATGTCCGTGCGGACGCCGCCCTTGGAGAAGACGTTCTCGAACTCGGCGCGCTCCTTGGCGCCGGCGCCCGTGCCGTGGAACATGTCCGTCAGGCGCGTGGCGAGCTGCTTCTTGGCTTCCATCGGGTGGCCCGCCTTGAGCGCGGCGAGCTCTTCCGGCGTCGAGAGCAGGAGGAGGTCGTAGTAGACCCACATGGTGGCGTCGGGCACCGACATGATGCGACCGAACATGTCCTTCGCGCCGTGGTTGAAGGCGATGTAGTTGCCGAGTGACTTCGACATCTTCTTCTCGCCGTCGAGGCCGACCAGCAGGGGCATGCCGAGCACGGCCTGCGGGGCCATCTTGTCCTGTTCCTGCAGGTCGCGGCCGACGAGCATGTTGAAGAGCTGGTCGCTGCCGCCGATCTCGATGTCGGCCTTGAGCATGACGGAGTCGTAGCCCTGGAGGAGCGGGTAGAGGAACTCGACGATCGAGATGGGGGTGTTCGAGGCGTGACGCTTGGCGAAGTCATCGCGCGCGAGCATCTGCGCGACGGTCATGCGGCGGCTGAGCTGGAGGGCGTCGAGGAACGACATCTTGCCGAACCACTCGCTGTTGCGGCGGACCTCGGTCTTCTTGGGGTCGAGGATCTTGAAGGCCTGCTCGAGGTAGGTCTTGGCGTTCTCCTCGATCTCCTGCTCGGAAAGCACGGGGCGCGTCTCGGACTTGCCGGTGGGGTCGCCGATACGGGTGGTGTAGTCGCCGATGATGAGGACGGCCTGGTGGCCCAGTTCCTGGAACTGGCGGAGCTTGTTGAAGACGACCATGTGGCCGAAGGTCAGGTCGGGGCGGGTCGGGTCGACGCCGAGCTTCACGCGTAGGGTCTTGCCGGCTTCGAGGCGCTTAAGGATCTCCGCCTCACCGATGAATTTCTCGGTGCGGGATTTCATGACCTTCAACTGTTCCGCGGGCGACATAGGTTCACTCTTCCCAAGGGGGAGGGGAGGGGGAAGACAAAATTCCAGATTCCAGAGTATGGAGTATCGAGTATGGAGTATGGGGGCAAAGGCGAGGGCACGAGGACAGGAGGACCGGAGGGCACGAGCGATGCAGTGGGTAGGGTCGGCACTGCGTGCCGACCTAGAGGTATCGAGGGTAAACCGGATATTTAGCTGCGGTTGTCTTGAGGTCGGGCGGGCTCTCCGAGCCCGCCGATCATTCGATCCAAGGGGCGGACGGTTCGGAGAACCGTCCCTACCGCCGGCCACCATGCGGCGGCCGAAGGTAGCTAGGGCAGCACGCGGTGCTGCCCCTACCCCAAGGCAAGCACTCCCCCTATACTCCATACCCAATACTCCATACTCTCAGTTCAGGTCGTGCCTCTAGGGGTTGCCCTTCGGCGCGTTCCTTGCCTAATGAAGGCATGGATCTCGTCCGCGAACTGACCGAATACGTGAAGCATGCCAGCGTGTCCACCGACCCGGCTTTCAAGGCGGGGATGGACGGCGCCCGGGAGCATATCTGCGGGCTGCTCAAGCAGGCCGGCCTCGAGGTCGAAGTCGTCCCGACGCCCCTCCACCCGATCGTGCTCGGCCGTCGCCGCGGTCCGAAGGAATGGCCGCACATCGTCCTTTACGGCCACTATGACGTCCAGCCGGCCGACCCGCTGAATCTGTGGACTTCGCCCGCTTTCGAGCCGGTCGTCCGCGACGGTAAGGTCTGGGGACGTGGCACGGCTGACAATAAGGGCCCGCACTTGGTCGCGGTTGTCGCCTTGGCCCGCCTGCTCAAGCGCTGCCCGAACCTGCCGCTGCGCATCACCTTCCTGATCGAGGGCGAAGAGGAGATTGGCTCCCCGAGCTTCCCGGAATTCCTGCACAACCATAAGGCCGAGCTCTCCGAGGCCGATTGCGTCATCCTCTCCGACACCGCTTCGCCGTCGTCCGATCAGATCGTCATCACGACGGCCCTCCGCGGTATCGTCGGCCTCGAGGTCGGCCTGACCGGCCCGAAGTCCGACCTGCACTCCGGCCTCCATGGCGGCGCGGTCTATAATCCTATCCAAGCGCTGGCCGAGCTCTGCTCGTCGCTCCACGACGCCGATAACGCCGTCACGGTCGAAGGCTTCTACGAAGGCGTCGAACAGCCGACCCGCTGGGAGCGCGAAGAGCTCCGCAAACTGCCGCTCAGCGAAGACGGTTACCGTCGCGCCCTCGGCGTCGACGAACTACATCCCGCCCCCGGCCTCGACGGCCTCGAAGCCGTGCGCTTCGCGCCGACC
>JBKCKE010000198.1:0-9949 GCA_046301395.1 Verrucomicrobiota bacterium | reverse complement strand
TCATCGCCTTCAAGTCGGCGACCGAACGCCGCGTCTGGGTTTCGCTCAAAGGCGCCCCGGCCAAAGAACTCGATGACCGCGCTCCGCTCGTACCGCTCGCCGAAGGGCTGCTGATCTCACCGTTCGACCTGCAGATGCCTTTCACCCATTGGCCTCAAGCGACATACCTCACGACCGAGCGTCGACGTCGTCCGGTGAACGTCTACGAAGCGACGAACCAAGCCGGACGTGAACCCGCCAAGGTGACCTTCTCGATCGATAGCGTCTACGGCGTGCTCGTCCAGGCGATCTGCCAGGACGCCCGCGGTGAACCGACCCGCCAGATGCAGGTCGAGGAATTCTCCAAGGTCGGCGAACAGTGGATGCTGGCCGAATGCAGCGTGCGCGACGAAGCCAGCCGCGACACCGACCTCCTCCGTATCACCGAGGCCGCCCTCGACGCGAAGTTCGCACCGGAGACCTTCGAGCCGGCGACCCTGACCCGTCCGGCCGCCCAGCCTACGAACTTCCAGAAACTGTGAAGACCTCCGTCACCGCCGCCCGGGTCGCGCGCTTCTGCGACCTCCTCACCAACGGCAAGAACATCGCCGACTTCGAAGGCTCGCGCAACGGCCTCCAGCACAAGGGGACGCGCCCAGTCCGCAAAGTCGGCGCGGCCGTCGACGCCGGCGCTGAAGTCTTCGCCGAAGCCGCCCGTCGGGGCGTGGACCTCCTGATCGTCCACCACGGCATGTACTGGCGTCCGGTCTCGCCCGAACGCGAGGTCCGCGCCCTCCGCAAGGCCGCGCTGAAGAAGACCGGCCTCTCCCTCTACTCCAGCCACCTGCCGCTCGACGCCCATCCGGCCATCGGCAACAACGCCCTCATCGCCCAGGATCTCGGCCTCAAGGTCGTCGACTGGTTCGTGGATTACGAGGGCCTGCCGATTGCCTGCATCTGCCGCGGCATCCCGCGCAGCACCCTGCGTAAACGCCTGAAGGGCTCCTATCCGCAGACCTACAAGGGCATCGAGTTCGGCTCCGCCCAGCCGAAGAAGATCGCCATCCTCAGCGGCAGCGGCCGCAGCGCCCTCGAGCATCTCAAGTCCGAAGACTGTGATACGCTCATCACCGGCGAGCTGCGCGAAGAACATTTCAACGAAGCCCACGAACAGGGCTGGAACCTCTATCCCTGCGGACACTACGCGACCGAGACCTGGGGCGTGAAGGCCCTCGCCGCCGCGGTGGCCGCGGAGTTCGGCGTGAAGTGGGAGTTCATCCCGACGGGTAATCCGCTCTGATGACCCGCGGACGGCTAGCCCCGACGCCCACCGGCCACCTGCACGTCGGCCACGCCCGCACGTTCGCCCTCGCCGCCGCCCGCGCCTCGGCTGGCACCCTACTCTACCGCACGGAAGACCTCGACGCCGGGCGCTGTCGTCCGGAGTTCGCGGCAGCGGCCATCGAAGACCTCCGCTGGCTTGGGCTGAAATGGACGGAAGGGCCCGACGTCGGCGGCCCGCACGCGCCTTACGTGCAGTCAGAGCGTCTGCCTTGGTTCCGCGACGTCTGGTCACGACTCCAGGCGACCGGTGCGATCTATCCGTGCGACAAGTCCCGCAAGGACGTCGAACGCAGCCTCACCGCCCCACACGCCGAGGACGATGCCGAGCCGATTTTCCCGCCGGCCCTGCGCGCCCCCTTAGGAGCCGGTCGAGAGGCTCGCGAACCCGGCCAGACCAACTGGCGCTTCCGCGTCCATGACGGCGAGACCATCACGTTCGTCGATGCGCTCCAAGGCCCGCAAGCGTTCGTCGCCGGACGTGACTTCGGCGACTTCCTGGTCTGGCGGAAGGACGGCTTCCCCTCCTACGAACTCGCCGTCGTCGCCGACGACCATGCCATGGACATCACCGAAGTCGTCCGCGGCGCCGACCTCCTGCTTTCGACGGCCCGACAACTGCTGCTTTATCGTGCGCTCGGCTGGACGGCCCCGACCTGGGCGCACGCGCCCCTGATCGTCGACGCCGACGGCAAGCGGCTCGCCAAGCGTACCGCCGGCCTGTCGATCCGGGAGCTGCGCCAAAAAGGCAAGACGCCGGAGGAAGTCCTCACGGCGCCTTTGGACCAGCTGCTTAGCTGACCAGCAGGAACGTCACTTGGCCGCAGGCGCCGTGGAAGGCGCTTCGGCGGACGCGAGCTTGTCACGGAAGGCCTTGAAAGAGCGGGTCATCGCCTCGTCGCCGGCCGCGAGCTTGATCGCTTCGTCCACATGCTTCAGGGCCTGCTCCTTGGCCGAGGGGTCGATCATCGCCAGGATGCGGGCCTTGTTGAAGGGCAGGACCGCGCGGCGCGTGCCGGTGACATCGGCGAACATCTCCTCGAGGGCGGCTTCGGCGGCCTTGAAATCCTTCGCGGCGATGGCTTCGTTGATCTTCTGGCCAAGCACGCGGCTACGCTCCGAACGTTCGGTCGTGGACTTCAATTCCTTCGCCAGCGAAGCCTTTCCTTCGGGCGTATTCTGATAGGTGGCGAGTTTGGCCAGATACTCCTTCGCGGTCTGTCCGCCGAAACCGCCGACGCGACCGAAGACATCGCCCGACTTGGCGTCGAGCAAGAGGATGGTCGGGAAACTGTTCACCGCATACTTCTGCTGCCACTCGCGGTTCTTGGCCTTGAGCTCAGGCGTCTGAGGCTTGGTGCGCGGGAAATCCAGTTCGACCAGCACGTAGCGAGAGGCCGCCTCGGCGAACTCCGGCGATTCGAAGACGACCTTATGCAACGACTTGCAGGGAGGGCACCAGTCGCTGCCGGTGAAGTCCACCAAGACGGGCTTGTTCTCTTTGAGCCCTTGCGCTTTAGCGGCGTCGAGATCGGTAAGCCAGACCGGCCCGGCGGCCGACAAGACCGTGGCGAGAAGGCTGAGCGGAAGCGCGAGGAGGAGCTTCATCGGATAATTACTTCTTTTCCTTGGCGGCGGCCGCGGCGGCGACCTGGGCGCGGAACTGCTTCGCCTCGGCAAGTTCCTTCACGTCAGCCGGTGTCTCGGCGATGATCGCATCGAGCACCTTGAGCACGGCGGCGAGGTCGCCCGGTTTGCAGGCCTGCGTGAGGCTCACCCGGGCGTTGATGGTCAGGCTGAACTTGGTCGCAGCTGTCATGGACTTGGCTTTGATGAACTGGGCGAGGGCGGCCTCACCGCCAGCCAGATCCTTCTTCTCGAAGAACGGGGTGAGGATCGTCTCGAGCTCGGCGCCGTAGGCACGGACCATACCCTCGTCCTTCTTGGCTTGGGCGAAAGCCTTACGTCCGTCGGCGGTGTTGGCCCTCAGGAGTTCGGCGAGATGTGCGAGATACTTGACGGGACCGCCGGCCTCGTAGCCGGTCTGCGCGAAAGGCTCGCCGTTGGCGTCGAGCAGCAGGATCGTCGGGAAGCCTTCGATGCCGAACTTCTCGGCCAGCGCCTTGTTCTTTGCCTTCTCTTCGGCGGGCTGTTGCCTCTTTTGCGGGTAGTCGAGTTCCACGAGGACGAAATCCTTGGTGGCCGCCGCGAATTCCTTCTGGTCGAAGACTTCCTTCTTCAGACGGATGCACCAGCCGCACCAGTCGCTGCCGGTGAAGTCGACCAGGATGGCCTTCTTCTCAGCCTTGGCGACCTTCATGCCTTCATCGAGGTCGGTCAGCCAGACGGCGTCAGCGGCGGAAAGGGAGAGCGCGCTCAGACAAAGAGCGACGACGGCGAGGAATCGGCGGGGCATCACCCTAGGAAACTCCGCCCCCGAAACGAGGCAACCCGCAATCCACCAGCCCTGCGTTGCAAATATGAAGAATATCCCTCACTTAGGCCCCATGCCCGGCACGCGTATCTTCCTCGTCGACAATGGTTCCTACGAACCCGCGGCGACCTTGGCCCTGCGCGGACTGGCTCAGGAAGTCGGCAAGCTCATCGGCCGTGAAGTCCGCCCGGTCTCGACGATGCACTCGACCAAGATCGACCCTGCCCTTCTCGGCGGCGTCCCTGCGGTCATCTTCGAAGGCGCCGTCCAGCAAGCCAAGCTCGACGGTATCGACGAAATCGTGGTCCTCCCGCTCTTCATCGGACCCAGCCGAGCGATCACCGAATATCTCCCCAAGGTCTTCGCCGACGCCCAGCCCGGCGCGATGAAGCTCAGCATCCGCGAACCGCTCTTCGGACCGGAACTGCGGGGTATGCTGATCGATAACCTCAAGTCGACCGGCTGGACCAAGGGCAGCGGCACGGTCTACCTTTGCGATCACGGCTCCCCGATTCCCGAAGTGACGCGTTGCCGCAACTTCTTCGCCGTCGCACTTCGTAATCAACTCGACCTGAAGGACGACGAACTGATCGCCTGCTCGATGGAGCGACGAGATGGTCCGGAATATGATTTCAACGAACCGCTGCTCGAAGACGCGCTACAACAGGCCAAGGGCGAGGCGGTCATCCTGATGCTCTTCCTCCTGCCTGGCCGTCATGCCGGCGGCGACGGGGACGTCGCGACCATCGCCAAGGAACACGCCCCGGCTGGTCTGCAATGGAAACTCAGCCCCCTGCTCGGCACGCACCCCGCCCTGCCCGCGCTGCTCTTCCGACGATACCTTCACTCTCCCAATTTCAAGACCACCAAGATTGCGGCCATCGCCGCGCTGCTCGCCACGGGATTGCTGCCCGTCTTAGGCAGCATACCCGCCCCGAAAGACCAAGGAGCAGGCGCGAGCCTCATGATCTGGCTCGGAGCATTTACCGTGATCTTCACGGTCCTCTTCCTCTTCTTACGGGCTAAGGCCTGGAAGAAGTCCTGACTCAGGCGAACGCCGCGATGCGGCCCATGAGGCCGGCATGACGAGGCGGAGCGACGACCGCGCCGACGACCGCGATGAGCGGTGTGGGAAGAACGGAAACGTCGACCTTGCCTGCAGCGAGATCGGTCAGCGTGGTAAGCACGTCCGACGCGCCATCCTGCGAGACTTTCGAAAGTAGACGGATCGGGAGATCGGCCTGAGCGCCCGCGGCGATGAGCTTCACGGCCACGGACGGTAAAGCCTTCGCGCCCATGTACAGACAGAGCGTGGCGCCGGTCTCGATGTGCGCTTTCCAATTCTGATCGCTGCCGTCAGCGCAGTGGCCGGTGAGGAAAGTGACGGAGGCGGCCTTGCCGCGATGCGTCAGCGGGAACGCGGCGTCGGCGCCCGCGGCGGTCGCGGCGGTGACGCCCGGGACGACTTCGAAAGGAATGCCATGGGCGGCGAGATGGTCCATCTCCTCGCCCAGACGTCCGAAGACACCCGGGTCGCCACCCTTGAGACGGACGATGAGACCGCCTTGGCGCGACTCACGCACGATCACGGCGTTGATCTCGTCCTGGGTCATCGAGTGCACGCCGCAGCGCTTGCCGACCGGGACGATCTTGGTGGACGCGGGAATCTCCGCCAACAAGGCATCACCCGGGAGGGCATCATGGATGACCACGTCGGCCTTCTGGAGCAGACGTAGCCCCCTGACGGTGATCAGGTCCGGGGCACCGGGTCCTGCACCGACAAAGACCACCCGGCCGATGTCACAATTTACCATTTATTTAAACTTGACCCCTATTTATGTAATCCTAACTCATCTTATCAAGTATTAAATCATGGACCCTACCTCCGGAAAACCCCTGGCTAAGAACGAACTCCTGAAGGCGGACAAACCCGACCTTTCGGGCAATATTCGCGAAACCCTCGCCAACCCTGAGGCCGACCGCTTCAGCGGCGACGACGAGCAGTTCATCAAGTTCCACGGCATCTACCAGCAGGATGACCGCGACAAGCGTAAGACCGGCAAGGAGTACTCCGTGATGGTGCGCACGCGCCAGACCGGCGGCATCGTCCCGGCCGCCCAGTATCTCGTCTACGACGAGCTCTCCGGTCGCTTCGCCAACGGCACCCTCCGCATCACCTCCCGCCAGACCTTCCAGTTCCACGGCGTGCTGCAGAAAGGCATCGGTCCGCTGATCAAGTCGATCAACGAAGCCCTCTCCTCCACCCTCGCCACCTGCGGCGACGTGAACCGTAATGTCACCGCTCCGTCCAACCCACCCGTCGACACCGTCGCCGTGCAGGTCGACGAAGACGCGTTCACGCTGACCCGCGCCCTCCTGCCTCGCACCACCGCCTACCACTCCATCTGGGTGGACGGCGTGCAGGTCGACCTCGGTCTCGGCGAGAAGATCGCCAAGGCCCGCGCATCCGTCGACCAGGCCAATCCGTACATGCCCCCGCCCGCCGACACGGATGAGTCCGGCGCTCCGGTGGACCCGCTCTACGGCAAGACCTACCTGCCGCGTAAGTTCAAGACCGGCTTCGCCATCCCGCCGAACAACGACACCGACATCTTCACCAACGACATGGGCTTCGTGGCCATCGTCGAGAACGGCAAGCTCATCGGCTACAACCTGCTCGTCGGCGGCGGTCTCGGCACCTCCCACGGCAACAAGGCCACCTACCCTCGCCTCGCCGACGTCATCGGCTTCATCACCCGCGAACAGCTCGTCGAAGTCGGCGCCGCCGTCGTCGCCATCCACCGCGATTGGGGTGACCGCACCGACCGCAAGCACGCCCGCATCAAGTACGTCCTGCAGGAAAAGGGCGTCGAGTGGTTCCGCGCCGAACTCGGTAAGCGCCTCGGCGCCCCGCTCCCGGCCGCCAAGGCCTTCCTCTTCCGCGGCCAGGGCGACGCCTTCGGCTGGTTCAAGCAGCTCGACGGCAACTGGTTCCTCGGCCTCTTCGTCGAGACCGGCCGCGTCAAGGACGCCGAAGGCTACCAGCTGAAGACCGCGCTCCGCACGATCGCCGAGAAGTTCGGCCCGACCTTCCGTCTCACGGCCACGCAGAACCTCATCCTCTCAGACATCAAGGAAGCCGACAAGGCCGCCATCGAGAAGCTGCTGCACGACCATGGTTGCGGCATCGTCTTCAACCCGGGCCTGATCAAGGGACGCGGCATGGCCTGCCCGGCGCTCCCGACCTGCGGTCTCGCCCTCGCCGAATCCGAACGCGTCTTCCCGAAGTTCCTCGCGAAGCTCGAAGAAGGCCAGGCTGCGGCCGGCATCGCCAACGAAGAACTCGTCGTGCGCATGACGGGCTGCCCCAACGGTTGCGCCCGTCCTTACAACGCCGAGATCGGCCTCGTGGGCAAAGCCCCGGGCAAGTATAACATCATGCTCGGCGGCAACCGCGAAGGCACCCGCCTCGCCCGCCTCTGGAAGGAAGCCGCGCTGGCCGACGAAATCCCGGTGCTCATCGGCGAACTGTTCAAACAGTATGCCAAGGAGCGCAAGACCGGCCAGGCCTTCGGTGATTGGGTCGACCAGGCTCCCGTCTGGCCCGCCGCTCCCGCCGCCTAAGCGAGTCGATGGCCGACCTCGACCCAGCCCGCATCCCGGAACTCGACGCCCGTCTCGCGACGCTGGCGCCGGTGGACCGTCTGCGCTGGGCCTACGAGACCTTCGGCGCCCGCGCCGGCATCGGCACGAGTTTCCAGCCCGCCGGCGTGGTCATCCTGCACCTCGCCAAGACCGCCGGCCTGCCGCTCCAGGCCTTCACGCTCAACACCGGCCTGCTCTTTCCGGAGACGCTCGAATTCAAGGCGAAGCTCGAAGCCCATCTCGGCATCAAGGTCGAGGAAGTCCTCCCCGCCCAGACGGTCGAACAGCAGGCCGCCCAATACGGCGCCGAACTCTGGAAGCGCGATCCGGAGAAGTGCTGCGAACTCCGCAAGGTCGACTCGCTCGGCAAGAAACTCTTCGACCTAGATCTCTGGATCACCGGCATGCGCCGCGACCAGAGTGCCGAGCGTTCCGTGACCCCGCTCCTCTCGCTCGCCGCCCGTCCCGACAACTCCGACGTCTGGAAACTCAATCCGCTCGTCGATTGGAGCCGTGACCAGGTCTGGGCCTACCTCAAGGAACACGGCCTGCCTCATAACGTCCTGCACGACCGCGGCTACCGCTCGATCGGTTGCTACCCTTGCACCCTGCCCACCTCCGGTGGCGACGAACGCGGCGGCCGCTGGCCTGGCTTCGAAAAGAAGGAATGCGGCCTCCATACGCGCACGAAGAAAGGGTTGGGCGGCTAGCGGCTGGCGGTTGGCGGATAGGAAACATCCAAGACCCAACCACCCTCCGTCCCTCTACTCCCACTTTGCTCCCAACCGCCATCCGCTAACCGCCAACCTCTCTCACCTTCCCTCAGCCTCTCTGCGCTCCCAACCGCCAACCGCTAACCGCCAACCGCTCCCACCTTCCTTCAGCCAATGTCCCGCAACGCCCAAAACGACCACCTGACGCGCCTCGAACAGACGTCGATCCACGTCTTCCGCGAAGCCTTCGCCAACTTCCGCTCCGTCTGCATGCCCTGGTCCATGGGCAAGGACTCCAACGTCCTCATCTGGCTCGCCCGTAAGGCGTTCTGCGGCAAGATCCCCTTCCCGCTCCTGCACATCGATACGACCTACGAATTCCCGGAAATGTATGAGTTCCGTGAGAAGGCCAAGGTCATCCACGGCATCGACCTGATTGTCCGCGTCAACGAAGACGCCATCCGTCGCGGCATCGGTTACGCCACGCACGACCCGGTGACCGTCACGCACGAGCTCAAGACCGTCCCGTTCAAGGCCGCGATCGACGAATTCAAGTGGGACGCCCTCGTGACCGGCATCCGCCGCGACGAAGACCCGACCCGCGCCAAGGAACGCTGGTTCTCGCCGCGCTCCGCCGAAGGCAACTGGGACTACAAGGACCAGCCGCCGGAATTCTGGGGCCAGTTCGCCAGCACCGCCCCCGACGGCGGCCACGTCCGCGTGCAGCCGCTCCTGGAATGGACCGAACTCGACATCTGGGAATACATCCGCCGCGAGAACATCCCGAACCCGACCCTCTACTTCGCCCGCAACGGCAAGCGCTTCCGTTCCCTCGGCTGCCATCCGATCACGCACCCGGTCGACAGCCCGGCCAGCAACATCGACGAGGTCATCGAAGAACTGAAACTGACCAAGACCAGCGAACGCGCCGGTCGCGCCCAGGACCACGTCGGACGCAACTCGATGCAGGAACTCCGCGCCAAGGGCTTCATGTGAGCCACCTGACCAGATGAACACCCAATCCCTTTCCCAACCTGTGAGCACCTCCCTTCCCTCCGTCGAAGACCATCGCAAGATGCACGTCGTCGTCGTCGGCCACGTCGACCACGGTAAGTCCACCTTCGTCGGCCGCCTCCTCCATGACACCGACTCCCTGCCCAACGGCAAGATGGACCAGGTCCGCAGGAACTGCGCGATCGAAGGCATGGAGTTCGAATACGCCTTCCTCCTCGACGCCCTGATCGAAGAGCAGGAACAGAACATCACCATCGACACCACGCGCATCTTCTTTCGCACGAAGCAGCGCGCCTACGCGATCATCGACGCCCCGGGCCACAAGGAGTTCCTCAAGAACATGGTGACCGGCGCCGCCAGCGCCTCCGCCGCCCTCCTCCTCATCGACGCCAAGGAAGCCGTCATGGACCAGTCCCGCCGCCACGCATTCCTGCTCTCCCTCCTGGGCGTAAAGCAGCTCGTCGTGCTGGTGAACAAGATGGACCTCGTCGACCACTCGGAGTCGACCTACCAGAA
The DNA here is from genome assembly GCA_046301395.1 of Verrucomicrobiota bacterium. GTDB lineage: Bacteria > Verrucomicrobiota > Verrucomicrobiia > Opitutales > UBA953 > UBA953. Next base: position 307 of record JBKCKE010000198.1, on the reverse strand, counting down.
GATCGTCGCCGAATACTCCGCCTTCCTGAAGACCCTCGGCCTGAACGCCGTCCACTTCATCCCGATCGCCGCCAAGCACGGCGAGAACGTCGTCGACCGCACCGCCAAGATGGCTTGGTGGAAGGGCCCGACGGTCACCGAAGCCCTCGACGCCTTCTCGCACGAAGACGACCTCACCGGCCTGCCCCTGCGCCTGCCGGTCTCCGACATCTACCGCTTCGACCATCGCCGCATCATCGCCGGTCGCGTCGAAGCCGGTGCCATCCGCCCTGGTGACGAGCTCATCTTCCAGCCAGGCGGCCGTCGC
>JBKCKE010000197.1:0-2339 GCA_046301395.1 Verrucomicrobiota bacterium | reverse complement strand
TTAATGGCCTCGCCGAGTAGCCTTCCCTTCAGTATACCTTTAAAGAAGTCTTCGTTATTCTTTTCAGCTGATACAGTATCTGACTTTGAATCCGCACGAAGCTTGGCCAGTTCAGCAGCCAGGTCGCTAATTTTAGCTTCGTCACTCACGCCCTGAGTATTCGGAAATGCGTGCGAGTCAGGTAGAGAAGCGCTCGACACAGAAACACCTTGCTTGGCTCGCAGCAATGCAATCTCGAAGGCCATGGCGTCGATCTTGGACTTCAAAGCAACATCCCTCGCCGCGGCTTCGGCCTGCAAGGCGGTAAGCGCTTCCTCGTTCTTGGTGGCCGTCGAGCCGTCCGTTACGGTGATGATCAACAGGCCAAGGCTCAGGGCGGAAAGCCCAGCCAAGATCCATGGATTGGGTTTCCCCTTCTTGGGCGGCTCAGGGAGTTCGTGCATAAGACTCTTCTAAAAGGACGGGGTGTGAAGGGGCAAGGGGGATTGAAAGACATAGTTGACCAGTTGACCAGTTGGCCAGTTGGCCGGTTGGCAAGAGCGCTGCAGAGCCGCGAAGGGGCAAGTGGGCACGGTGACAGGGGGACAAGGCGTCGACTAACAGTGCAAAGGTGCAAATCGGCCTGCGGCCTGTGCAAAAGTGCAAAAGTGAGATACGCGATTATCGAATATGGAGTATTGAGTATAGGTAGAGGCAATGCTTCGAGTGGCAGGATTGGGTAGGGTCGGGACCGCGTCACGACATAGGGGGGTATCGTGGTAGGGGCGCGACGGTGTCGCGACCGGTGTAAGGGGTAAGTCGGAAGCGGCGCGACGCGTCCCTACACGGCGCGCCCGGAGAGCCCGCCCTACCTCACAGGCATGACATTAGCCGCGAAGCTCAGAAGCCTCGTTGGGCCTTGAGCCCCTCGTGGAAATGCTTTGCCAGATCAGAAGCGAAGCCATGGACCTTGGTGCCTTCCAACTTAGGGAGCAGCTCCTCGAAGTGCGCGGTCATGGTATAGGGACAGCGGTTGATGATCAGGTGGATGAGCTGCTCGAACTTGGCGGAGGCGGCCTTGGGGCGCTCCTCGGGCGGCAGCGAACTCAGGTCCGCAGCCAAAGACTGGACCGTCTTGGCATCAGGGGTGAAGCGGCGCTCGATCGTGTGTCGGGACAGCTCGATTTTGCCCTCCATTTCCAGATGCAGCGCGGCCACGGCATGAGAGAACTTCTCGACCGCCTCCTCCATGAGTTTCACGGCATAGAAATCGAGGGTGGCATCAAGGTCCTTGGCGACCTCCGCATCGACCTCCGCATGGGGACGGCCGCCCTTCTGGCCGATGAGGTCAAGATACTCCTCGCTCTGCGAGTAGTGATACAGGGCCCGGATGCGGGCATAGGCGGCCGGATGGGATGAGAAGGCCTCGCCTTCATACTCCTTGTAGTCGCGGACGTAGCCTTTGATCGTCTCCTGAGCGAAGACGGTGAAATCATTCCGGATGTGCTCGGCGCCGAGACCGGACTGGATCTTAAGGGCCGCCGAACAGGCGACCTGCAGGTCGCGGCAGGCGACCAGACCGAAGCGGTCCATGCTGATCTCAAGCTTACGGTGGACGACGGCGTCCTCCATGCTGGCCGGCCGGGTGCCCCCCTGGCCGTCAGGTACGCTCAGGGTAGGCAACGGCATGATATAGTGACCGAGCTCGTGCCCCATGACATAGACAAGCTCCTCCATCGAGAGGCGCTCGATCATCCCGGAATTGACGAAGACAACCGCGTTCCCGCGAATGCCCGGACGACAGAAGGCGTTGATCTCGGGATTAGCACGGACGAATCCATGGACGTTATCGCGCTTGAGACCGAGGCGCTCGCACGCCAGGTCCAAGGCTTCGTCGATCTTCGGGACGATCTCACGCTGGATCGGCACGAGGTTTCGGTAGAAGCTCAGGTGAGCGTTCGGATCGGTGACCTTATCCTTGTCCTTCGGCAGGTTCTTGGAGTTGGCGGGGCCGAAGCAGCAGGATTCGAGGCGCTTACGGACTTTGGTGAGCGGGTTGGCGACGGGGGGCATAGGTATGCACTAACACCGCACAGGCGCGGCTCAAGAACAGATAGTTGAAGAACTATAAATAACATAGGATCCGGCCCGCGCCCTGGGGCCAGGGCGCCACCCCTTCGGGTGATCCAGGCAAGGGGTAGAATCGGGACCGCGTCATGGCTTAGAGGTATCGTGGTAGGGGCGCGACGGTGTCGCGACCGGGGCTGAGGTCATGGCGTAGTCCTGCCCCCACCCTGCGGCCACCATGCGGCGACCAGGGGACAGGTAGGACGGACGCGTCGCCGACGCGCCCCTACCCG
>JBKCKE010000196.1:0-4512 GCA_046301395.1 Verrucomicrobiota bacterium | reverse complement strand
GGGCTCTAACCTATTACCGAAGACTTGGGCGCGGATTGCCGCGGTCAGATGTGCTTCGAGTCCGTCTCGTCCTTCTTCACGTAGCCGCTTTCCTGCCGCTGGTGGTTCACGGCGTTCTTCTTCAGGTAGGCCTGGTAGACGTCATCCGCGGACATGCCGAGGACCTGGGCGATGGAGATCAGGAAGTGGAAGAGGTCGATGACCTCGACGCGGGCGTTCTGCTCGTCGAACTTCTGGTACTTGGCCCACCACTTCCAGGGTACGGAGTCGGTCAGCTCGGCCATCTCCTGCTGCATGGCGCGGAGGTAGTTGAGGACCCATTTGATCTTTTCCTCCTCGGTCATGCCGGCGGTTTCGACGCCGATGCGCTTGTTGAGCGCCTGCTGCATCTGGAAGATTTCTTCGAGCTTGTCGGACATGGGTTCGATTAGGGCGGGAAGGCTGCCCCGGGGCAATCCCGGAAGCGCCTTCCGGCCGGTCCGGGGGCTGAATTGCTCTTTGCAGGGAAGGGCGGACTGTGCCTACCTGTCCACGTGTCCGCCACCAGCCTCCTCTCCTCCCTTCGTAAGCCCGAAGTCCTCGCCCCGGCCGGCGAATGGGACTGCGTCCGCGCGGCGGTCGAGAACGGCGCCGACGCGGTGTTCTTCGGCATCGGCCGCTTCAACGCCCGCGTCCGGGCCAAGAACTTCGAAGAGGCCGACCTGCCTGAACTCATGGCCTACCTGCACGGCCGCGGCGTGAAGGGCTACGTGACCTTCAATACGCTGATCTTCCCGGACGAACTGGCCGAAGCCGCGCGCACGCTCCGCTCGATCGTCGCGGCGGGCGTCGACGCCGCCATCGTCCAGGATCCTGGTATCTGCCGCCTCATCCGCCGGATCTCCCCCGACTTCCCGATCCACGCTTCGACGCAGATGACGGTCACGAGCGCGGCGGGCGTCGATTACGCCCGCGGCCTCGGTGCTTCGCTCGCCGTCCTCGGTCGCGAGGTCTCGATCCCGGAGATGCAGAAGATGCAGACGGAACAGGCCGCCCACGGCGAACCCCTCGATCTCGAAGTCTTCGTCCATGGCGCGCTCTGCGTCGCTTATTCCGGTCAGTGCCTGACCAGCGAATCGCTCGGCGGGCGCTCGGCCAACCGCGGCGAATGCGCCCAGGCCTGCCGCCTGCCTTACGAACTCGTGGTCGACGGCGTGGTCCGTGACCTCGGTGACAAAGCCTATCTCCTCTCACCGCAGGACCTCGCCGGCATCGAAGTCGTGCCCGACCTGATCCGCGCCGGCATCCGCTCCCTGAAGATCGAGGGCCGCCTGAAGTCCCCTGAATACGTTGCCGCCATCACTAAGGCCTACCGTCGCGCGGTGGACGCCGCCTGGGACGCTTTCGCCAAGGGCGCCGACGCTGACCGTGCGGCGCTCCAGGTCCGCCAGGAAGAAGACTACGCGATGCAGATGACCTTCTCGCGCGGCCTGCATACGGGCTGGCTCCGCGGCATCGACAACCAGCAACTCGTCCACGCCCGCTTCGGCAAGAAGCGAGGCGCCTACCTCGGCACGGTCGTCGACGTCGCCTCCAACGGCGTGACGATGCGCCTCGAAGGCCCCCTCAAGCCCGGCGACGGCGTGGTCTTCGACCAAGGCAAGCCGGCCGAACGCGAGCAGGGCGGCTTCGTCCACGGACTCGAGCCCGCCCGCGGCGGCCTGACGTTCGTCCGCTTCGGCCGCGAAGACGTCGACTGGTCGCTGGTGAAGCCCGGCGCGATCCTCTGGAAGACCAAGGATCAGGAGCTGGACAAACGTCTGCATGATTCCTGGGACCGCGAGAAGGCCAACTTCCGCCGCCCGCTCCACGCCAAGGTCATCGGCCGTCTCGGCCAGCCCCTCCGCGTCGAATTCAACGACGGCGAAGGACACGTCGTCGCCGGCGAGACCACGATGCCCTGCGCCGTGGCCGAGAAGCGTCCGATGGACGTCACCACGCTCCGCGATCAGCTGGGCCGCCTCGGCGACACAGGTTTCGAAATGGGCGAACTCCAGGCCGACCTCGAGGGCGCCCTCATCATCCCGGTCAGCGAGCTGAATCGCCTTCGTCGCGACCTCGCCGAACAGATCTCGAAGCTCCGCAGCCAGCCGCTCCGCTGGACGCTCCTGCCTTACGAGGAAGAGGCCACTAAGGTCGCCCCCTTCGAACCGAAGCGCCCGGGCGAGGCCGAGATCGTCGTCGTCATCCGCGAACCGGAGCAGCTCGAGCCCGCCCTTGCGAGCGGCGCCCGCGTGATCTACGCGGAATACGAAGACCCGAAGAAATTCCGCGCCGCCGTGACGCGCGTGCGCGCCTACGAGCAGGAAGCCGGCCGCAAGGTCGAGTTCTGGGCCATGGGCCCGCGCATCCACAAGCAGGGCGAAGGGCGCATCAGCGAGATCGTCCTCTCCTGCGAGGCCGACGGCTACCTCGTCCGCAATCACGAGGATCTGCGCGCCTTCAAGGGCAAGCGCCTCCGCGCCGACTTCTCCCTCAACGTCGCCAACGGCCTGACCGCCGAGTGGCTCATGCGCGAGCACGCCCTCGAAGGCCTGACGGTCTCGTACGACCTCAACTCCGAGCAGGTCACCGCGCTCTTCCAGTCCGCCCCGCCGGAATGGTTCGAGGTCACGGTCCATCAGCATATGCCGATGTTCCATATGGAGCACTGCGTGTTCTGTACCTTCCTCTCCAAGGGCAAGGACTACCGCGACTGCGGCCGCCCGTGTGAGAAGCACCGCGTCAAGCTGCGCGATCGCGTCGGCGCCGAGCACATCCTCAAGGCCGATGCCGGCTGCCGGAACACGCTCTTCAACTCGCGCGCCCAGACCGGCGCCGAATACGTCACCCAGCTGCTCGCGTTGGGCGTCCGTCGCTTCCGCGTCGAATTCGTGGACGAAGACGCCGCCACCGTCGCCCGCACGCTCGAGAAGTATCAGGCCCTGCTGAAGGGCGATATCGACGGCACTGCGCTCTGGAACGACCTCAAGGTCCTCAACCAGCTCGGCGTCACGCGCGGGACGATGCGCGTGCGACTCTGATCATTCCTCGCCGCGCAGGCGGGGCAGGAGTCCGGTGATGCGACGCGAGTCCGAAGCATTGCGCACCGCCATCGCATAGGCGGTGGGGTCGCCGACGAGGATGACCTGCTTACGTCCGCGCGTGACGGCGGTGTAGACGAGATTACGCGCGAGCATGATGCTGTGCTGGCGGAGCAGGGGCACGACCACGGCCGGGAATTCCGAGCCCTGCGACTTGTGGATGCTCACCGCGTAAGCGAGGTGCAGGTCGCCCTGTTCGCCGCGTTCGAGCTCGACACGCGCGCCGTCGAAGTCGATCAGCAGCGTACCTTCTTCGTTCTGGCCGAGCACGACGCCGAAGTCGCCGTTGAAGACGTTCTTGTCGTAGTTGTTACGGGTCTGGATGACCTTGTCGCCCGGCTGGATGCGGCCCGGGCGGGCGTCGGCGCCGCGCAGGCGGCCTTGCAGGGCCTGGTTGAAGGCCTGGATGCCGCCCGTGCCCTTATGCATCGGCGCCAGCACCTGGATGTCGCGCAGCGGATCGAAGCGCAGCGCCTTCGGAAGGATGTCGCAGCAGAGCTTCGTGACCATCGCCACGCAGGCCTCGGGGTCGTCGACGCGCACGAAGTGGATGTCCTGGGTGAAATCGAGCTTGGTCGGATCCTCGACCGGGGTCGGCGGCGAAGTATCGGCGTGCAGGATGCCGTGGGCGACCGTGACGATGCCGCTGCGGGCGCCCTGACGGAAGACCGTGTCGAGGCGCGTGACCGCGGCCGCGCCGGAATCGATGAGGTCGCCGAGGACGTTGCCCGCGCCGACGGACGGGAGCTGGTTGACGTCGCCGACGAGCAACACGTGGGCCGTGCCGGGCACCGCGCGCAGCAGGGCCGCGGCGAGCTTGGTGTCCAACATCGAGGATTCGTCGATGATGACGAAGTCCGTCGCGAGCGGGTTCTCGGCGTTGGCGGTGAAGCCGCCTTCCGCCGGATCGAACTTGAGCAGGCGGTGGATCGTCGAGGCCTGCACGCGCGTGGCTTCGGTCATGCGCTTCGCCGCGCGGCCCGTCGGCGCGCCCAGGGCCATGCGCACGCGTTTGGCGCCCAGGATGTCGCAGAGGGCCTTGAGGATGGTCGTCTTACCCGTGCCAGGACCGCCGGTGAGGACGGTGACCTTGTTCTGCAGCGCCATCATCACGCCGGCCGCCTGCGCGGGCGAGAAGGCGAAGCCGGCGCGGGTCTGGGCCCATTCGACGGCCTTCTCGGCGACGATGGTCGGCAGGCCCGAAGGCGTGGCGAGGAAGCGCTGGATCGAGGCGGCGATGGACTTCTCGGCCTTCTCTTGGAGGCGGAGCTGCACGAGGCGCACGCCACGCGTGGAGAGCACGCCGACGGCGTTTTCTTCCATCAGCTTCCGCAGGCGGTCATGGACGATCGTCTTGTCGACCTCGAGGAGTTCGGTGGCCTTCTCGAGC
>JBKCKE010000195.1:0-4694 GCA_046301395.1 Verrucomicrobiota bacterium | reverse complement strand
CCACCACCAGGTCCGCGATCTGTTTCTGCTTCAAATACTGGTACATGACCGGGGCGGCGTAGAGATGATCCACCGGGATGTCGAAGAAACCCTGGATCTGCTGGGCGTGCAGGTCGACCGTCAGCACGCGGTTGGCGCCGGCGGCGGTGAGCAGGTTGGCGACGAGCTTGGCCGTGATCGGCACGCGGGGCTTGTCCTTGCGATCCTGACGGGCGTAACCGAAGAACGGGATCACGGCCGTGATGCGCGCGGCGGAAGCGCGGCGCAGCGCGTCGATCATGATCAGCAGCTCCATGATGCGGTCGTTGGCCGGCGCGCAGGTCGGCTGGATCACGTAGACGTCGCAGCCGCGGATGTTCTCGTTGATCTGCACGAACGTCTCGCCATCGGGGAAACGGTTGACGGTCGCGGTGCCGAGCGGGACGCCGAGATGTTCGCAGATTTCCTTGGCCAGCGCCGGGTTGGCGTTGCCGGTGAAAATCTTCATCTCAGGTAGGCTCATGTCGGTTAGCGTTTAGCAGAGTCCAAGGAGGCGGTCAGCGAATCAACCTTTTTGAACAAATCGGGCAGACGACGCGAAAGGACGACCAGACGCCGCTCCAGTCCGAAAGGTACGGCGGGCGTGCCGTTCATGAAGCCGTCGGCGGGTACGTCCTCGAACAGGCCCGTCTGGGCGCCCAACTTGACGCGGTCTCCGAGGGTGAGGTGGCCGGCCACGCCGGACTGACCGCCGAGGACGCAATGGTCGCCGAGGGTCGTGCTGCCGGCGATACCGACCTGCGCGGTGATGAGGCACTGGCGGCCGATGCGCACGTTGTGGGCGATCTGGACGAGATTATCGATCTTGGTGCCCCGCCCGACCACCGTCTGGCTGAAGCGGGCGCGGTCGAGGGTCGAGTTGGCGCCGACCACGACGTCGTCTTCGAGGACCACGTTGACGATCTGCGGGATCCGGCGGATCTCACCGTTGACGGGCTCGTAACCGAAACCGTCGGAGCCGATGACGGCGCCGGACTGGATCCGGCAGCGGGCACCGAGGACGCAGTAGTCGCCGACGACGACGCCGGGCTTGAGCCAGCAATCAGCACCGACCGACGCGTACGGGCCGACATGGCAGCGGGCCTCGAGGACCGCGCCGGCGGCGACGACCGCTCCTTCACCGATGACGCAGAGGGGGCCGACGTGGGCGGAGGAATCGACCTTGGCGGAGGGCGCGACGACGGCGGTGGCATGAACGCCCGCCGGAGGGCGCGGCCAGAGGCGCGCTTCGAGCACGCCGCAGAACAGGGCGAGCGCATAGGAAGGATTGGCGACGCGCAGGAAAGCCTGGCCGGCGGCCGGCTTGCCCGTGAAAGCGACGGGCACGAGGATCGCGCCGGCGCGTGAGGCGGCCACGGCGTCGGCGTACTTGGAGTTACCGAGGAAAGACAGATCGGCGGAAGTCGCTTCCGCCAAGGCGGCGACGCCGGTGATCGGACCGGCGCAGGCCCCCTCGACGGATTCGGCCCCAGTGAGGGGGGCGAGTTGGGGGTTGGGGAAATAAGTCAGCATGGTCCTAAATGAAGCGCCCCTGACTGGCAGGGGCGCGGCAGAGTCTTACTTGGCGGCAGGCTTGTCGCCAGCGGCAGGTGCGTCGGGGGCGGTGGCAGGCGCGGCGGCAGGCTTGTCGCCGGCGGCAGGCGCGGCGGGGGCGGCGGCCTTGTAGGCTGCGTTGAGTTCCTTGATGACGTCCTGCGTGATGTCCAAGGAAGCGTCGGCGAAGAAAGCCTGGCTCTTGCCCAGGACGAGCTGGAGACCCTTGGCCTTGGCGACCTTCTCGGCCTGCGTCCGGGCATCGGCGAGGATCTGCTTGTTCATCTCACCCACGCGCTGCTGGATGGCGCCGCGGGCTTCGTTGACGAAGTTCTGGAGCTCGGCGCGACGCTGCTGGAAGACGCCGTTCTTCTGCTGGAGCTCGGCCTCGACGGCCTTCTTGCCGTTGTCGCTGAGCATCGGGTCCTGACCGCGCTTCTGGGCGGCGACGAGGTCGGCCTGGAGCTGTTCGACGACCTTGACGCGCTCGCCGACGGAAGCCTGGGCGGATTCCTCGGACTTGCGGATCTCGGCCTGCAGGTCCGCGGCCTTGGCGTAGGTCTTGAAGATCTCCTGTTCGTCGATGAGGCCGACATTAGGGGCGGCGGCGAAGACGGAAGCGGAGGCGAGGAGGAGCGTGAAGAAGGACTTCATATGGATAGGAATTAAGAAGCGGTTAGGCGGAGGGTTGGCAATCAAAACACCGTGCCGAAGCTGAAGTTGAACTTCATCCCGTCCTCGTTGACGGTGGCGCCGGCGTTAGGCTGGCCGACCGGGACCTGGGTCATCTGCAGCGGGAAGCCGAAGTCGAGGCGCATGACGGCTCCGCCGAGGAGGATGCGCATGCCGACGCCGTAGCTGGAATTCGATTCGGACAGGGCGAAGTCGCTCTCGCCCCGATTGACCAGGCCGTGGTCATAGAAGGCGGCGAAACGGAGGTTGTCGGCCACCTTGATCGTGTATTCCGCGCTGAAGAAGCCGTAGGTCAGGCCGCCCATCGGTTCATTGCCGAACTGCGTGTCATAGGTCGAGTAACCGCCGACGTCGTTGAAGTTGAAGCCACGCATGTCGTAGGCGCCGCCGAGGTAGAAGCGTTCGTAGAACGGCAGCTGGCCGGCGGTGCCGGTGAGCAGACCCACGCGGCCGACGACGCCGATGGTCTGCTCGGCGGTCGGAGAGAGCAGGAACCAGCGGCCGGTGCGGAGCTCGGAACGGAGATACTTCAGGTCGCCGCCGAAGCCGTTGCCGGCGAGTTCCTCGGTGAGCGAGATGCGCGAACCACGCGTCGGGAAGTTGAACTCGTCGCGGGTATCGTAGATGAGCGAGGCGGAGATCGCGGAGATCACCTTGCCGCCGGCGGCGCCCTCGGCGACCACTTCGGCGGGCGCCGTGGAGCTCACGTTGTCGACGGACACGCGGCGCAGGTTGTAACCGACGCGGCCTTCGACGTTACCGAAGACGCGGCGACGGGCGTAGAGGTTCACCCCTTCGGTGAGCACCGCGTAATCGGCGGAAGCGAAGCCGGCGAAACGGCGCTCGATGGAGTAACCCACGGCGAGGTCGCGCTCCCAGAGGGCCGGCTCTTCGAAGGAGTGTTCGAAGGAGTTGGTCAGGCTGCCGACCGAGAGACGCACGCGGAACTTCTGGCCGTCACCGCGGTACCAGCCTTCCGGATTGGAGAAGTCGAAATTAGCCTCGGAGTATTCGACGAAGCCGACGAGGCCTTCGACGGTGCTGAAGCCCGCGCCGAAGCTGACCTGGCCGGTCGGGCCTTCCTTGACGGTGACGCGGAGGTCGCTCTGGCCGGGGACGGGCGTCGGCACGGGGGCCACGCGGACTTCCTGGAAGAACTGCGTGTTGCGGAGGCGAGCCTCGGAGACGCGGGTGCGGGCGAGGTCGAAGACTTCGCCAGGTCCGAGCGCCAGTTCGCGCGCGATGGCGGTGGAACGGGTCTTCGTGTTGCCCTGGATCTCGACGGCGCGGACGGTATGGCGCTGCCCTTCTTCGATGATGAAACGGACGTCGATGGCGCCGGTCGTCAGGTCCGGCTTGCGGACCGTCTCGACGCGGGCGTTGATGTAACCCATCTGGCCATAGTATTCCTTGAGCTTGTCGGCGGCGGCCTCGATGGCCGGGACGGCGAAGGCTTCGCCGGACTTCAGCTGGTCGAACTCGACCGGATGAGCGCCCCGGCGGAGGGAAGGCTCGGCCACGACCTTGCGGAGCGCGGCTTCGGCGAAGAGCGGATCGGCGGCGCCGAGACGGTTGCCCTCGATGGCCAAGGCGCCGACGGTGTAGCGACGGCCCTCGCTGAGTTTGAAGACGACGTCGAGCCAGCCAGTGGAGCCGCTGACATCCTTGACGACGCAGACCTTCTCGGGATCGGCATCCTCGACCTGGACGTCCAGGTAGCCCTTGGAGCGGTAGAACTCGCGGAGTTTGCGGCAGTCGTCGCGATATTGCTCGGGGTCGAGGCGGCCCGTCCCGAGCATCCACGACCACTTGTACCAGCGGTACTCGCTGGTGGAGAGACCGGCATCGCTCCAAAGCTCGAAACGGTCGAAAGCCTTCGCACCTTCGAAACGATACGTGTCGATCTTGAGCTCGATGCCTTCGTTCACGACGACGGACACCATCTTGCCTCCGGGGACGTCGCGGAGCTGGGAAGAGACGCGGGTGAAGGGACGCTTCTTGCGGAGCGACTCCTGCAGTTTGACCTCGGCGCGACGCAGCTGGGCCATGTCGAGGGGCTCACCCAGACGCATGTCCTGGAGTTCTTCGCCGCCGAACCAAGAGGCGTCGGCGCCGACGAGACCGTCGCCACCGATGTATTCGATGCCCTTGAGAATCGGGCGGGGTTCCACGGTGACGAGGACGTCGACCTCGCCGGTCTTCGGATCGAGGACCGGCTCGACCGAAGCCTGGGCGAAACGGCCGGTCGCGTAAAGGGAGCGGACGGTGCTGGCGACGGCCTCCTTGGAGAAGGACTCGCCTTCGCGCAGGGCGACAAAGCCGCGGACGAACTGCTCGGAGACCGCGGAGCCGGAGGCTTGGATGCGGATGGTGCGGACCTTGTGGTCCTTCGGCCCGAGGACGTTCTGGGCGCCACCGACGAGCGGAAC
>JBKCKE010000194.1:0-3516 GCA_046301395.1 Verrucomicrobiota bacterium | reverse complement strand
GCAGCGGCGTGACCGGCGATCCGCGTTTCTCGCCGTCCGAGCTGAAGGCGCTCCTTCGTGACTACGATCGCCTCAATGCACGTCCGGACGGCGTCGTCGCCACCTGGGCCTGGTTGTTGGTAGATGCGACGGCGCGCGCGTGAGCGCGGGGATGTGTTGAGGACTGAATAGAGGACTGCGTTGAGGACTGAATGGAGGGCTGAATGGATAAGGCGCACCAGTTGACCTGTTGATCCGTTGGCCGGATCGCGCTTAAGCGCGCGAGGGGACACGTGGGCACGGTGACAAGGTGACAAGGGGAGAGCCATCAATCAAAGGGAGACCGGAAACCGGATAGGATGCAGCGGGGATATCAAGATCCGTAGCCAATCATCCGGTTTCCGGTCTCCTCTTGAGTCCGTGTGATTTCCTAACCGCCAACCGCTAACCGCCACCACCTGACGTGGGTAGGGTCAGCACTGCGTGCTGACCTAGAACGGCCGCCGCAGGGCGGCCGAAGGTAGGGGCGTGGCTACGCCGCGCCCTCCTGATGCGGAGTGCACGATGAATCGTGCCCCTACCCTGGTTCGCCCTGCGGCGAACGGTTGAGGCGTGGATGTATCGAGGTAGGGTTGAGCGCCCTCGCTCAACCGCGGCTGACCAAGGGTGGTCAGCCCTACCCAAGACAGCTAGGTCAGCACGCAGTGCTGACCCTACCTCGAGGCATCGTCCCAACCGCCAACCGCTAACCGCTAATACCTACCTCGGATTTCGGCACATACCGTTCGAGGTAGCGCCAGAGCCTAGGGAGGAGGATGAGGGCGAGGGTCGCGGCGGAGAGATTGAAGGCCGAATGGACGAACGCGACCTTCAGGCCGGGCTCGTCGATCATCGCGAGCAGGGGGCGGATGGCGAACTGGAGCACCGTCACGAAGAGCGCCAGACCGGCGAGGTCGAGGCCGGCGTTGAAGAGGGCGAGTCGGCGCGCGAAAGCCCCGAGGGCGGAAGCGGTGATGAGCGCCACCCAGCCCGTGCCGAGATTGGCGCCGACGACCACCCAGATGGAGAGCGTCGGATCGAGTAGTCCGCCGGCGACCGAGAGGACGGTCAGGCCGACGACGACCGACGAGGACTGCACGAGCATCGTGAGGGCCGCGCCGAAGATCAGCGCGCGCAGCGGCGTGGAGAGGGTATCGCGCCAGGCCAGCACTTCAGGAGTCTGGGCCAGCGGGAGGAGCGTTGAACTGATGAGCCCGAGCGCCAAGAAGATCAGGCCGAAGTGGAAGATCGGTCGTCCGTAGGGACGCAGGTCGCGCGGACCCATCAGGGACCAGAGTCCGCCCAAGGTGATGAGCACGGGGCCTATCCCCGTGAATTTGAAGGCGATGAGCCAGGCGGTCACGGTCGTGCCGATGTTGGCGCCGATCATGACCGTCCAGGCTTGGCGCATCGTCATGACCTTCTGCTCGGCCAGGCCCATCGTCACGAAGTTCACCACCGACGAAGATTGCACCAGCGCCGCGCCGACCGCTCCGGTCAGCGCGCCGACGAAACGGTTCTCCGTGGCCTGACGTAATCCGTTGCGGAGGCGCTCGCCGCCGAGCTTGGTCACCTCGCGGGCGAAATCCCGCAGGCTGTGCAGGTAGAGCATGACCGCCGCGACGGCGGTGAAGAAGAGGTCCACGGGAGAAAGATAGCGGAGGTGGAGGCCTGAGTCGATGACTGCGTTGAGGACTGAATGGAGGACTGAATGGATTAAGACCGGGCTATGCTGTGCATAGAGTGACTCGGGTAGGTATGCAGGTAGAACAAAGGGAGACCGGAAACCGGATGATTGGCTGGGGTCCTTTTTCAGGTCACGGGTCTCAGCCGTCGGGTATCCGGTTCAGGTGTTCAGGTTCAGGTACTGGTCCCGGGGCCTGCACCCGTACCTGATGCCCGCGCCCGAACCTGTAGCCGAGACCTGAGACCTGAAATATATCCCCGCTGCATCCTATCCGGTTTCCGGTCTCCCTTTGATTGATGACTCTCCCCTTGTCACCGTGTCACCTTGCCCACGTGTCCCCTCGCGGCGGCTATGCCGCCGCGCTTACTTTTTAGCCGGCGCCACCGGATTATTCTCTGCGGCCATGACGGCGCGGGTCATGGGCCAGTCGGCGTTCGGCTTGGCTTCCCAGAGATGGAGGTCGCGGACGGAGCCTTCGGGGCCGGTGACGATCATGAAGCTATGCTTGAGTTGCGCGATGGCCGGGTGGCGACCGGTGATGGCGTGCCCGTCGACGGTCGCGACCATTTCGTCACCCATGATCTCGATGAGGACGGTATGCCACTGGCCGACGGCGAGCGTCTTCTTGTGGCGGGCGAGGGCCTCGAGCTTATCCGGTCCGTCGCGGTCGTTGTCGTCCTTATTGATCGTGAAGCCGCCGCCGTTGACGTTCAGGCTGCAGAGGTAGGACTTCTCGTTCGTCGCGCGGAGCTGGAGGTAGCGCGCCTTGCGGCCGTGGGCCGGATCCTTGTCGAGTTCGACGTCTTCCAGGCGGACCTGGCATTGCAGGATGATGTTCTGGAACTGGAGGCCGTACGAAGCCGTGGCCGGGTGCTTCACCTGCGGGTTCTCGGAGCCTTGGAAACGTCCGTCGACCTGCTTCCACTGACCTCCGCGCGATTCCGGTCCGGTGCCGTGGATCAGCCAGCCGTTGAAACCGCTGGCGTAGCCGTTCGGCTTGCCGGTGTGTTTGGCGAGCGGCTGGGTGAAATCTTCGCGGTAGAGCTCCTTGCCGCGGACGGTCATCTTCGTGGGGACGTCTTCGGCGAAGGCCGAGATGGACACGAGGGCGAGGAGGAGAAGGGAGCGCATGGGATTACGCTCCAGTATGTCCATCTGCACCGTGGGTGCGAGGTTAGTTCGTGGCAGTGGGTAGGGATGCGATGACATCGCATCCGCCTGTCTCGAGGTAGGGGCAGCACTGCGTGCTGACCCTAGGACGGCCGCCGCAGGGCGGCCGAGGGTAGGGGCGTGGCTACGCCGCGCCCTCCGTATTAGGAGTGCACGATGAATCGTGCCCCTACCTAGGTTCGCCCTGCGGCGAACGATCGACCTAGTTGCATCGGGTAGGGTTGAGCGCCCTCGCTCAACCGCGGCTGACCAAGGGTGGTCAGCCCTACCCAAGCTGGTGGCGTCAGTGACCTACGCGAGGGTGGGTGGCCTGGAGCATCTTCTCCATGGCGCCCACGGAGCCGGCATGGGTCGGGTCGTTGATGCGGTTGACGGTCTCGGCCGGTTCGTCCGCGGCGGCGTAGAACTCACGGGCGACGGGCTGGCCCGTCGTCCAATCCCGCCATTCGGTGTAGCGGCCCTCCTTGGTGCGCACGGAGTAACCCATGGTCGTCGGGCGTCCGTCCTTGGTGCGGTCGAAATAAGCCGGCCGCGGGTGCTGCGTGAAGGCCGCGTCTTTGACCGTGACCGCCGGATCTCGGAGCACCGGCAGCAGGCTCGTCCCGTCCAGCCGGTCCTTGCGCGGGAGACCGCAGATCTCG
>JBKCKE010000193.1:0-2646 GCA_046301395.1 Verrucomicrobiota bacterium | reverse complement strand
CCGCCCCTCCGCGGCATATCGGTATCATCATGGACGGCAACGGCCGCTGGGCCGCCGCGAAGGGCCTGCCCCGCCTCGAAGGCCATCGACGGGGCGCCGAACGCCTGATCGAGACCGTCGACGCCTGCATCGACGCCGGCGTCAACACGCTCACCGTCTTCGCGTTCTCCGCCGAGAACTGGAAACGCCCGCTCGAAGAGGTCAGCGGGCTCTTCAAGCTCGGCGAATGGATTCTGCGCGCGCACCTCGCCCGCCTGGAGAAGCGCAACGTACGCCTGCACGTCATCGGTGACATCACCGCCCTGCCCGACTTTGCCCGCTCGCCGCTCGAGGACGTGATCAAGTCGAGCAAGGACAACACCGCCTTCAACCTCGTCGTCGCGCTCAACTACGGCGCCCGCCAGGAGATCGTCGCCGCCGCCCGCTCGCTCGCCGCCGATGTCGCCGCCGGCAAGCGCGCGCCGGAAGCCGTGGCCTGGTCCGCCGTCGAAGCCCGCCTGCAGACCGCCGGCCTGCCCGATCCGGACCTCATCATCCGCACCTCGGGTGAATTCCGCCTGAGCAACTTCCTGCTCCTGCAGTCCGCCTACGCCGAGATCGTCTTCGCGTCCGTCTTCTGGCCCGACTTCGACAAGGCCCAGCTCCAGCTCGCCCTCGCCGAATACGCCAGGCGCGAACGCCGCTTCGGCATGACCGGCGCCCAAGTCCAGACCCCCGCCCAAGCATGAAAGACCGCGCCCTCAGCACCATCGGCCTCTGGGTCGTCGTCGGACTCGTCATCTGGATCGGCGGGTTCTTCTCGGTCGCCGAACAGGCGTCGTTCGGCCTGCTCGCGTTGATCATCGGCGCGGCGCAGTATGAATTTTATTCCCTCGCGCAACGGATCCCCGGCGTGCGTCGGCCGAGCCTTTCCGGCATTGTCGCCGGGTTCACCCTGCACTTCGCCCTCTTCTTCTTCGCCCCCGAACAGGCGCGCACCCACGTCGTGCTGACGATCGGCGCCCTGCTCATCGGCGCCCACCTGCTGTCCTTGCTGCGTCACCCCGGCGAAGTGCCGACGCTCCTGCGCCGCTTCCCCACGCTCTACGGCTTCGCCTACCTGCCCTTCATGCTGGCCTCGCTCATCGCCATCGCGCGCATGAAGGAAGGCCAGCTGCTCACGACCCAGTCGGTCGGGCTTTACTACGTCGTCTGGGTGTTCGTCGCCACGAAGTTCACCGATGTCGGCGGCCTCCTCTTCGGCGTCCCCTTCGGCAAGCACAAGATCGCCCCGAGCATCAGTCCCGCCAAGAGCTGGGAAGGCTGCGCCAGCGGACTCGCCTGCTCCGCGCTGGTCTCCGGTCTCTACGCCTGGCTGCTGCGCGACGCCGTCGGCGTGAGTTTCATGGTTCCTTGGAAGGCGGCCGTCATGGCCCTGCCGATCGCGGTGCTGAGCATCCCCTCCGACCTCGTGGAGTCCGTGTTCAAGCGGCTCGCGGGCGCCAAGGATTCCGGCGCGACGATTCCCGGCATCGGCGGCGCGCTCGACCTCATCGACAGCATGGTGCTCACTTCGCCCGCCGCGCTGATCCTGCTGTCCTACTTCCTCGAGTGGGCCAAGCGCGGCTGATGACCGCGTCCGCGCCAGCGATCCACGTCCTGACGGGACCGACCGCCGTCGGCAAGACGGAGACCGCCCTGCGCTGGGCGGAGCAGCACGACGCCGAGATCATCTCGTGCGATTCGGTGTGCGTCTATCGCGGCATGGACGTCGGTTCGGCCAAGCCGACCGCCGAGGAACAACGCCGCGTCCGGCACCACGGCCTCGACCTCGTCGACCCGAGCGAACGCTACTCCGTCTCGCAATACGTCGACATGGCCCGCACGGCCATCGCCGGCGCGCACGCCCGCGGCAAGCGCGTCCTGGTGACGGGCGGCAGCGGCTTCTATCTGGCGGCTTTCTTCGGACCCGTGACCGACGAGCTGGAAATTCCGTCGGCGGTCGCCGAGGAAGTGCGCACGCTCCACCGCCAAGGACTCGCCTCGCTCTTACTGCGACTCCGCGAACTCGAAGGCCCGAAGCTGCCCGACTGGCTCGACCTTCAGAATCCCATCCGGGTCGCCAAGGCCTTGGAACGTCGCCTCGCCTCCGGGCGCAGCCTCGACTCCCTGCGCGATGAGTTCCTGACGCGCCGAGGTCCCTTCGCCGACCACCCGGTCACGTTCGAGCTGCTGGAGCGACCGGACGCGGAACTCAAAGCCAGGATCGCCGCGCGGACGGAGCTCATGCTCACGCAGGGCATCATCGAAGAAGCCGAGCGCCTGCTGGCCATGGGACTCGACCCGGAGCTGACTTCCTCCCGCGCCGTGGGCTATCGGGCCGTCATGGACTGGCTGGAGGGCGGGAAACGGGTCGCCCGCTCCGGACTCGCCGAGCGGATCAACTTGGACACCTGGGCCTTGGTCCGGAAGCAGCGGAAGTGGTTCCGGCGCCTAGGGTTGGCCAAAGACGGCGAATAAGGGCCTTTTTCGAGTTTTCGGGACTCCAAACGACTGAGCCGCGTCAAAAAGGGCACTTTTATGCCCTTTTACCGCCTCCGTCCTTGCCACCCCTCGTTTTTTGACCAATTTCGCAACCGAACCGCGCCCCCCCCCCACCCCCACGCC
>JBKCKE010000192.1:0-5051 GCA_046301395.1 Verrucomicrobiota bacterium | reverse complement strand
AGTGCCCCCGCCCGCGCCACTCTGTCCGGCCATGGCAAGGACATACCGATGGTGAACCAAGGCCCCAAGGGATATTGCGTGCCGGCCACGTGGGAGCGCGCCATGCGCTACATGGGCGTCCCGGCGGACATGTATGTCCTTGCCATGGCCGGACAGAGTGGCGCGGGCGGGGGCACTTCGGTCGTCGCCATCGCCAACGGCGCGAAGGCCGCGGTCACCGGCGCTTATCGGAAGATCGAGACCGTCAGCATCAAGGTCGATCCCGGCACCGTCGATAAATATATCGACCAAGGCCTGCCGATCATGTGGGCCATGTTCTCCACCAAGGAGTACAATGAGATCGCCAACGGCCGCACCAAGGAGCGTCAGGGCATGACGGATCCGGCCGCGTGGAAGAAGGCAGTCGCCGATGCGCGCAAAGGCCAGAAGCCCCTGCAGCCCAACCGCAACGAAGGTCACGTCTGCATGATCGTCGGGTACAATAAGCAGACCGGCGAGGTCGCCGTGTCCGACTCATGGGGTCCGGACTATGAAGAACGCTGGATCTTGGGTGTCGAAGCCACGCAGGTCAGCCAGGGGACGATGACGATCATTGGATTCTAACTTGCGACGCGAAGCGTCGTAAGAGGGGGTGCTTGCGCTAGGCGCAAGAGGGGGCACGTGGGCACGGTGACACGTGGACAAGGGGGAGTCGAGGGCAGGAGGGCACGAGGGCCGAAGTGAGAGGCCCGGGGGGCTTGGTTGACCAGATGGTGCGTGGTGACAAAGGGTTACTTCTCTTCTTCGGTTTTCAGCTTGCTCCGGCACTCGGCGAGAATTTCTCGCCCGCGCTTGTCCGCCTGCTTGATCTCTTCTTCGGAAAATTCCATGAGGATTTTCTGAAGGGTGTCCTGATGTTCTTCACCCATCCCCTTGGCGCAGGTGAACATCCAAGCCGCACCCTCGATTCGGTCCTTGGGGACGCCGCGTCCATTCAGGTAGCAGCGGCCGAGGAAGAAGGCGCCGCCCGGGTGAAGCTGTTCGGCGGCTTTGCGAAACCAGCGGGCGGCGAGGGTGTCCTTGGCCGGATCAGGTTCCTCTCCGTAGTAATCCAGGCCTACGTGGCATTGGGATCCGGGTACGCCGTGCTCCGCGGCGATCAGGGACCATCGGCGGGATTCCTTGAGGTCGACGGCGACGCCATCGCCCCTGAAATAGCAGATACTCAGAGAGTATTCGGCCTCTTTGTGGCCCTGCTGGGCTGCCTTCATGTACCATTGGAATGCCTCCTTCATGTCCGGGGCCACTTCGTCGCCGATGCGTAGGGTCTGAGCCAGGGAATATTGCGCTTCGGCATAGCCTTGTTCGGCCGATTTGCGGCACCACTTCGCGGCCTCGGTCGCATCCGGTTTCGTGCCGAGACCCTCTTCCAGCAAGTACGCGAGATGGTGCTGGGCTTCGGCCTCCCCTTTCTCCGCGCGGGCTTTGGTCTCGGTGAACTCCTTGAGTTCGGCGGCCAGTTCGGCGGGATCGCGGGCGAAGGGAGACTGGTACTCCCGTTTGCCGGATAGTTCGCGCGCCCGCTTCTCCGCCTGCGCCTGCTGCTCCGGCGTGAGGGCCTCGTAGTCTGCCTTGAACATCTTCGGTTCAAGTTCATCGGAAACGTTGAGGAAGATCAGACGCCAGGCCATCGATTCCACCGGGTCAACCGGCGTACCCAGTCCTTCCTCGTAGACGAACGACATGATGTGGGCGGAGCGATCGTGGCCGGCCATGGCTCCATCCCGGACCCAGGTCGCCACGGCCTTGAACCGTTTCTGGTCCTTCGCGTTGATGATCTCCTCGGCGAGGTCCGCCCGCGCACCATGATGGCCGTGCTCCGCGGCGCGTAACAGCCATTTGCGGGCCTCTGGGAGGTCGGCCTTGATCTCTTCGTCGTCCTCATAGAGCATGTGCAAGGCGTATTCTGCGTCAGGTTGGTTCTGATCCGCCGCCTTACGTAACCAGATGATGCCCGCGGCCACGTCCTTCTTGACGCCGACGCCGTAGAGAAGATCGCGGCCGAAGCGTGATTGGCATAAGGCGTCGCCCTTTTCGGCGCCCAGTTTGTGCAATCGCGCCGCCTCCGCTGGATCACGCTCGGTTCCGTAGCCGATGAGGTAGCAGTTTGCCAGGGCGAGGAGCTTTTCGGGGTCGCCTCCGGCCGCCTCGAGCTTGGCCTGCGCGAAGGATGCTTCTGGGCTGAGCTCCGGGTTCTGCTTGGCGGCGGAATCGGTTCCGGCGTTGGCTTTGCCGGCGGGAAGGACCGGAGAAGGTTCGGTGAGGGCGATGGCTGCGTAGGAAAACAGGCAGGCCAGGCCGAAGGCGGAGAAGGTGACGACGAGGGGTCGGACGTAGGGGCGCATCAGGGGTGACTGATTAACGATGGATGATGATTGATGATGGATGAGAAATGGAGTCGTCGTGATTACTTACTGAGGAGGTCGGCCGAGGGCTCGGGGCGTTCTGCGGAGAACCATTTCTTGGCGACCGCGTGCTGGCCGTAAGGCGTCTGAGGGAAGCGGGTCACCAGCAACCGATAGGCGGGCACGGCCGCCTTGGGTTCACGGTATTTGAGGAGGTTGCCGGCGTATTGCAGGATCTCGGCGCCGGCCGGGTCGTTGTCAGGCAGCAGCCGGACCGCTTCGAGCGCGTGCCGGAAGCTGGCATAACGGGCGTCTCGTTCGGAGAGGTCAGGGTTCTCGATATAACGAACCTGCCACTCTTCGATGAGGCGGATTTCCGCTTGGCTCGCGCCGACCCGTTTCATGGAAGGCAGAGGCCGGTCGTCCAAGCGGAGTCCGTGTCGGGTGCGAGGAACGGCGCTGTAGCCGACATACCAGGAACCGCCGCTCGCCCAGCTGAGCCCATAAGGGGCATGCAGCACCTGTTCCCCGATCTCGCGAATGGCGAGGGCGCAGCGCCAATAGGAATCGGCGCGAGAGCGGTCGCCGAGATCCGTGCGTTCGGCTCCGCGACGAAGCAGCACGTATTGGGTGGCCTTGTTCCGGATCGCCGGGTCGACATAGTCCAAGGCTTCCTCGAGTCGACCGGCGCGCATCAGACGGGATCCTAATTCCTGCTCGAGGTTGATCAGCGGCTCGTTCCACCGGCCGTCGAGCGTGATCAGAGGTTTCTTCTCGGCGCGCCGACGATCCACGTGCGCCTTGAGTTCATCGATGGTCAGCAGGCATTCCGCGACGTAGAGCGCTTCGACGCCATAGGCTCCGTTCTCGAAGCGGGTGAGGGCATCCGCGAAGTTCCCGTTCGCCAGGGCGATCATCCCCAGTTCGCCTTCGATGCGCGCAACGAGCTCCGGTTTTTCCTGCAGGCTAATGATCGTCGGATAATCGAAATCACCGGTCACGGGCCCGTGAGGCTTGCCATCGGCGGCGGTCGGCGCGGTCGCGGCGAGGTCGGGAGCGAGCAGACGACGGGAGGCGGCAAGGTCGCCTTCCAGCCGAAGCTGGCAGCGGGAGAGCAGAAGTTTGCGCAGCGGTTCGTCGGGACCGAGGCTTTCGGCCGTGCGACGGCAATCCTGCCATCGGCCGACGGCGTACTGGAGCATGGCGACATGGGCGGGAGCAAAGGATGGTTCGACCTTCGCCTTGGCGAGGGCGTCGAGCCAGGCCACACGCCGATCGGTGAGGATGTCCGATGCGATCATGTTTTCGGTATCGTTCCCCCCGCCGGCCGTGAGGAATAACGTCATGAGCTGACGAAGGTCCGGATCGGCGACTACGCCTTCGAAATAACCATCGGCGCTCAGTTTGCTCGCCATCCACAGGCACGAGTTGACGGCATTGGCCTGGCCTCGGCGCGGCATGCGGAGATAGGCTCGGAGGGCTCCGCCGAAATCGGCCTCGCCCAGCCGGACCAGGCGTTCGGTCGGCAGGATCATCGAGCACGAGTAGGCGATCCAGTAGACGGCGTTCTCGCTGATCTTCGCCGGATCGAGCGAGCCTTCGCGGGCATGCAGGGCGACCGAACCCAGATCTTCGCGGATGGACTTCAGGCGCTCCTTCACCGCGGCATCGTCCAGCCTGTCCCAATCCTCGAGCGACATCTTCAGGCGGGCGCGGCGGTATTTCGCGATCGCGTTAAGCGCCAGTCGTTCTTCCGCCGGCAGCGCGAGAAGGTCGTCCATGTGCTTGATCGCGAGCTCACGGTCGGCGGCGAGCGACTTGAAGTAGCAGGCGTAGGCGCGATTGGGCAGGTTGTCGGGATTTCCGGGAAGCTCCGCGAAGGTCACCCTCCGGGCGACACCGTCCTTGGTCAGGATTTCGCCGAGCGCCTCCAGCACCGCCGACTGGATCAGGTCGGAGCCGGGTTCCGGTTGTTCTTCCTTGCAGATACGCGCACCAAAGGCGGCCTTGAAGTCTTCGACGAAATCCGTCCGGAAGTTGCTGAGCAGGCAGCCGTCGCCGCGTTCCATCAGCACGCGTAACCGATGGCGCCAAGGGCGCGAATAGCCGTAGAGTTCCCAATCGAGCCGTTCGGCGATCTCCTTCTCGGTCAAGGGAGGTGGGGTCTCCTGTTTCGTGAGCCCGGGTGATGCGTCGGCCACGTCGGTCTGAACAACGATGGCTTTCGGCACTGGCGCCGTAAGTTTGTCGGCGAGGTAAGCGATCACGAGCGCGAGGCTGAAGCCTCCCACGATGGCGGCGATAGTTTTGAAGAAAGGTCGGATTTTTGTGCTGGAGAGGGCCATGAAGAGGATGCGAAAGAGCAGGGTGATATTGTTGTATAAAGTTCTAGACTGACATTTCCGCGTCGCGGGCGCAAGGGGCGCGGGGCCGGTCCGGAAGGCATAAGTAACTTATGACTACGGAGGGCGGAGCATTAGGCGGGCGAATGAGGCGCGAGGACTCGAGGACCGGAGGGCTCGAGGGCTGGAGGGAGCTCAATCCTAACCGAAGACAGCTATGTCGTGACGCGGTCCCGACCCTACCGAGAGACAGCGGACGCGTCGCTACCCGAGGCGGCTAGGTCAGCACGTAGTGCTGACCCTACCTCGAGGCGACGGATGCGGG
>JBKCKE010000191.1:0-5858 GCA_046301395.1 Verrucomicrobiota bacterium | reverse complement strand
AGTCGGCCCGCGTGACTTCGCGGCCAACGCCGTCTTCGTCGCCCGTCGCGACACCGGCGAGAAGGCCGGCATCCCCCGCGCCGAGTTCGTCGCCACCGTGGTCGAGCGCCTGCAGTCCATCCAGGACAACCTCCTCGCCCGCGCCAAGGCGCATCGGGCCGCCAACACCCGCGAGATTGATACCTTCGAAGAACTGAAGGCCTACTTCACCGCCAAGACCCCGGAGCGTCCGGAGATCCACGGCGGCTTCGCGCTCTGCCACTGGAACGGCTCCAAGGCCGTCGAAAAGCGCCTCAAGGAAGAGCTCAAGGTCACCATCCGTTGCATCCCGCTCGACGCCAAGGACGAGCCGGGCAAGTGCGTGGTCACCGGCGAGCCCAGCCCTCGCCGCGTGGTGATGGCGAAGGCCTACTGATCGTCTGTCTCGAGGTAGGGACAGCACCACGTGCTGTCCTCGGTGTCGCGTGGTAGGGTTGAGCGCCCTCGCTCAACCGAACGGCTGACCGTGGCTGGTCAGCCCTACCCGCCGGTGGCGTCGGCTTCGCCGTCGCCGAACTTCAGGCGCAGCTTCCGGCCCTTCGTCACCGCCTCGTGGCCGGTGATGACGATGCCGTCCGCATCGCGCACGATCGCGTAGCCGCGGGAGAGGATCGATTCGAAGCCGGCCGAACGCAGGCGTTTGCCGAGCTGACCGAGTTTCTCGCGCGTCACGCTGAGGCGCGCCTTGGGGGAGAGACGATGGAGTTCGCCGCCGAGCTCCGAAAGCCGGTGGCGGGTATCGGCGAGGATTTCCTGCGCGGCGCCGTCAAGGCGTTCGTTGAGGAGGTCGAGGTCTTGGTAGAGGGACTGCAGCTTCGCCTTGGGCGAGTGGCGGGCCAGCTCGGCCGCGAGCAGTTTGATCCGCTCGCGCAACTTGATCTGACCCGAGACGATCAGCTCAGCCGCGGCCGTCGGCGTCTCGGCGCGCTTATCGGCGGCGAAGTCGCAGAGAGTGAAGTCGGTCTGGTGGCCCACGGCGGAAATGACCGGCGTACGGCTAGCGCGGACGGCGCGCACGAGCGCTTCGTCGTTGAAGCCCCAGAGGTCTTCCATCGAGCCTCCGCCGCGGCCAACGACGATGAGGTCGATGCCGGGGATCTCGTTGGCGAGCTTCAGGCCGTTGATGACCGATCCGGGGCAGCTCTCGCCCTGCACGCGTGCCGGCACGAGCCAGGCCGTGCCGCTCCAACCGCGGGTCTTGAGCACTTCGGTGAAGTCATGCCAGACCGCGCCGATCTCGGAGGTCACGAACGCCACCGTCTTCGGAAATTCGGGTAAGGGACGCTTGAGTTCGTCTTCGAAGAGGCCTTCGGCTTTCAGCTTGGCCTGCAGCTCCTTGAATTTCTGGAAGAGGTCGCCTTCGCCGGCGGGCTTGATCGTCTCGATGATGAGCGAGCACTTGCCGGTCTTGCCGTAGAAGTCGGCCTTCGCCTTCGCCACGACCTTCATGCCTTCGCGGAGCGGCGACTTCAGCCAGCGCGCCTGGTAGGAGTAGAGGACGCAGTCCACCTTGGCTTCGCTGTCCTTCAGCGCGAAGTAGTGATGGCCGGAGGGGTAGGTCTTGTAGCCCGAGATCTCGCCGGTCACCTCGAGGGTGCCCATCCCGTTGAGATGTCCTTTGAGGACATCCGCGAGGTCCGAGATCGTGAGCGGGGCCGAATCCATGTGCACCGAGGTTCGGCGATTCGGCCGCGGAGGGCAAGCGGTAGGTAGGGACGTATTAGGTTGAGGCGGTTGGAAACTTGCCTCGGGGTAGGGTCAGCACTGCGTGCTGACCTAGTTACAGCGGGTAAGCCGATAGCCGAAGCCCGACACCTAGGATGAAGGTGGCTATGTCGTGACGCGGTCCCGACCCTGCCGGATTCAATTCAGCCCTCGATGCTGTCCTCGACTCAGTCCTCTCTTCTGTTTTCATTTGCCCCATGAAAATCGCGTTCGTCGGCACGGGAGTGATGGGGCAGGGCATGGTCGCCAACCTGCTCAAGGCCGGCCATGAGGTCACGGTCTACACCCGCACCAAGGCCAAGGCCGACGGCCTACTGGCGCTTGGCGTGAAGTGGGCTTCCTCGCCGGCAGAGTCTGCCCGCGGCGCGGATATCGCGATCTCGATGGTCGGCTACCCCAACGACGTCGAAGAGGTCTGGCGCGGTCCGCAGGGCTTCATGTCCGCCGCCAAGCCCGGCTGCGTGCTCATCGACATGACCACCTCGAGCCCGGCGCTCGCCCGTTCGCTCGCCGCCGAGGCGGTGACGAAAGGCTTCTGTCCGCTCGACGCTCCCGTCTCCGGTGGTGACCGTGGCGCGCGCGAAGGCACGTTGACCATCATGGCCGGCGGCGCGCAGCAGGATTTTGATTTCGCCCAGCCGGTCTTCGCCGCGATGGGTAAGACGATCGTGCTCCAGGGCGCCTCCGGCACGGGTCAGCTCTGCAAGCTCGCGAACCAGATCGGCATCGCCTCCGGCATGATCGCCATGGCCGAGGCCCTGGCCTTCGCCCGTGCGACGGGACTCAACCTCGAGACCACGCTACGTTCGATCTCGGGCGGTGGCGCGTCGAGCTGGGCGTTGCTCAACCTCGCCCCGCGCGTGCTCAAGGGCGACTTCGCGCCGGGCTTCTACGTGAAGCACTTCGTGAAAGACATCGGCCTGGCGCTCGACGTCTGCCGCGAGCAGAAGGTCAGCCTGCCCGGCCTGGAACTCGCCGCGAAACTCTACGCGGAAGTCGTCGCCGCCGGCGAAGGCGACGCCGGCACGCAGGCCCTGGCCCGCCGGTATTTCCAGATTAGCGGATAGCGGTTAGCGGTCGGAAACTCATAGCTTACGGGCGCCGATTCGTGGACGGGTAGGGCGGCGATTGCCATCGCCGCCGTTTGATACCGCATGCGCGGAATCGTCGGTGCTTAGCTGACCTCAAGGCCGCCGCATTATCTGCAGGCGGACGGATGCGATGTCATCGCATCCCTACCTTCAGCGGGCCGGGACGGCGCGGAGCTGGACGGAGTCGATGACAGTCGGACCGAGGATCACGTTCGTCACGATGACGAGCACCTGGCCGGGCTCGCACAGGCCTTCGTCGCGCAGGCGTTCCAGCGCCAAGGTGATGTTATCCTCGGCCTTGGGCTCGAACTTCATCTGGAAGGATTCGACGCCCCAGAGCAGGCTCATCTTCCGGTGGACGTGCGTCTCTTCCATGAACGCGTAGATCGGGCAGCCGATGGCGCGGAGCGAGGAGAGCGTGCGGGGAACGTCGCCGTTGCGGGTGAAGGCGATGATGCCGGTGTTGCCGAGGTCCTGGGCGAGGCCCGCGGCGGCGCGGAGCAGCTTCACCTTGGGGGTCTCGTTGAGCTGTTCGGCGGAAAGCACGCGCGGCAGTTCGCGCTCGGTGGTGGTCGCGATGCGGGTCATCACGTCGACGCAGCGGATGGGGTGCTTGCCGGTCGTGGTCTCGCCGGAGAGCATGACCGAGTCGGCCATCTCGAGCACCGCGTTGGAGACGTCGGTCACCTCGGCGCGCGTCGGGACCGGGGCGTGGATCATCGACTCGAGCATGTGCGTCGCGACGATGACGGGCTTACGGCGGGCGATGGCCATGGCGACGGCCTGGCGCTGGACGAGCGGGAGGGTCTCGTAGGGGATCTCGATGCCGAGGTCGCCGCGGGCGACCATCAGGGCGTCGGTGGCCTCGAGGATCGAACCGAGGTGCGCGATGGCTGACTGGTCTTCGATCTTCGAGATGATGTGCGCGTTGGAGGAATGCTGGGCGAGCAGGGCGCGGAGCGCGTGGACGTCGGCCGCTTCGCGGACGAACGACAGGGCGTAGAAGTCGACGCCGACTTCGCAGCCGACGGCGACGTCGGCGCGGTCCTTGTCGGTGCGGGCGGGGAGGTCCACCTTCACGCCGGGGAGATTGATGTGGCGGCGGCTGCCGAGCGGGCCGGGCTGCTCGACCTTGCAGCGGAGGCGGTCCTTCTTCTGCTCGAGCACACGCAGCTGGATGAGGCCGTTGTCGACGAGCACCACGCCGCCCACGGGCACGGCGGTGATCATCTTCGGGTAGTTGGTCGGGATGACGAGGATGTCGCCCTCGGCCTGGGCGGTTTCGGAGCCAGTGACGTCGACGATCTGGTCGACGGCGAGCTGGGTGGCTTCCTTGCGGGCACCCGTGCGGATTTCCGGGCCTTTGATGTCCATCATCACCGCCAGCTCCTTCTTCAGGCGGCCGCTGACATCTCGGACGCGGGCGACGATGGTGCGCACCCAGGCGTGGTCGGCGTGCGCCATGTTGAGGCGGACGACATTCGCGCCAGCCTTGATGATGGCCTCCAATTGCGCCTCGGATTCGGTCGCAGGCCCGATGGTGAAAGTGATGCGGGTGTGGCGGAATGGCTTCACGCCTTTTATGAGTAGGTCTGAGGCCACACGATGCAAGGGAAAGGATTACGTCCTTTTACTTGCTATTTATGAGGCACTTACCTCGTCACAAATGAGCAACTTTTACTTCACGAGCCGGGCGAACACATCCCGACGGTCTTTCATCCGCTCCTCGAAGAACGTCTTCTGCTCGAACGGCCAGACGACTTCCGGCTCGATGCGCCAGCGCGGGTGCGCGGCGAGATGCTCCTGCGTCCAGCCGAAGTAGTCCGCGTTATCCGTCCGGAAGTGCAGCTGGGTCTCGGCGGCCGCGCGGGAGGCCAGCAGGTCGAGATTCTCCGGGCTGATGAAGCGGTTCTTGTGATGCTTCTTCTTCGGCCACGGATCCGGATACAGGATGAAGATCTTGGAGAGGCTTACTTGCGCCGGCAGGGCTTCGAGGAACTCCGTAGCCTCGGCCTTGAGGAAGATGACATTGTCCAGCTTACCGAGGGTCTGCTTGCGCACGGAGCGTTCCACTCGATGGGTGATCAGGTCGATACCCACGCAGAATTCCGTCGGATGGGCGGCCGCGTAAGCCGCCAGCCAGTGACCGTGTCCGCAGCCGAGCTCGAAGGTGATGCCGGTTCGTCCCGCCAAGGCCGTGGCCAGGGTCGCCCTGAGCCGGGCCACGTTGGCCTCGCGGCGGGCCTCCGCCCACTCCTTGCCCATGACTTTGGTATGCTCCGGCACGAGGGGGTTAAGAGGGAAAGGAGCGACGGGAGCAACAGAGACCAGCAGGGGGGTAGGGACAGCACCACGTGCTGTCCTAGGTGCAAAAGTGCAAATCGGCCTGCGGCCTGTGCAAAGGTGCAGATGCGAGAGTATTGAGTATGGAGTATCGAGTATAGGGAGAGGCAGGATAAAAAAAGGGGGGCACCATGGGGGAAACGGACGGCTGGCGAGGTTGCGTATGACCGAAGCATGCTTTCCGGTCTCCGGTTTCCCTTTGATTGGCGACCTCTACCCGTGCTGGGAATAACTCCGGCTTCCCTCGGTGGGAGGGTTGGAGTCTCTTGGTGGCCTATGGCCAAGGTAGACATCGATATCGTCCAGAAAATCCTGAAGGAGAGCGGAGTCGACGTACGCGTGGCCGCCGAGATCCTGAACCAGATCCGTGATGCCGTGGCCGAGGAGGCCGTCGAGCGCGAGAAGCCGGCGAAGAAGCAGATGCTCGTCCTGGTCAGCGAGCCGGAGGAGGGCCTGCCCAAGGATCTGACCGGATGGGTCGTCCAGCTGCTCGAGGACGACGACCCCAAGGAAGTCTCCGCCAAGATCGTCGAGGTCGCCAAGGCCTTCAACGAATCGCCTAAGGGCCAGCGCATGCCGGTCGAGTCGTTCGGTGACGCCGTGCAGAGCATCTCCGGCAAACTTTTCAAGGAGAGCGATCTCTGGATCAAGACGCGCGAG
>JBKCKE010000190.1:0-8621 GCA_046301395.1 Verrucomicrobiota bacterium | reverse complement strand
GGGTCAGCACGGCGTGCTGACCTAGCTGTCTCGGGGCGGGTTGAGCCCCCGCGCGAACCCGCGCCTCGCGGGTAGGGCGGGCTCTCCGCGCCCGCCGGGAGCCGTCCCTACCCAGGGCAGGTGTTGGCTGTTAGGCACGCGGTCGAGCCAAGGGAAACCGGAGACCGGAGGATTGGCGGGGGACATTTCTTTCAGGTCTCAGGTCTCGGCCGTCGGGTATCTGGTCCGGGTGATCAGGTTCAGGTGCAGGTTCGGGAAACCTGTCATCGATCATCGATTCAGCCCTCCACTCAGTCCTCCACGCTGTCCTCCATTCAGCCCTCAATTCTGCCTTCCGTCCTCCGTCCTTTGTCATCCGCCATCTCCCCTATTTTCCCTTTTCCCCACGGTTCCTCCGAGTAAGGTCATTACCATGACCCCGCCTCTCCACCCCATCCCCGGGTCGGCCCGTTTCGACCGCCGTTCCTTCGTCGTTGCTGGCGCGGCTTGGCTCTCCGTGGCGGCGCTCTCCAGTGAGCGGGCCTTTGGCCGGTCTTTGCTCGGGGCGAAGCTGGCGGCTTACCCGTTCACCTTGGGCGTCGCTTCAGGCGATCCGGCGCCGGACGGGTTCGTGATTTGGACGCGCCTGGCCCCGCACCCGCACCAGCCGGACGGTGGCATGCCGGCGGAGCCCGTGGAGGTCTCTTGGGAGGTCGCGGCGGACGAGAAATTCGCACAGGTCGTCCGCAAGGGCGTCCATGTCGCCACCCCGGAGTGGGGTCACTCGGTGCACGTCGAAGTCGAAGGCCTCGAGCCCGACCGCTGGTATTGGTACCGCTTCACGCGCGGCGGTGACGCGAGTCCGACCGGTCGCTCCCGCACCTTCCCGCGACGCGAGGCCGACGCGGCCCGCCTGCGCTTCGCGGTGGCCTCATGCCAGCATTTCGAGCAGGGCCTCTTCACGGCCTACGAGCACATGGCGCGCGAGGAGCTCGACGCGGTGGTCTTTCTCGGCGACTACATCTACGAATACAAGGGGCAGGACAAGAAGGTGCGCAAGCACCTCGGCGGCGAGATCATGACCTTGGGCGACTACCGCGTGCGTTACGCGCAGTACCGCGGCGACGCGGCCCTCGCCGAAATGCACGCCCGCGTGCCGTGGATCCTCACGTGGGACGACCATGAATTCGACAACAACTGCGCGGGCGACATCTCGGAGGAGAAGGGCGTCGACCGGGAGTCCTTCCTGCGCCGGCGCGCCGCCGCCTACCAAGCCTATTACGAGCACATGCCCCTCCGGCGCGCCGCCTTGCCCAAGGGGCCCGACATGCGGCTGTACCGCCGGATCCCGTTCGGCCGCCTCGCCGACTTCTTCGTCCTGGATACCCGGCAATACCGGACCGACCAGCCGCTGGGCGACGGACACCATCCGAACCACCCCGACCAGCTCGACCCTGCCGGGACCTTGCTTGGGAAGGAACAGCGCGCTTGGCTCTTCCGCGGGCTGCAGGGCTCGCCGTCCCGCTGGAACGTGCTGGCCCAGCAGGTCATGGTCGGCCACGTCGACCGCAAGGCCGGCCCGGAGGAGGCCTTCCAGATGGACCAGTGGCCGGGTTATGAATTCGAGCGACGTAATCTCCTCCGCCATTTCCGTGACGCGCAGGTGCGTAATCCCGTCGTGCTCACCGGCGACATCCATGCCAACTGGGCCAATGAGCTGGTGCTGGACTTCGAACGGCCCGAGGCCGGCTCCGTCGGCACGGAATTCGTCGGCACCTCGATCACGTCGGGCGGCGACGGCACGCTCGCGCCCAAGACCTTGGCCGACACCTATCGCGAGAATCCTTTCGTGAAGTTCCATAGCGCCGAGCGCGGCTATCTCGTGTGCGAGGTCACGCCGAAAGCCTGGCGTACGGATTATCGGGCCGTCCCCTTCGTGACCAAGCCCGGTGCGCCTTTGCTCACCCGTGCGACCTTCACCGTCGAGGACGGCGCACCGCTCCTGCGCAAAGGTTGAAGTGGCGTCAGCCTGCGAGGTAGGGCGTGATCATTATTACGTCATCTCCTTGGGATGAAGTGTCCTAGGACAGCACGTGGTGCTGTCCCTACCCAATTCAGGTGTTGGAGTGGGGATGCGGTCGAGCAAAGGGAAACCGGAGACCGGGTGATTGGCGGGGGCGCATTTTCAGGTCTCGGGTCTCGGCCATCGGGTATCTGGTCCGGGTGTTCAGGTTCGGGTGCAGGTTCGGGAAATCTGCCATCCGTCATCCGTCATCGATTCAGTCATCTTCTCATGTGGAGGTGGCGGGTCTTTTCCATTCAGCCCTCCATTCAGCCCTCAACGCGGTCCTCAATTCAGTCCTCCCTCATCGATTCAGCCCTCTGTCATCTGTCATCGATTCAGCCATCTTAGGGCAGCACGCGGTGCTGCCCCTACCCAAGGCCTGCACTCCCCCGATACTTGATACTCTCAGTCTTCGGTCCCATTTGACTCCCCGCCCCCTCTCCCCCACAAAACCTCCATGCGCTCACCCCTGTCGCTCGCCCTGTCCCTGTTCCTGCTCGGCGTCGCCACCTGCGCGCACGCCGCCCGCGACCTGACCTTCTACCTGGTCTCCGACGTCCACGTCGGCATGGACTACCGGAAGACGACGCCGCCGTTCGGCCCCGACGCCTTCAACGCCCATGTCGCCCAGACGCTCGAAGTCCTGGGCAAAGTCCCCGGCACGGAGTGGCCGGCGAGCGGCCCCGTCGCCGAGGCGATGAAAGGGAAGGGCCCCGTCCCGCGTCCCGCCGGCATGATCGTCGCGGGCGACCTCACGGAGGTCGGCAACGCGAAGCAGTGGCAGGATTTCGACCGTCTCCTGCCGTGGCAGGGTTCGACCCCGGGCAAGTATCCCACCTACGCCCTCGCCGGGAATCATGACGGCGGCAGCGCCGGTCCCGTCCGCCAAGGCCTCCGCGAACGTAACCGCGGCATGCTGGCCGCCGGTCTCGTCACGACCCTCTCCGACGATGCGCTCCACTCCGCTTGGACCTGGCAGGGCGTGCACTTCATCAACGTCAACCTCTACCCCGGCGACGGCGCCAAGGCCGGCGCCAAGGAGACCTCGATGTGGAACCCCGAGGGCAGCCTGTCGTTCCTCAAGGCCCGTCTGGCCAAGATCGGCCCGACCGAGCCGGTCGTGATCGCGACGCACTTGGACTTCAGCGCCCGCAGCACCTGGTGGGATCAGCCCAAGCGCAAGGCCTTCTACGAGGCCATCAAGGGCCATCACATCATCGCGCTCCTGCACGGCCACACCCACGTCATCACTCGCTTGCAGTTCCCGGAGGACAAGGACTACGCCGACTTCGGCGGTACGGGTCCGCGCTTCGACTGCTTCTCCGCCGGCGCGTTCAAGCCCGACGCCAAGGAAGGCAAACCGTTCCCCGGCCCGCGCTATCCCTGCGAGTGCTACGTGTTCCGCATCGTCGATGACGTCCTCGTCGCCGCGCACTACACCGCCGAACCCGGCGGCTGGAACACCAGCAAGCACGCCCCGCAGCTGACGTTCGTGAAGGATATCAAGGTGAAGTAGCGGTTGGCGGTTAGCGGTTGGCGGTTGGGAACACAGTCGAGCAAAGGGAAGCCGGAAACCGGATGATTGGCGGGGGGAAGTCATTTTCAGGTCACGGGTCTCGGCCGTAGGGAATCAGGTTCAGGTGCAGGTTCAGGAAATCTGCCATCTGCCATCCGTCATCGATTCAGCCCTCAATTCAGTCCTCCTCGCTGTCCTCCCTCATCGATTCAGACATCCGTCCTCTGTCATCGATCCAGTCATCTATCTGTCCGCGTTCACCTACTTCACCTTCCCCCTCCGCCACACCTGCTTGTCGGGGGTGACGAGGATGACTTCGAGGTTCTCGCGTTCGGCGATGAGCTTGGCGGCTTCGAAGCCGATGGCCATGAGCGCGGTCGACCAGGCGTCGGCCTGCACGCAGTCCGGATGGAAGACCACGGCGAGTTCGAGCGTGGTCGCTATCGGCTCGCCGGTCTTGGGCGAGAGGATGTGGGAGACGGGCTTTCCGGCGGCCGCCTTGCGGGCGCGGTACAATCCGGAGACGCCTAGGGCGCGGTCGGTGAGCACGATCGTCTCCATCGTCAGCCGGGGTTGGAACGGGTCTTCGAGGCCGACGCGCCAGGTGCCGGCCGCGAGGATCTCGCCGCCGACTTCGATCAGGAATTCCTCGAGGCCCTCGCGACGCAGGAGCTGCGCGGCGCGATCGGCCGCATAGCCCTGCAAGAGGGAGCCTAGGTCGAGGTTCAAGCCTTCGTGCTGTTTGGCGAGGGTGAGGTTGGCCTTGTCCAAGGTGAGCTTCGTCCAACCCACGCGGGCGAGGGCCTGGCTGATTTGCCCGGGCGTCGGCGTCGGGCGCTGGCCGTCGGGGCCGAAGCCCCAGAGCGCCGTCAGCGGGGCGACGGTGAGGTCGAAGCCGCCATCCGTCGCGCGGCTGAGGCGCAGGCCGAGCTCGGTGAGCTCGGCGAGTTCCGGCGTGATGCCGAAGGGCTGGGTGGACTCGAGCTCATTGAAGTCCGTGGTCGCCGAGGAAGCGCGCCAGTGGGAGAGCGAGAACTCCACGCGGTTCATCTCCGCCTCGAGCTCGCGCTTCAGCAACTCGGCGTCGACCTGATCGCCGCGCACCTTGACCGTCCAGGTCGTGCCGAAGGCGGCGCCGTGGAGTTCGGTGACCGGGCGGCGGGCGGAGGCGTCGGCCGGTTCGTCGGCTGCGACGTCACCCTGCGGGAAGAAAGCGATCCCGGCCCCGACGGCGAGGACCAGGGCCGCGAGGGTGTCGCGGCGGGCCCAGCGTTCGTCGGCGCTGCTGGTGCGCACGTACTTCAGGAGGGCGCCGGTCGGGCAGCCGTACTTGCAATAGGCCTGAGGGACGAAGACCGAGGCCACCAGGCCGGTGATGGCCAGGCCAAGGGGGACGGCCACGGCGGTGCCGAGGATCCAGGCGTCGAAGGGCTCGGCTTCGCCCAAGGACCAACGGGGCCAGGCCAAGGCCGCCAAGAAGGCCCCGGCCAGGGCCAAGGCAGGCAGTTTGCCCAGCCAGCCATGCCAACGGGCGGGGACGGCCAGATGGAGGCGCTTGAAGCCACCGAGGAGCTCCTGGGCGGCCCCGTGGGGGCAGACCTGATGGCAGTAGGTCTGCCGGCGGGCACCCCAGGGGATGAGCAGCGCCACGGCCGCAAGGGCGAGCAGGGCGGGGGCGGTGGCCCAAGGGACGCCATGGCGGGCCCAGCCGGCGAAGAGGGAGAGTGAGAGCAGCTGGCCGAGCCACAGGCCGAGGCCGCCGACGAGGAGCAGCTGCCAGACCCGGCGGATCCACGGGCGGGCGTGCAGCGAGGTGAACGTCATCAGCAACGCGCCGAAAATGAAACCGCCGAGGGCGACGGATTTCCAGAACTGCCGGGCCGCCTCGCGTTCGCGTCGGCCGCCGTGCTGTTCGTCGGCGAAGCGCGTCTGCAGACCTTTCGCCAGCGCATAGCTCGTGAGGGTCGCGCCCGCGACCGTGTCGAGCTCGGCCTTGCGGAAATCGAACTCCGCCCACTCGCGTACGTTCCACTGCGTCAGCTTCGAGAGGTAGGTGCGGCCTTGCGGGTCGGGCTCCTCGTCCTGGATGCGGCTGACGTAATCGGACGTGTCGTAAGTGGAACGCAGCACCACCTTGCGCAGGCGGAGGGCGTCGGGCTCGATCGCGATGAGCGTCTCGCTCGGGCCGGCGTAGCCGAGCACTTCGTCGGCCGAGGGCGATGAGCGCACGACGTAGCCGAGGTGCGCGCGGTTGGCGCCGCGTACGAGATTCCAGCCGAGGCGGGGGACGTTGGGCTCGAAGCTCGTCGCGTCCGGGAAGCCGGCCGCCTGGATCTCTTTCAGCGTAAGCGGGAGCGGGAAGCGCAGGGAGACGTAGTTGCCGGAGAGCCGCTGCTGGATCGATTCGGTGATCGCGTAGGCCGTGAGCGTCGAACCGGCGTAGCCGTCGAGCTTCGGAGCGGGCTGCGCCGCGGGCCGCCAGGATTTGAAGGAGTCGTCGAACGCGGTCGAGCGTCGCAGTTGCTCGACGTGCTCCGGCGTGTCCTGGCTGGAGAGGATGCGGGTGCCGACGATCTGGTCGCGCAGGTCGAGCGCCACGAGCACGTTGCTCGGTCCGGCGTAACCGAGGATCGCGTCGGCGTCCGGCGAAGTCGTCAGCAGCCGCCCGAGGCGGTTGCCGAACTGGTCCTCGACGAGGAGCGTCTGGCTCGGCCCGGACTTAAGCCGGCGAGCCTCCGGGAAGAAGGCCTTGGCGTCGGCCAGTCCTAGACGCGACAACGCCGACTCCGTGACCGGGGTCGTGCGTTGCAGCAGCAGGGCGGCGAGCAGCAGAGCCCCGAGACGCCAGCCTCTGACCAGCCAGGCGCTGACGCGGGGCGGAACCATCGCTTACTCGGCGAGGACGAGCTGGAAGGCGTCGGCGTGGACGTTGCCCTTGGCGCCGTCAGCGGAAAGGACGAGGGTGTGGGTGCCGGCCGCGAAGGTGAACTTACCGAGGACCGTGGGCTTCTCGATCACGCCGTTCTTCTGGTTGAGGCGGAGCGCGACCGGCTTCTCGCCGGCGCGGTTGATCGTCAGGAGGGCATTACCCGAGCGGTTCTCATGGCCTTCCCAGTAGCCGCGCAGCTCGTATTTGCCGGCGTCCTTCACTTCGAACGTGTAGGTCGCGCGGTTGCCGGCGCCGGCGGCGTAGTGATAGCCCGCGCCGAGGTGACCGATGCCGTGTCCGGCCGTCCACTTGCCCTCGTACTTCGCCTGGGCGTCGTCGACGACGATGCCGCCGAGCTTGGCGAGCTCCTGGAGCTCGTCGGCGCTGAGCTTGGAGGGCGCGCCCTTGTGCAGGTCGGCGTTCATCCGGCCCACGGGCAGTTCCTTGAAGTCGGCGATCGAGGTGTCGAGGAAGAGTTCGGAGCGCAGGTCGCTGCGGCGCATGCGGCCGGGCTGTTCCATGAGCTTGATCAGGTCGGGCAGGTGCTTGGCGTAGACGCCGCGCGGGTCGGTGTTCTCGCGGACGGCGAGGTAGGCGGCCTTGCCGACGACTTCGCCCATCATGCCGATGGTGCGCATGACGCGGATCGTGCCGAGGGCCTCGTGCGTGACGGAGATGTGGCGGCCGGCGAAGAAGAGATTATTGATGTTCTTGGAGTAGAACAGGCGGTAGGGCAGGGGGTAGCCGTTGCGACGGTCGACGGCGGCGATGTGCTTGCCGCTGGCGTCGACGTAGCCGAAGGCCGCGCGGGAGATGAACGGATTCTCCGGGAACTTCTTGGCGAACTGCTCCTTGGCGTAGTGGAGGTCGATGTCCCAGGTCGTGGGCACGCAGCCGTCCGGGAAGTCGGTACGCTGGACGATGTGATCCTTGTTCAGGATGAGGTCGCCGTCGAAGAGGCGCGATTCACGCGGGCCGCCGACGTGCGAGGCCCACTTCAGCTCGGCGAGGGCATACTTCTCCTTCTGCGGGCCGTTCTTAAGGGCGGAGAAGGCGCCATACATGGCGCGGAAATTCCAGTCGCGGATGTATTCGAGGTCCTTGATCGGATCCTGGTCGAAGCCGGATTCCCAGAACCACTCGGCCTTCATGAAGGGCTTGTCGTCGATCTTGGACTTGGACTTCTGGAGCAGCGGGAAGTCGCCCATCTCGAGGGGCAGGGCCCACGGGGTGGCGGGCCAGGTCGAGGCCTGCGCTTCGTCCTGGTAGAACCACATGTTCGACATGCCCATGCGCTTGTTCGGCTCGGTGCGGAACGTCGCCCCGGCGTAGGCGCCCACCCAGCCGTGGCCGGTGGTGTCGGCCACGAACTTGGCGCGGAAGACCTTCTCGCGGCCGGTCTTGACGTCGATGGCCTTGACGGCGGCGATGCGGTTGCCGTCCATGGTCACGCCGGTGGCGAAGTGGCCGAGGAAGAGGCTGATGTTCTTCTCCTTGCGGACGACCTGTTCCTTGAGTTCGTCGCCGAAGCTGTCGACGCGGCCCGGGCTGTCGGGGGAGCGGTCGCCGATCTCTTCGATGATCTCGCCGAGGTGCGGGTACTTTCCGCGGGTGGTGCCGCCCATCGCCCAGACGCCGATCTCGGAGCTGCCGTTGCCGCCGAGGACGAAGCGGTCCTGGATGAACGCGACCTTGAGGGACTGACGGGAAGCGGAGAGAGCGGCGCCGAGGCCGCCGTAGCCGCCGCCGACGACGACGAGGTCGAACTCGCCCTGGTCTTCGGGGCCCTTGGGGCTGTTCCACTGCGAGCGGGCCGTGACGAGCGCGGCGCCTTCGGGCGGAACGAAAGAGGCGTCCTTGCTGAAGACGATGGCGTCGGCTCGACCGGCGAAACCGGTGAGGTCATGCAGGGCGATCTTCACGTCGCCGGCGGGCAGGGTGACCTTGCCGCCTGCCTGCCAATGCCACTCGGCGCCCTTGGAACCGAACTCGGCGGCGACGGGCTGGCCGTTGACGATCAGCTGGAAGCGGCCGGGGGTGCCGGGGGCCTTCCAGTGGGCGACCCAATCCTTGGTGCGCACCCAGACGCGGTATTCGCCCGCGGCGGGGATGCGGACGGTGCCGGTGGCGTC
>JBKCKE010000189.1:0-2147 GCA_046301395.1 Verrucomicrobiota bacterium | reverse complement strand
CCTGCTCGCCCATCAGCAGGACGCCCGGGGCCGGCCGTTCTTCGCGCGTATCTTCGGGAAACGCCCCCGTGAGGAACTCTACGACCTGCGCAAGGATCCGGATCAACTGACGAACGTCGCCGCCGATCCGGCTTACGCGGCTGACCTCGCCGCTCAGCGCGCACGGGTCGACGCCTGGATGCGCGACACGCATGACCCTCGCCTCGATGAGGCCTACGATGCGTGGGACCGGTTTCCTTACTACGGCAAAGCGCCGAAGTAAGCCGCCGCGACCTCGCCTCGCGGCCTACTTCTGGGCGGCCCGCATCCGGAGGGTGGCTTCGGCGAACGCTTCGCCCATGAGCGCGAAGGTCTTGGCGCAACCGAGGTAATGGTAGCCGCCATTGGACGCCCCACGCTTCAGCATCGCTGCCTCCTCGGGGGTGATCAGCTTGGCTTCGTAATCCTTGAGATAGGCCTTCTGCTGCGCGTCGGTCATCTTGCCGTCGGCATTGGCCGAGCGCTTGCCCTTGTTCTTGAGCTCGAAGGCCATCTGGCGGACCTTGTCCTTCTTGTCCTGGATCGCGCCCAGCTTCTCGTCCCAGAACGGCGCGGTTCGCACGGCGGTCACGTTGCCCTGGAACTCCGCGCGCGCCGCCGGCGCGGCCATGGCCTCGCGGAAGGCGAGGTTGTCTTCGCTGCCGGGATCCTTGCCGCCGACGCCGAGCACGCCGATCACGAACGGCAACTTGGGCGCGCCGAGGTCCTGGCGGACGTCGCGGATGAAGGCGGTGAGATAATCCGCGTAGAGCGCGAAGCGGTTGCCGGCCGCGCTCTTGGGCTGCTTGGGATAGAAATTGCCGTCGACCATGTCGTTGAAGCCCTGGAACCAGACGAAGCCGGCCAGCTCATAGCCTTCCTTGGGATCGTAAGCCGGACAGACGCGTCCCGGATTCGCGAGCACCTGCTTGGCGTGCGCCATCATGAGCCGGTAATAATGTCCGGAGGAGGCGAGCGGATGCCGATCCTTCTCGAGGTCGGTCGGCGTCCGCGGATAAGGCCCCGCGCCCGGGGAACGGAAATCATAATTCAAGGACTTGCCGCCCCAAGCTGCCTTGATGATCAAAACGGGGCCGTTACCCGCACGCTCCATCGCTAGGCCGAACGCATACTCCGGCCCGATCTTCCCGCCGTCCTTGGCCGGATCCTGCCGTGAGCCATAACCGGTCGTCAGCGGACCGAAGCCTTCCCCGTTCTTCTCGCCGATGCCGGTGTAGTAAGAGATCCACACGTTCTTCGCGGCCGCCGGTTTGCCGTCCGGTCCGAGCAGGCGCTTCAGTAACGGCGCCGTCGCGGGATCCTCGCCGATGTAGTCGATCGTCTCGACCTTCGCATGGCCTTCCATGTTCGACTGGCCGACGAGGATGTAGACCTGCAGGGGCTTCGCCGTGACGGCGCACGCGACCATGACGAACCACGCGAACAAGGGGTATCTCATGCCTCTCTTATACCCCTCCCGCTCCATCGCGCAACCCTGAGGGTGGGACCGCTTCACGACAGTGCCGCCTCTTCCGAGCCTCCGGGCCTCTGGTCAACTGTGCCTCTTATTTCGCCCCTTGCCCACGTGTCCACGTGTCAACGTTCCCCCTCGCGGCTCTGCCGCGCTGGTAGGGTCGGGACCGCGTCACGACCTAGCCGCGACTGAACAGAGGACTGAGTGGATTAAACCCGCCACCTGCCACCTGGGGCCGCCACCCGCCACCCGAAATGATGCTTTCACTTTTGCACCTTTGCACAGGCCCGTAGGCCGATTTGCACTTTTGCGCCGGCCGCTTCCACCACGAAGGCTCCGCCTTCGTCAGAACCCCGCGGCCCGGCCCTCGCGGGAGCGCGGATCATGGGCGCCGACAAATGGTCCGTCCTTCACCGGTTGGCCGACCGCCTGGGTCGAGCCGATGATGTCCACTTCCTTCAGGACATGCCCGCGGCGGCGCAGGTCGTCCTTCAGGGCGGAGGGCATCGACTTCTCGACCCGCAGCTCATCCGGACTCCACTGCTGATGGAAACGGGGACGTGCCAACGCCTGGGCCGGCGTGTCGCCTTCGTCCAAGATATGCAGCAGCGCCAAGAGGGTCTGCGAAATGATCGTCGGTCCGCCGGCCGCCCCG
>JBKCKE010000188.1:0-8955 GCA_046301395.1 Verrucomicrobiota bacterium | reverse complement strand
GGACGCTTCTCCGGGATCTTGGCCGACAGCTTGAGCGGAGACTCCGGCCGGTTCTCCGAAGCGATGCCTTCCGGATTCAGGAAGAACGCGCCCTTGCGGAGATGGTAGATCGGCGTGGTCGGAATCCAGGTGCCCTGCTGGTCGACGCAGAACATGTCGCCGGCGAGGTTGGTCCCGAGTCCGCAAGGCGAACGCATGCCCGCCACCAGGGGTATGAACTTGCCGTCCTTATCGAGGACGCCACCCCACCCGCGCCACGGGGCCTTGTTGTCCGAGTGGTCGCCCATGTCGAGATTGAGGGTGATCCAGAGCTGACCCAGGCCGTCGCGCTTGGGGCCGTAAGCGTAACCATGATAGGAGCCGGAGACGTTCCACCCGGCACCGGCGGTGAGGTATTCGTCGGCGACGCCGTCGCCGTTCGTGTCACGCAGGCGCGTGGTCTCGGTGCGCTGGGTGACGAGCAGGTCCTTGCCGTCCCGCAGGAGGCCGAGCGGTTCGTGCAGTCCCGAAGCGAAGAGCTCGTAGGTGACCTTGTCTGGCTTGGGGTCGAGCACGCCGCCGAGCAGCCAGACCTCGCCCTTGCGGATGGTCAGAGCGAGTTTGCCGTCGGCGGTCCAGTCCATGCCGCTGACCTCGAGCGCGAGTCCGTCACCCGGCTTCCAATCCTTGGCGCGCGTATCCGCCGCGGTGCTCGCGGTGAGGATGTCGGCGATGTCATAGGACGCCGCGGAAAGCGCGGCGGCGGCGAAGAGGACTAAGGAGGGGGCTTTCATTTCCAAAGGTAAGTGAAGACGCGACGGCCTTCCGGCGAGCCGGAGAGCTCGGTCCGTTCGAGGCCTTCGGGATGCGTGATGGTCGGGACGAAATCAGGCGTGGGCGCCCAGGTGACGGTGCGACGCAGGCCCCCTTCGACGCCTTCGTAGGTCTCTTCGACCTTCACGCCGCGCTGTTCGTTGAGGAACGTGGGGTTACCCTTGGCATCGAGACGATAGCCGAGGAAGCGATCTACCGACTTGGGCCAGGCGACGACGGGCTTGGGCCATGCGACGACTTGTTCGCCGATGGGCTTCTCAAACGTCGGGAAGCGCGAGAACCACGTCAGGTAGGCGTCGAAGAAGCGCCCCTTCCAGGCGAGGCCCGGGCCGCCCTTGTCGCCATCATAGGCGAGATGCACGCTGGTCGGGAAACCGACCAGGATCGCGCGGACGCCCACGCCGTCGAGGAACGCACGCTGCACGACCGGACGGTCCTTGGGCACGATCTCAAACTCGCCGTTACGGTTCTGCGGGAAGCCCTCGGGCTCGCCGTTGGCGCTCTCGGCGAACTTGTAGATCGCAGCGATCTGCTTGTCGGTGTCGCCGCCGAGGATCGTGGGATTGAAAGATTTTCCGCCCGGCCAGAACGAGGGCATCAACGTGCCGGGACGATAGCCGGCGGGATTGATGAGATATTCGCGTAGCCAGCTTTCCTGCAGGCGGGCGGCGATGTTGCTGATGTCGGGACCCTGGATGCCCAAAGACGGACGGTCGCCCCAGCGGTGACAGGTGATGCAACCCGCCCCGCCCTGCGTGCCCAGCAGCTTGCGTCCGGCGGTGTCATCGCCTCCTTCGAACTTAAGCGAAGCACGCGCATCGGCGACGCAAAGCAGTTTTCCGAGCTCCGCCGTGGCCGCGCCATACTGCGGCATCTTGGTCTTCAGATACGGGCGTACGCGGTTCTCGCCGGCGAGCACCTTGGCGAGCCACTCTGGACGCAACTTGCCGCCGACGCCGGTCAGGGGCGGCGGGTAGCGACCGGTGTCGCCGAGATTATGGTCGCCTTGGAAGTAAGGCTTCCGCGCGGCGTCGGGTCCGCCGAGTCCGTCGCGCTCATGACAAGCGACGCAATTGAGGGCGTGCAGCGTCAGGTCGGCCGTGAGCTTGGGGGAGACGGCTGCGTCCTTCTGGGCGAGGAAGAGTTTCAGCGCTGCGCGCTGGGCTTCGGAAAGCGCGTAACGCGGCCCCTTGGCGTGACCGGCGTCCATGCAGCCGCCCTCGCTCCTGATGAGGGCCACAGGCTTGGCGGCGGCGTCCTTGGGCAGGTCGTGGCAGGCGGCGCATTGCGCGGCGACGACGACCTTCCGGCCGGCGATCGCGAGATCCTTGTCGGCGGCGACCGAGATGACGGGGTTATCCAGACGTCCATCGCTGCCTTGGAATTCGAGCAGGTAACCGGCGATGTCGATGGAGTCCTGCCGATCCATCGTGGTCTTTGGCATACGTCCGTCGGTCCGCACCTTGAGCGGGTCGACGATGAAGCTCGCGAGGCTATCGAGGCTATACTTCGCCTTCAGGTCGCCGAAGGCGACGCTGCGATGCGTGAACTCGGACGCCTTGGGCAGGCCGTCGGGCGGGACGAACCCTTTGCCCGGCGCATGGCACGCGACACAACCCAGCGTATGGAAGAGCTCGCCGCCCCGGGCGCCGTTCACGTGCAGGATCTTCGCCGGGCCCTTGGAGGCAGTCTTCGGCTTCAGCGACGCGAGATAGTGCTCGATCGCGACGAGGGTCTTGTCGTCGGCCTTCGCGAAGACCTGCGGCATGACCGCACCAGGATGCGCGGACGCCGGATCGGCGACGAACTTGCGCAGCCATTCCGAGCGGACGCGCTGGGTGACCGTGGCGAGTTCGGGGCCGCGCATGGCCGGCAGGCCGGTCACGCCGCCATGGCAGTTCACGCAACCGAGTTCGTTATAAAGGAGACGACCGCCTTCGGCCGTCGGCGTCGAGGCGTGGAAACGCTCGAAGCCCGTGACGAGCGGTTCGGCGCCCAGCGCGGCGCCTGCGAGCAGGATGGCGGCTCGGAAGATCATGCCGTCTCGCGGACGCACTTCTCGACGTAGGCGCGCGACGCGTTGATGAGCGCGGTGACCTCGGCGGTGGTCGGCATCACGGGGATACCACGGGGCGTGGGGTGCATGAAGAGTTCGACCTGGCCGTTGAAACGGATGTCGCGCAGGGCCTTCACGATCGGGCGGTAGTCGAGCTTGCCCCGTCCGGCCATCTGACGGAGCTCCTCTTCCTTCGAGGCCTTCTTGAAGATGCCCTCGGAGTGTTCTTGGAAATACATGAACGGCAGGTTCTGGGCGCCGAGGTCGCGCAGGAGCGCCGGGATCTGGTCGGCCCACTCGTGCAGGTGGTGCGGCGCGAAGGCCACGCCGAGCGCGGGGGATTTGTTCAACTCGGCGAAGGCGCGGAGGGAGTCCGGATGATGCAGCGCCTGGTTCGAGTGATTCTCGATCGCGATGCGTACGCCGAGTTCTTCGGCCTTGGCGGCGTGCGGCTTCATCTCCTCGAGGAACTTCGCGATGGCGGCCTTGGCGGCGGCGCCGGAAGGATTCTTCGGTCCGGTGCTGCCGCAGACGACCGTCGTGCCGCCGTGCTGCTTCACCCAGGCCATCTCGTCCTGGAGCTTGAACGGTCCGAGCGGATAACGGGTGCTGACGCCGACCTTGACGCCGTGCTGCTTCAGCAAGGCCGCGAAGGCCACGTCGCCGAGCGCGGCGGCCTGCTCGCGCTGGTCGCCGTGCACCTTGCACCAGATGTCGAGCGATTCGCTGCCGGTCTTGGCGACCTCGGGCAGCACCTCGGCGAGCGGGGCGTAGCCGTACATCGCGGACGACAGCACGTAGCGCAGGCGGAAAGGCTCTGTGCCCTGGGCCCGCAAGGCGGGCGCGGCGGCGACCGCGGCGGCGGCGAGGCCGGCGGAACGGAGGAAGTCGCGACGGGAAAGCATGGGCTTACTTCTTGGCGACTTCGGCCTCGAGCATCTTGATCCACGGACCGACGAAGGCGCCGTTGTCATGGAAGGTGCGGCCGCTGACCATGTTCCGGTCGATGACGACGGGGGCGTTGACGAACACGCCGCCGCAGACCTCGAGGTCGAACTTGCACTTCGGCACGGTGGCCATGCGCAGGCCCTTCACGATGCCGGCGCGGGCGGGGATCTCGACGCCGTGGCAGACGCTCATCATCGGCTTCTTGTTTTCCCAGAACCAGCGGGTGGCGGCGAGCAAGGCCTCGTCCTCGCGTAGGTACTCCGGGGCGCGGCCGCCGCTGAAGAAGATGCCGACGTATTCCTCGGGCTTGATGTCCTTGAAGGCGATGTCGGCGTTGATGGTGTAACCCTCCCACTCCTTGGTGATCGTCCAGCCGGGCTTCACCTCATGGAGCACGGTCTGGTAGACGCGCTTCTCGGGCGTCGCGAAGACGGGCTGAAAGCCGGCTTCCTGGAGGCGGTAGACCGGGTACATCGTGTCGAGCAGCTCGGTGGCGTCGCCGATGACGATCAGCACCTTGGGCTTCTGGGCGTTCTCCGGCTTGTCGGCGCCCGACGAGATCGAAGCCTGGTTCTTGTTGTCGATGAGGCCGGCGGCGGCGGCGAACGAGCACAGGCCGAGCAGGCCGGCGGTGAGGAGGCGGAGTTTCATGGGGGTGGTAGGACTATATCCTTTCTTGCCCGTAAAGTCATTACAGGTATGATGCACTAAAAGTAAGTTTTTTGGTCAAAGCCATGCCCTCCCCCGCCCATCGCCGCGCCCCGCGGGTCGCCCTCCTCATCGAGACCACCCGCAGCTAT
Organism: Verrucomicrobiota bacterium; assembly: GCA_046301395.1. Lineage (GTDB taxonomy): Bacteria > Verrucomicrobiota > Verrucomicrobiia > Opitutales > UBA953 > UBA953. The sequence continues at coordinate 4,338 of JBKCKE010000188.1, read as the reverse complement.
ACGCGCGAGCTGCTCTCCGGGGTCCGCAGCTACGTGGCGGCGCACGGGCCGTGGTCGACCTACCTCGAACTCCGCGCGCTGGACTCCTCGCCTCCGACCTGGCTGAAGGACTGGGACGGCGACGGCATCCTGACCCGCACCTTCAGCGCCGAGACCTCCCGGCTCGTCGCGGCCACGGGCCTCCCCGCCGTGGAACTCCGCTCCACCCACTTCGCCGGCGGCCGGCCGTTCGTCGGCTGCGACAACGAAGACATCGGCCGCATGGTGGCGGAGCATTTCTACGAACGGGGCTTCCGGCACTTCGCGGCCTACAGCCAGCGCAACGAGCAGTTCTTCGTCGAGCGCGTGGCGAACTTCAAGAAGGTCGTCCGTGGCTACGGACATCGTTGCCTGGAACTCCCCGAGGATCACCCGGAGCGCGTCCCGGACTGGGAGCAGAGCCAGGCTCGCCTCATCCAGTGGATCGCGCAGCTGCCCAAGCCGGTGGGCATCTTCGCCTCGACCGACCAGCTCGGCGTGCGTCTGCTCGAGGCCTGCCAGACGGCGGGCGTGGCGGTACCCGAAGAAGTCGCCGTCGTCGGGGCCGAGAACGAGGAGACGCTCTGCAGCTTCACCACCCCGCCCCTCTCCAGCGTCCGGTTCGACGGCCATGCGGTGGGCTTCGCCGCCGCGGAGCTGCTCGACCGCCTGATGCGCGGTAAGTCCGCGCGGACCAAGCCGATCCTGCTCGCGCCGAAAGGCATCGAGGTGCGCGGCTCCTCGGGAGAACGGGTCCTCCGCGACCGCCTCGTCGCCCGCGCGGTCGCCCTCATCCGCGAGGGAGCCACGCGCGGTCTCGATGTCAATGAACTCGCCGCCAGGCTCGGAGCCTCGCGCAGCACGCTGGATCGTCGCATGAAGGCGGCGTTGAAGCGCTCGCCGAAGGACGAGATCCTGCGCGTGCGCTTCCGCGAAGTGGAACGGCTCCTGCGCGAGACCAACCTGACGATCGACCTGATCGCCGAGCAGACCGGCTTCACGCACAGCCATTACCTGCAGGCCGCGTTCAAGGCCCGGACCAAGCTGACGCCGGGGAAGTTCCGCCGCGCCCAGGCCTGATCAGCGTCGCAGGCCGACGACGTCCTCGGGCTCGGCCCAGGCGAAGAGCTTCGCCTTGGAACCCACCCGCTGACGGGGATTGGCTTCGGCGATCCGGAGGACCGTGCCCGAGGGCGTCTTGAAGTCATGCAGGGAGACATCGCCTTGGAACAGTGAGGCCACGATCGCGCCCGCGAAGGCGTTTTCATCGGGCGCCATGAGGTCGAGCTTCAGGCACTCCGGACGGATGCAGACCGTGATCGCATCGCCCGCGACGGTCGGCTCGTCCGGCGTGGCCAACGCGCCGCGGACCTCGCCCACGGCGGTCTCCGCCACGAACTCGCCCGCGCCGACCTGCGTCACCTTGCCCGGTACGAGGTTGGCTGCGCCAAGGAACGTCGCGATCCAGCTGTCGGCCGGTCGGCGGTAAAGGTCGATGGGCCGTCCGGCCTGCACGATGCGCCCGGCGCGCATGACGGCCAGGCGGTCGGCCATGGCATACGCGTCCTTCTGGTCGTGCAGCACACAGAGGACCGTGACGCCCGTCGCGCGCACCAGGCCGCGGATGGCCTCCCGGACCTCGAGGCGCGAAGCCGCGTCGAGATTGCTGAGCGGCTCGTCGAGCAGAAGGAACTCCGGCCGGAGCGCGAGCGCCCGGGCCAGGGCCACGCGTTGCTGCTGGCCGCCGGAGAGTTCCTGCGGACGGCGGTCGGCCCAGGCGTCGGCGCCGACCAAGCGGAGCGCTTCGAGGGCGCGCGCCTTGATCTCCGTTGCGGTCAACTTGTCCGCGTCGAGGGAGAAGGCCGCGTTCTCGAGCACGCTGAGATGCGGGAAGAGCGCGTAGTTCTGGGGCACGAAACCGAACCCACGGGCGGACGCCGGCGTGAAGGTGATGTCGCGGTTATCCAGGAGCATCGTGCCGCCCTGCGATTCCTGCTGCCCGGCGAGCAGCTTGAGGAGCGTGGTCTTGCCGCTGCCCGACGGTCCGAGCAGGCAGCAGAGGGTCCCGGTCTCCACGACGAGGTCCACCCCGTCGAGGACGACGGCGGATCCGAACTGACGGCGCAGGCCGGTGAGGCGGAGGGTGGGCACGGGCCGAACCTAGGCCGAAGGCCCGCCGGGGCGCAAGGTCGCCCGCCGACTGTGAATGCTTTCCGCCCGGACTTCGGCTTCCCACGCTTGCCACGGGGCCGGTTTCGGGCAAGTTGACGGCTCCTATGCGTAACGACGACGAAGACGAGGACGAGAAGACCCCGGCCGCCCCCAAGGACGGCGGACCGAGCGCCATGCTCATCCAGAAGAAGTTCCTCGAACAGCGGAAGATCTTCCTCTGGGGCGCCGTCGAAGACGCCTCCGCCCGCGACATCGTCGAAAAGCTCCTGTACCTGGACGGCATCGACCCCGGCAAGGAGATCACCTTCTACATCAACACCCCGGGCGGCTCCATCACCTCCGGCATGGCCGTCTATGACACCATCCGGATGATCTCCTCCCCGGTGAAGGTCGTCGTGACCGGCATGGCCGCGTCGATGGGCTCGATCCTCCTCCAGGCCCCCAAGGAGAAAGGCAACCGCCTGCTCTTCCCCCACTCCCGCGTGATGATCCACCAGCCGCTCATCATGGGCCGCATCCAGGCCACGGCCGTGGATATCCACATCCAAGCCCAGGAGATGGAACGCCTGCGTTCCGAGCTCAACGAGATCCTCGCCAAGGCTTCGAAGCAGAAGATCGAGAAAGTCACCAAGGACACCGACCGCGACTTCTACATGACCGCCGAGGAGGCCATCGAGTATGGCCTCGCCGACGCGATCGTGAAGAAGCTCTGAGCCGGACCGCACGCGCATGGGCATCGGCGACCGGGCCTACATGCGGAACCTGCGCCCCGCGCGGGAGCCGATCTCGGTCACCGCGTGGGTCGTCGGGACGCTGGTCGCTTTCTTCATCCTCAACCTGATCCAGGAATCCGCCGGCGCGGACCTGCTCGGCTGGGCGATGCTGCGCGAGAGTTCGCCGATGGCCTGGCAGTGGCTCACCCACGGCCTGCTCCACGACGGCTTCTGGCACCTCCTCGGCAACGGCCTCATCCTCTGGTGGACGGGCGCCATCGTCGAACGCGAGCACGGCCCGCGCGCGCTCCTCGCGACCCTCGCCGCGGGCACGCTCTTCGGCGCGTTCGCCTGGGCGCTCACCGGCCTAGGCGGAGATCGCTCGGGCCTGCTGGTCGGGATCTCTTCTGGCGTGTACGCGCTGATGCTCGTGGCGCTCCTCGATAAGCTCGACCACCAGATCACGCTGCTGCTGTTCTTCTTCCTGCCGGTGACGCTCAAGGTCCGCTGGCTGCTCATCGCGATCACCTTGTTCACGGTGCTGGGCTGGGCCTTCGCCGAACTGCCAGGTCGCCATGCCTGGCCGCAATGGCACGCCGCCTGGGACGACTCGATCGCCCATTCGGCCCACCTCGGCGGCCTGGTGCTCGGTTGGCTGGCCTATCGCCGACTTAATCAGACAAATCTCCGCGTCCAGGACGCTCAGGGTTACGTGAATACCTCCGATTCAGACGATGCCAGCGCCATCGCCCGCGACGCCTACGCCGCGGAAGAGATTTCCAGCGGGACGAATAATGAGGCAAAATCCCCAGCCAACCTGACCAAGGGCCAAGCCCGTGCGGAATTAGACACGCTCTTGGACAAGATTTCGGCCGGGGGATTCGGCTCGCTCACGGTCGGCGAGAAACGTAGGCTTGAAGAACTCAGCGCCCGCCTACGCTGACACCCCACCCCACTTTTATGCGACTCCGCTTTTCCCTCCTGCCGGTCCTCCTGGCAGCGCTGGTCTCCGCCCAGACCGGCGGCTTCACCACCACGCCGTCGATGCTGCTCGAGACGCGCGCCACCGCCGCCCTCCTCGAGAAGCTCCACATCAGCAAGAAGGACATGGGCTCCATCGACATGAACTCGGTGGTGCGCACCTACTGCGAGAATCTCGACGGTGCGAAGATGTACTTCACGGCCAAGGAGGTCGACGAGTTCGTCACGCGCTACGGCAAGACCCTCGATCTCTACCTGCAGCGCGGCAACCTGACCCCCGGCTTCGAGATCTACGCGTCCTTCAAGCACAAGGTGCAGGTCCGGACCGAAGCCTCGCTGGCGGCCCTCGACCAGCCCGTGGACCTCTCCAAGGACGACGTCTTCCCCCTCGAGCGCCGCAAGGCGAAGTGGCCGGCCACCGCCGCCGAGGCCGACGCCCTCTGGGCCAAGCGCC
>JBKCKE010000187.1:0-10323 GCA_046301395.1 Verrucomicrobiota bacterium | reverse complement strand
GCGAGGAGCAGGCTGGCGAGGAGTCTCATGGGGTTGACCATAGGACACCGCCAAGCCGGCGAAGTTGCAAGCCGCTCAGACCTTCAGGCGGAACTTGATGACCACCTTCAGGATTTCGGCCGGGGCGCCGAGCTGGACGCCAGGCTGGTGGCCGTCCTGCGGATGGAAGATCGCGAAGTTACCACGGCCGAGCGTCAGGAGTGCGGAAGGAGCCGTGGGCGCGGCGTATTTCTCGACGTCCTTCTCGGCGATATACGGCTTCGTCACGACCAGGGTCTTTTGGTCCGTGTGGCCGCAGAGTTCGAGGCCTTGGTAGACGACTTGGATATCCCCGTAGATTTGATGGGCTTCCCACATCTTGTCGGCCGATGGGGCCGTCTGGTAGCGCTGCACGATTGCGACAAGGTCTTGGCCTTGGAGCTCATACTTGCCGTCGGCCGTGTGAACGTCGAAGGCGCGCAGGTAGGCGAACGCCTGCGGGAAGAGCGGGTGGAGCGACTCGTAGGCGGCGGAGGCGGAGAGTTGGTCGAGGATCATACTGATAAAGGGCTAGGGCCTGGGCTAGGGCTAGGGAAAGGGTGTTTAGGTTTCGTCGGGGAGGCCTTCGACGTCGTCGAGCGGGAGTTCGACGGGTTGGTCGGAGCCGAGGATCGAGAGCAGGAGGGCGATGCGTTTCTGCGGCGACTCAAGGCGGATGATCTCGCCTTCGGAGCCCGTGAAGATGCCGCGGATGACGCGGGCCTTCGCGCCGACCTTCAGTTCTTCGTCGAGCATCGACAGGATGGCCTCGGGCCCGAGCGCGTTGAGTTCGTCGATCACCGTCTGCTCGACGTCGACCGGCCGGCCTTCGCGGCTGACCAGATGGAGCACCCCGCGGGTGCTGCGGATCGTCGACTGGAACTCCATCGGGTCGAAGCGCGCGAACACGTACCCTGGGAAGAGAGGTTCGATGACGACCTTGTTCTTTTCGTGACCGCGTCGTGTGCGACGCAGGCGAGGGAAGACCAGCTCCGCGATGCCGATGGCCCGCAGGTTCTGCACCGCCACCGCCTCTTGGCGAGGCTTGGCCTTGATGCAGAACCAGGTCGGGCCGACGGCTTCGGTCATGCGCTCTTGAAAGCGGACTTCGAGCGGTCCGGGAGCCAGCCGAGCGCGATGAGCGCCAACTGGGATGGGACGAAGACGTAATAGAGCCAGAAGGAGCCTTGCTCGGTGAAACCGTAACTGTGGAGGCCGACGCCGAGGAGGTTGGTGCCGAACCAGGACCAGGCCGTCACGATGTTGCCGAAGACGAGGAGCTGCATGAGCCCTTCGCGGCGGACGAGTCCGCCCCAGCGGGCGTGCAGGCAGATCGCGCACCAGAGCACGATGAGGATGGCGCCGTTCTCCTTGGGGTCCCAGCCCCAGAAGCGACCCCAGCTCTGGTCGGCCCAGATGCCGCCCAGCATCGTGCCGATGAAGCTCGCGAGGACCGCGAAGGCGAGGATGCCGTAAGCCGCGCGGGCCACGCTGTCGCCCCAGTTGTAGTCGGCCTTGAAGGCGCGGAGCGCCAGGTGGAGGGCGCCGAGCAAGCCCGCGACGAAGGTCGCCGAGTAGCCGAGCGTCACGATGGTCACGTGCGTCGCCAGCCAGAAGTTCGAGTCGAGTACCGCGCGGACGCTCTCGAGGTTGTCTTCGCCGGAGAGGCCGAGGTTATGGGCGACGATCAGCGAGACGAAGCCCGTGATGCCGGTGGCGGCGGCGCCGATGCCGTTCTTCCAGACGCGTTCGAGCATGATGCCGAGGGCGACGGCGCCCCAGGCGACGAAGATGCCGGAGGAGTAGAGGTTGGTGACCGGCGGACGGCCGTGCAGCCACATGCGGTAGCCGAGCGAGAGCGTGTGCAGCACGAAACAGGCGACCAGCAGGCGGTAGGCCCAGGCGCGCAGGTTTTCGGAGGACGTCAGCCAGGAGGCGAAGACCATGAGCACCGTGATGGCGTAGGCGATGAGCAGCCAATAGAAGGGCTGCATGCGGCCGAAGGCGGCTTCGGATTCGGCCTTGGCCGTCCAAGGTCCCTTGAGGGAGGCGGCGATGGCGGAGGCGAGGCGGGCGCATTCGTCGTCCTTGCCTTCGCGCCAAGCCATGGAGAAGTCGGCGTAACGGGTGATCAGGCCGTCTTCGGCGAGGCCGGCGCGATGGGTCTTCTGGTCCTTGATGATGCCGAGCAGCGAAGCGCCGAGGTTATCCCAGCGTTCGACGGAATCCGGATCCTTGGGCGGCATCAGGCCGATGGCGCCTTCGCGTTCGAATTCCTGATAACGTTCGACGAACGTGCGGACGGTCTTCTGGAGCTCGGGGTCGAAGGCCTGACCGGAACCGCCGTTGGCGCGGCTGGCGTTCATCTCCGAGAGGGCGCGGTTGAGGGCGCTGATCCAGGCGCCGTATTCGCGGCGCGGGGTGACGTCGGCCGGGAGGTCGCCGGGGATGAACGTCATGCTGAGCGCCGCATACTGACGGGCGGCACTTTCGAGGTTGAGCAGGGCGCGGTCTTCGGCGTCACGGTCGGCCTGGGCGCGCTTACGGGCCTTCTCGGCGGCCTGGCTGAGTTCGGCGCTGTTCTTCAGGATGCCGTCCCAGCTGACGTAGAGGCTCTTCTCGGGGTCGCCGCCGACGCGCTTGAGCACGTTGGGGTGTTCGACGCGGAAGGTCGGCAGGTGGCGGGCGATCGGCGCACGGAAGGAGACTTCGATGAGCCAGTCGATCGCGGAGACCGAGCCGCCGGTAAGTCGGACCGGACGCTTCTCGAGCATCACCTGAAGGTTCGTGTCGAGGGCCGGGAGTTCCTTCGTGATGGCGGCGCGATCTTCGGCCGACCAGGTGGACGGGCGCTGGCCGAAGGCCACGCGTTCGAGTTTGGAGAGCGCGACGGAGGTACGGGCGCGCATCTGCAGGAGCGAGCCCGTCGCGAGGGTCTCGATCGGGACGATACGACCGCCGCTCTGCACGGGAATCTCGCCGAGTTCGCGGGTGTTCCAGCCGGCGTCGGCGGCCTGCGAGGTGGCCGCGAGGAAGCCGAGCGCAAGCGTCGCCGCGGCCTTGGCGGCGCGACCGCGGAGGAAACGGAGCAGGGAGAAGCCGAAGTGCCAGACAAGGCCGAGGGACATCACCGCCACGGAGACGTAGGGGATGAGCCAGCCCGGATTACGCACGACCTGCAGCACGCTGAGGTCCTTGCCGTCCTTGGTGCTGCCGAAGCTCGACTGGAAGAACGTGAGGCCCGCGTGGCGGAGCGGCTGGTTCATCGAGATATTGTAGACGAAGGAGTCGTCGTCTTCCTTGATCGTCACGTCGCTCGCGAAGCGGCGCGGCGTGTTCGTTCCCGGGTATTTCTCGTGGGTGAACTTGTCGAGACGGAGGGTGAAGGGGACGTAGTAGCGCACGCGGCGCAGCGAGACCTGGTAGGTCTTATCGGCGTCCTTGAATTCCTGGGCGTCGAAATTCTCCGTCAGATTGAGGTTCACGATCCAGACTCCGGCGGACTGGGCGCCCTTGAGCAGCTCGACGATCGCCGTCGGAGCGTTGGGCTTGTTGTCGTCGTAGCTTTCCGGCTCCGGCTTGTAAGCCAGCTCCGTCCGGGCGCCGATGCCTTGGGTCGCCTTGACCGGCAGGCCGTCGGCCATCTGCGACTTGGCGCGCAGCATCGCATTGGGGTGATAGGCGAGCACCTTGAGCGTGAACGGCGAGCCGGGCAGGGCGACCGTGTCGGGAGCCTGCTTGGCGGCGATGGCGCGGAAGATCGTGTCGGGCACGACGACGACCTGGTCGCCCTGGGCGCCTTTCTCGACGAGCGCGAATTCGAATTCGCGGAAAGCTTCGGAAAAATTGCGGCTCTCGCCTTCGGGGACGATCATCGCGGACTCTTCCTGGTAGACCGCGGTGACGAAGCCGCCGATGAGCAGGAGGAGCAGTCCGGCGTGGATCATGCTGATGCCGACCTTGGCGGCCGTGGCCTTGAAGTGGCGGAAGTGCGCGAAGGCCAGGTTGGCGACGAGCAGCGCGCCGATGAGGAAGCCGCCCGGGAGCGGGATCTGCAGCGGGGCGGTGTCATCCATCGGGTAGAAGCAATACCAGGAGGAGAAGTAGACCTTCTGGACATGCCAGACGCCCCAATGGACCTGCTCGAGCGTCCCGAGCAGCACCAGGATCATCGACAGCACCAGGAGGAAGACCGTCAGCTTCAGCGAAGCCAGCGTGTCGAGCACGCGGCGACCCGTGTCGGCCTTCTTGGCGAATTCGGAATCGCTCACGGAAGCTGGGATTCGGCGAGGAAGGCGACGAGGGCGGCGCCGTGGGCGGCGACCGCGGCGGCGTCACCGCTCATCTTGAAGAACCAGGTGGCTCCTTTGTGCGGGGTCATGACCGCATCGAGGCCCTTCTGGCCGTCGGTCGAGGCCATCACGAAGCGCTGGCTTTCGATGCCGCCGACCTTGGCGGGCTGGGCGGAGGCGGCGATGTCGTCACCGCTCGCGGGCGGCAGGCCGATCTGGCCGCGCCAGCGGTTCACGTTGGCGGTGAGGCCGCCGACGTTGCCGGGGAAGACCGTCACGGCGATCTCGGCCTTGGAGCCGTCGGGGCCGGCCACGATCCAGGTGGCCTTGCGCATGCCGTTCTCGGGGCCGACGGACCAGCCGGCGGGGAGCTTGCCCCACTTAGGGGCGTCGAAGGAGGCCGCTTCGGCCTTCATCGAAGCAGGCGCGACCATCGGGGCGGCGACGGCCGGGGAAGGGGCGGGCTGCGCGGCGACGGGCGCGGCCGGGGCGGCGGCGGGAGCCGGCGCGGCGTCGGACTTCACTTCGTAGCGGGCGACCTGCGGAGCAGGCTTGCAGCCGAAGGCGAGCAACGAGGCGGAGAGAAGAAGAGGGAGGCGCATGAGAGGTGGGACGAGGGAGTATTTGTTGGCGGGCTTCTTGCCCTTTTTCTTGGCGGCCGCGGCGGCGTCGCCGGCGGTCGAGCCGGTCTTGCGGCGTTCTTCGTATTTCTCGTCGCGAGGCTTGATGACGCCGCGCTTCACGAGTTCGTCCGCGTGGAGATCGGCCAGCGGTCCGCAGCGGGCCAGCCAGGCGTCGCATTCGGCGCGGAGTTCGGCGAGCTTGGCCGCATGGGCGGGGTCGCCGGCGAGGTTGTTCACTTCCCACGGGTCGTTCTGGGTGTCGAAGAGTTCTTCGGCCGCGCGGTTGGGGTTGAAATAGAGCGCCTGCAGGGGCGTCAGTTTGCCCTCGGCCTGGACGCGGCGGAGTTCATGCATCGTCTGGCCGACTTCCTGGTAGGCCACCTTGCCGGCCTCATCGACGCCCGGCGCCTGATTGCGCACGTAGCGGAAGCGGGCGTCGCGCACCGCGCGGACCTTGTCGAAGCTCTCGTCCATGAAGTCGCGGAAGGAGTAGACGTATTTCGGCGGGTTGGCGGCCGTCGGCAGGAAGCAATGGCCGTCGTATTCGGCCGGGACGGGGACGCCGGCAAGCGTCAGCGCCGTCGGGGCGAAGTCGATCCAGCTGGCGAAGTCTTCGCGGACCGTGCCCGGGGCGATCTGGCCGGGCCAGCGCACGATGAGCGGCACGCGCGTGCCGGTATCCTTGGGCGAGCGTTTGAAGCGCGGCATGCCGCGGCCGTGGTCGCCCGTCAGGATGACGATCGTGTTCTTCTCGAGGTCGTGCGCCTTCAGCCAGTCGAGCACGCGGCCGAGGGAGTAGTCCACCGCCGTGACGAGCTCATGGTAGTGGGCGACTTCGCGGCGAACGGCCGGAGTGTCCGGATAGAAGGGCGGGAGTTCGACTTTGGCTGGGTCGCGTCGGTCGGACGGCTTGAGAGCGGCGGTGTTGCGGGCGTGATCGCCGTCGTTGGCCCGGACTTGGCTTTCGTGACTCACGTTGTCGTTGAAATAAGCGAAGAAGGGTTCTTTCGGTTTGGCGCTCAGTTCGCCGGCCGGACGGTTGGCCGCGTTGATCCAGCTCTTGCGATCCTGGGCGAGGTTCTTTTCCGGCACGCCCTGGAAATCGGTCTTACCGGGCCACATCACGTGATAACCGGCGGCCTGGAGTTTCTCGGTGAAAGGGTGGGGCGGGTTGACGACGACCGAGCGCATGTTCTGCGCGCCGTACTTCAGGGGGTATTGGCCGGTGACCATCCCGCTGCGCGAGGGGGCGCAGACGCCGGTGTGGGTGAAGGCGCGGGTGAAGAGGGCGCCTTCCTTGGCGAGCCGGTCCATGTTCGGGGTGATGGCGTCCTTGCAGCCGTAGACGCCCATGTCGGGCCCCATGTCTTCGCCGATCACCACCACGATGTTAGGGCGGGTCTCGGCGGCGCCGAGGACGGCATTCAGGAGAATGGCCAGTAGGGGGAGCAGGCGTGGCAGCATGGGGGTAGGACAGGGACGGTCCCGAATGGTTGCTCGGCCCGCGTTCCAAGGCAAAAAGAAAGGACGCATTTACGCGTCCTTTTTGGGGGTATTAGGGCTTAGGGCTTAGTCCGTGAAGCGGAACAGGGCCACGTCGCCGTCCTTGAACAGGTAGGACTTGCCTTCGAGGCGGTAGCGACCGGCGTCGCGGGCCGCGGCGACGGAGCCGTTCTTCACCAAATCGTCATAAGACACCACTTCGGCCTTCACGAAGCCCTTCTCGAAGTCGGTGTGGATCACGCCGGCGCACTGCGGGGCGGTCATGCCGCTGCGGAAGGTCCACGCGCGGACTTCCTTTTCGCCGGCGGTGAAGTAAGTGGCCAGACCGAGGAGGTGGTAGGCGCCGCGGATCAAGGAGGATACGCCGGAGTCGGTGACGCCGAGGGACTGGAGGAACTCGGTGGCTTCGGCGGGCGACAGGTCGCATAGCTCGGCTTCGACCTGGGCGCAGATGACGACATGCTCGCAGCCATGGCGCTGGCCGATGAGGGCGGCGACGGCGGCGACGTGCGGGTTCTTCGAAGGGTCGGCCAGATCGCCTTCGGCGACGTTGCAGGCGAAGAGCACCTTCTTGGAGGAAAGCAGGTTGTAGGTCTTCAGGCGGGCGCGCTCGTCGTCGGACACTTCCAGGGAGGACGCCGGCAGGTTCTCGTTGAGGTGCTTCACCAGACGGGCGAGCAGTTCGACGTTGGCGATGGCGTCCTTGTCCTGGCTGCGGACCTTCTTCTGGTTGCGGTCGAGCTGCTGCTCGGCCGACTGGATGTCGGCGAGGATGAGTTCGGTCTCGATCACGCCGATGTCGCGGACCGGGTCGACCTTACCCATGCTGTGGACGATGTCGTCGTTGTCGAAGCAGCGGACCACGTGGATGATCGCGTCGCACTCACGGATGTTGGAAAGGAAGTCGTTGCCCTTGCCTTCGCCCTTGGAGGCGCCGGCGACGAGGCCCGCGATGTCGACGATGTCGATCGTGGCCGGGATGACGACCTTCGTGCCGGCGATCACCTGCAGCTTCTGCATGCGTTCGTCCGGCACGAGGACCACGCCCACGTTGGGCTCGATCGTGCAGAAGGGGTAGTTCGCCGCCTCGGCCTTGCGCGAGCGCGTGAGGGCGTTGAAGAGGGTCGACTTGCCCACGTTGGGGAGTCCGACGATGCCTGCCTGGGTCTTTGCCATGGAAGAGGCAACGTGGGCATCCGCCCCGCCAAGGTCAAGAGCCGCCGTCAGGGGGCCAGCGTCAGGGCCTGCTCGGCGAGCTCCGGGTCGGGCAGCACCACTTCATCCTTCGGCTGCGGCTGTCCGCGGACGATCCGGGCGACCGCGAGCCGGCCGCGGACCGAGGTGATCTCCAGGACGGCGGACGGATTCAGCTGGGGATCGCGCGCGATGACCTGCAGGCCTTCGCGGACGATCGTGCCCGGGATGAGGAGCAAAGGCACGCTGGTGCTGCGGAGCGGGTAACCTTGGACGAAGCCCACGCGGGCGTTACGCGGCGCACCAGCCGGGAGCGCGAACGGGTTCGGCTCCTCGGCGGGCTTCGACGGTTTGGACGCGACGCAGCCTGTCAGCAGCGCGAGCAGCAGACAGACTGGGCCGAGCCGGCTCACTCGCGGTGCGGGGCGCCCGGACCTTCCGGGGGCTTGCCGATGAAGGCGGCGAGGGCGGAGTTGGGCGGGAGGCCGCCGGGCAGGCCGCCGGGCGAAAGCGGACCCGGGGTCTGCTCGGCCTTCTCGTCCTCGGAGATGAACTGGTCGAAGCCGGGTCCGGAGGTGTCGAGCTCGCCTTCGAACATGCCTTGGAGCTGGCGCATGCGCGTCGGGTGACGCATCTTGCGGAGAGCCTTCGCTTCGATCTGACGGATACGTTCGCGGGTGACCTTGAAGTGGCGGCCGACTTCTTCGAGCGTGCGCTGGACGCCGTCGAGGAGGCCGAAGCGCAGGATCAGGACTTCCTTCTCGCGTTCGGCGAGGGAGCGCAGGACGAAGTCGATCTTCTCGCGGAGGAGGCGGGTGGAGGCCGTGTCGGAGGGGTTCTCCGCGGACTTGTCCTCGATGAAGTCGCCGAGCGAGGTGTCTTCGCCGTCGCCCACCGGGGACTGGAGCGAGATCGGCTGCTGGGCCATCTTCATGATCTGCTGCACGCGATCGATCGCCATGTTCATCTCATTGGCGACCTCTTCGGCGGTCGGCTCGTGGCCGAGCTCCTGGGTGAGCTGCTTCTGGACCTGCATCACCTTGTTGAGCGTCTCGATCATGTGGACCGGGATGCGGATGGTGCGGGCCTGGTCGGCGATGGAGCGGGTGATCGCCTGGCGGATCCACCAGGTGGCGTACGTGGAGAACTTGTAGCCGCGGCGGTATTCGAACTTCTCGACGGCTTTCACGAGGCCCATGTTGCCTTCCTGGATGAGGTCGGTGAAGAGCAGGCCGCGGTTCTGGTATTTCTTGGCGATGGAGATCACCAGGCGGAGGTTGTGCTCGACCATCTCGGTCTTGGCGCGCTGGGCTTCGTCGAGGTGCTTGCGCACATTGCGGGCGAGGTGGATGAGTTCGCCCGGGCTGAGGCGCCAGCGGAGTTCGATCTCGCGGGTGCGGGAGGCCGAGATCTCCTGCTTGACGGCCTTCTTCGCGCGGACCGGGCCGCGGGCGACGATGGTCGGCTCGACCAGGTTGCGGGAATCTTCGATGTCGCCCTTGATGTCGGGCAGCTCGAGCCACTCTTCGAAGAGCTTCATCTTGAAGCAGAACTTCCGGAGGATGTCCTTGCAGCCTTCCTTGGCGGTGCGCTCGAGCTTGACGTAGGCCTCGCGGGTCTTGGCTTTCTTGCCGGCGTCGGACTCATCGAGGTATTTCTGCCAGGCCTTGTCGAGCTTGGCCTTGAGCTTGGTGCACTCCTCCGTGGCCTTGGGGAGCATTTTGTAATACGCGTCGCGGGACTCGACCTTCTTGTCGATGACCACCTTGTCGAAGCGCTCTTCCTTGCGGAGGACCTTGAGGGCGAGGTCGAGCTGGTAGGGCAGGGTGAGCCAGCAGGCGAAGAGGTAGTTCTGGGCCTCCAATTCGGCGTCTTCGATGCGCTTGGAGATCTCGACTTCCTGTTCGCGGGTGAGCAGCGGCTTGTGGCCCATCTGCTTCAGATAGACGTTGAACGGATCGTAAGGGGCGTCAGCCGGGACCGTGCGGGCGGCTTCTTCTTCGGAGTCCTCGACCTTCTTGCGGTAAGTCTCGACCTCATCTTCGTCCAGGAGCTTGATGTCCAGGTTATCGAGGATGTTCATGATGTTCTCGATCAGCTCCGGGTCGGTGGCGCTGTCGGGGATGACCTCGTTGATGTTCTGGACGGTCACGAAGCCGTTCTTCTTGGAAAGGCTGACTAGCAGCTGGACCTTCTCGTTGATGGCGGGCCCGACGTTCGGCGTGACCGGCTTGTTCTTCGGCGTGACCGCGATGGGCTGCTTCGGGGTGACGACCTTGGCGACCGGCGGCTTCGCCGACGCGGCTTTGACGGCGCCGGCCTTGGTATTGGTCGGGGCGGCCTTGACCGAAGCAGCCTTCGCGGGGGTGGCCTTAGCCGGGGCGGCCTTCGCGGCGACCGCCTTCACGGCCGGCTTGGCCGGAGCCTTGGCGGCGGCTTTGACGACGGGCTTGGCCTGCTTGGAGGCTTTGACCGGCTTGTCGGTGGTCTTCTTGTTCTTCTTGTCGGTCATCTTGGGAAAATCAGGCGGCGGTGAGCGTCGGCGGGGTCGCGTGCGACTTGCGCAGGGCGATCTTTTCGGACTGGAGCCGGTTGAGGGTGGCGACGTCGTCGCGGGGGGTGGAGGCGATCCGGGCGTCGAGGCTGCGCATCAGGGCTTGGACGTGGCGTCCGTGGAAGGACTTCAGGATCGT
>JBKCKE010000186.1:0-3345 GCA_046301395.1 Verrucomicrobiota bacterium | reverse complement strand
GTGATTGCATAGACCGCAGCGTTGCCGAAATAGGCGATGGCAGCGCCACGGACGCCAAACGTTGGCACCAGGAAGACCCCCAACGCCAAGCCGGAAAGCCCGAGGACTAGCTGGGAGAACGCCACGAGGCGCTTCGCCCGGCGGGCGATCACCCAGAGCCCCAGCGGCCAGCCGACGAGAAAACAGAAGATAGCCCAGATGAACCATTCCAGCAAAGGTGCCGCCGGCTCGAAACCCTTCGCATACAGGAGTCTTACGGCGAGCGGACCCATGGTCAGCAGGCCCACCAAGATTGGCATGGCCAGCAACAAGGAGGCTTGGATCTGCTTCTCGGTGATAAACCGTGCTTCGTCTTCGTCTTTCGCCGCAGCTACCCGTGGATAGAAATCAGAGCTCGTCGCGCTGAAGATGACTCCGGGGAGACTGCCGGTGACAGCGAAGGCCGCCTGATAAAATCCCGCATCCGCCAGCCCCGCCGCCAAGTCGTCGCCGTGGCTACGCAAGATCAATACCCGGATTAGATAGGTCGAAATGGCGCCAAGGATTGCTCCAATCTGAAGGGCGATGCCGAGGTGGACGAGCTCGCGTAGGTCATCCGGCGACGGCTTCGTCGAAGTCGCGGGGCTGAGCGCTGCCGCCACCCGCCACGTGACGAAGGCTGTCGCCATGGCGGCGAGCAAGATACTCAGCGCGACCCCTACAGAGCCGAAGAAGTAAATACAGGGTAGCCCGATCAGTAGGCCGACGACCGAAGAGGCCATCTGGGTCTTCGCCATGCTGCCGATATGTCCACCGGCCTGCAGCAAGGCCGTCCACGTGCCAGTGGCGACGACGCAGGGCACCGCAAGTCCAGCGATCAGTAGCTCGAGTGCGTAGTTCTGGCTCTTGAACGTCAGGTAGCCTACGGGGAGCACTAAGATCAAGACGCCGAAAAATCCTGCCCAAGCGAGACGGCGACCGAGCGTGCGGACCGCGGCGACCTTTCGCTCCTTATCAGCTTCAGCGGCCCCAGCAACGGTGCGCACGGCTGAAGTGCCGAGACCCCATCCCGCGACGGTGGAGACATTAGCGTTAAAGGCGTTGAACACACCCATGAGCCCGATGCCGGCCGGCCCAATGAGTACCGCAATCAGCTTAGCGCGCAGGAACGCCATCGCTAGCGTCACGGCCTGAGCTCCACCCATGAGCGCGCTGGAGCGAAGGATACGGGCAAAGGGCATGGGAACGTGAATAGGGGATCTGCTGGTATGGTTAACTGCTGCGAAGCAGAGACCATGCGGCTAAAGGAAGTGCAAAGGTGCAACCGGAGCGATGCTCCTGTGCAAAGGTGTAAAACTGAAATTAAGCCGAGATAGAGGCGAGGTAAGCTGCGAAAAACTTGCTTCGATATTCGGCCCAGGTGTGCTTCTCGGCTTCGAGACGGGCGGCCTGGCCGATCTGGAAGAGTTCGTCGCGATGGGTTTGGGCCCAATCGAGCTCCTGTTGGATGGCTTCGGCGCTGCCAGGTTCGATGAGCAGTCCGTTCTGGCGATGCTGGATGAAGTCCGCCCCGCCCGTGCTCGTGGTGCAAAGGACCGGCACTCCGCAGGCCATTGCCTCGAGGATGACGAGGCCGAAGCCTTCCGCGATAGAGGGCAAGGCGATGAGGTCGCACTGCTTCATGTCGGCGGCCAAGGCAGCGTCGGAGAGTCCGCCACGGATTTCGACGTCGACGCCTTCGAAGCCTCGGATGAGGTCCCGATCCACCGAGGCGCGGGTATAGATGATGAGCTTGGCGGCGCCTTTCGGGAGAGAGGCCAAGGCCGCGAGTAAGTAACGTGCTCCCTTTCGCTGGGAAAGCGCGCCGACGAAACCGACGATAAGCGGCTTAGCGACGGGTGCCTCGGTCCGGGCAGAGAAGAGGTTGAGGTCGACGCCATATCCGACGACATGCGCAGGTGCCTGCGATCCGGCAGACGCCAAGGAATGCTTGGTGAACGAACTGGCGCAGATCACGGCGTCAGACCGGACGAAGGTGTCGTCATTATGCGCGAACAGGGGTGACATCTCGGTCTCCTCCATGAGTGAGGCCCTCGCTTCAGGGACTTTCTCGATTTCACGCTGAAAGAGTTCCCTCAGGTATTTTCCGTTAGGGTGGACCTGGAAAAGCACCCTGCGTAGTCCAGAGTTTTCCATCATCCGGAAGGCCGCGTCCGCATAGTAACTATAAGCGAGGAGCGGCGCGCCCCGGGCGAGCGCAACCTGGCCGGCTTTGACGCTGAGCAGACGGTCAGCCTCCGCGAAATGGGGTGAGTCCTTCCGACGGTCATAGCGCGCCTGCAGTGAATGCACGAAGGCGCCGTAAGATCGGACCGCCTTGGTCGCGGGAATGTCCGGATGATGCCTGGCTTTGGCGAAGCGATGGAAGTTCTTCCCGGCGAGCCCTGTCGTCGCCCAGAATTTCGAGAAATAGGCCTCCGTGACCAAAGCCTCCAAGGCGTGATTCTCCTGCAGGGCCAAGGCGGACTGATAGCGGTCGCGCGGACCGGCGAAGACGATGACGGCGGGTTTGGGCAAGGGAGGGAAGATTAGAGTGTATAGGTTAGCAAAGGTAGCCGGGGCCGGCGCATCGAAGGTGTCTAGAGGTAGGGACGCGTCGGCGACGCGTCCGGCCTTGCTTTTAAGGTCGCGACACCGTCGCGCCCCTACCCGATGCAGCTATGTCCTGACGCAGACCCGACCCTACCGTGCGAAGGCCTTCGTGAATGCCGCGATGACGCGGTTGCGGTCGGCTTCATTCATGCCAGCGCCGGAGGGTAGGCAAAGGCCATGCTCGAAGAGGCGTTCGCAGACTTTTCCGCCCTTCATTTCGGCGCCGGCGAAGACGGGCTGGAGATGCATGGGCTTCCAGACGGGGCGGGCCTCGATGTTCTCGGCTTCCAAGGCGAGACGGACCTGCTCACGGGTGACGCCTGTGATGGCAGGATCAATCGTCAGGCAGGTGAGCCAGCGGGTGGACTGGCCCCAAGAGGCTTCGGGCTGCATGGTCACGCCGGGCAGAGATTTGAAGGCTTCGGAGTAGGCTTTGAAGTGTCCGATGCGGCGGGAGACTTTACCGGAGAGACGCGTGAGCTGTCCTAGCCCGATGCTGGCGGCGATATTACTCAGACGATAGTTATATCCGATGGTGGAATGCTGATAATGCGGAGCGGCATCCCGGGCCTGGGTCGCCAGGAAGCGCGCCTGCTTGGCGAGTTCGGCATCGTCGGTGACGAGCATGCCCCCGCCGCCGGTGGTGATGATCTTGTTCCCGTTGAAAGAATGGATGCCAAACAAACCGAAGGATCCGGGCGAGGCTTCGCCATA
>JBKCKE010000185.1:0-2876 GCA_046301395.1 Verrucomicrobiota bacterium | reverse complement strand
CTGAAGGACGGTTCAGCGACCTATCTCGGAGACGTGCATTGAAGGCTTGCCAGAGGGCGGTCCGCTCCCTTTGTTCACTTTCCTCTTTCTTGGGGTTATAGCTCAGTTGGTTAGAGCGCCTGATTGACATTCAGGAGGTCGATGGTTCAAGTCCATCTAACCCCACCACTTCGAAGCCCCGGCCTGGAAAACCCAGTCCGGGGCTCTTGTTTGGCCGGTTTCCGGAGCACGGCACGCGGGGCTATGCATCCCTTTTTTCTCGCTCATCCCCGCCCCTTGTCCCTACCCCTATGAGACTTCATTTTCCATCATGAGCAGCACCCAAATCGTCGATATCAAAGCCCGCGAGATCCTCGACTCCCGCGGCAACCCCACCATCGAAGTCGATGTCGTTCTCGCCTCCGGCGTGCGCGGCCGCGCGGCCGTCCCGTCCGGCGCCTCGACCGGCACCTACGAAGCCCACGAACTCCGTGACAGCGACGTGAGCGCCAAGTCCTTCGGCAAGGGCATCGACCCGAAGAAGCGTTACAACGGCAAGGGCGTCCTCAAGGCCGTCGAGAACGTGAACGAAGAAATCGCCTCCCTCCTCGTCGGTCACGACGCGCAGGACCAGATCGGCATCGACACCGCGATGATCGGCCTCGATGGCACCAAGAACAAGAGCAAGCTCGGCGCCAACGCCATCCTCGGCGTCTCGATGGCCGCCGCCCACGCTTCCGCGGCCGCCCTCGGCCAGCCCCTCTACCGCTACATCGGCGGCCCGAACGCCAAGGTGCTCCCGATCCCGCTCATGAACATCATGAACGGCGGCGCCCACTCCGACGCCCCGGTCGACATCCAGGAATTCATGGTGGTGCCCTCCGGCGCCAAGTCCTTCAGCGAAGCCCTCCGCATGGGCACCGAGATCTTCCACGCCCTCAAGAAGGTGCTGAAGGCCCAGGGTCTCTCCACCTCCGTCGGTGACGAAGGCGGTTTCGCCCCGAAGGTCGCTTCCAACGAAGCCGCCCTCGAAGCCATCGCCGCGGCCGTCAAGGCCTCCGGTTACAAGCTCGGCAAGGAAGTCTTCCTCGCCCTCGACGTCGCCGCCTCCGAGTTCTTCGACGAAAAGACCGGCAAGTACACCTTCCACAAGTCCGACAAGTCCCAGCGCAAGTCGGCTGAGATGGTGAAGTTCTACCAGGACCTCCAGAAGCGCTACCCGATCGTCTCGATCGAAGACGGCTTCTCCGAGGCCGACTGGACCGGCTGGAAGCTCGCCACCGACGCCATGGGCGCCAACACCCAGCTCGTCGGCGACGACCTCTTCGTCACCAACACCGAGTTCCTCTCCCGCGGCATCAAGAGCAAGACCGCCAACTCGATCCTCGTGAAGGTGAACCAGATCGGTTCCCTCACCGAGACCTTCGACGCCGTCTCCATGGCCCAGCGCGCCGGCTACTCCGCCATCATCTCGCACCGCTCGGGCGAGACGGAAGATGCCACCATCGCGGACATCGCCGTCGGCCTCAACGCCGGCCAGATCAAGACCGGCTCCCTCTGCCGCTCCGACCGCGTCGCCAAGTACAACCAGCTCCTCCGCATCGAGCAGGAACTCGGCAACCGCGCCATCTACGCCGGCAACACCTGCACCTGGGGCCAGTAAGCCCTGGTCGCAGGCAAAGCAAAGGGCCGCCCGATGGGCGGCCCTTTTTGTTGTCTATCTCGGCGCCCGAGGCCCTGACAAGCGATGGGTTGCCAGGTCGGCGCGTAGGCGGTAGTCAATCCGCCCCCGTCGGGCTCGGCCGTAAGCTCCCGCCTGGCCCCAGATCATCTACCCGCCCAAAGCATGTTCAACATCCTCGAAATCCTCCCTCCTTTCGGCAAGGTTCAGGTCATCGATGTCGGCGCCATGGACCTCGGTTCCGAGATCTACGATCCGCTCGTCAAGGCCGGCGTCGCCGGCGTGCTCGGCTTCGAATGCGTGCCGGCCGAGTGCGACCGGCTGAACGCGATGGCCCGTGAGTCCCGGGCCTATCTGCCCTATGCGATCGGCGACGGGACGACGCGCGCTTTCCACGAGTGCAACTTCCCGATGACCTCTTCGCTGCTGGAGCCTAATTCCGCCCTGCTGGATAGGTTTCAGAACCTGGAGAACCTGACGCAGGTGGTGAAGAAGCACACTTTCGCGACGAAGCGCTTGGATGACATCCCCGAGATCACCGGGGCGGATTTCCTCAAACTGGACGTGCAGGGGGCGGAGCTGGACGTCCTGAACGGCGGCGACCGGATCCTGGCGGATGCGTTGGTCGTCCACACCGAGGTCGAGTTCGTCGAGATGTACAAAGGGCAACCGCTCTTCGCCGAGGTGGACCAGCGGCTCCGCCGGAGCGGGTTCGTCTTCCACAAATTCGCGGGTCTGGCCGGTCGCACCTTCAAGCCGCTGGTCTTGAACAACGACGTCAACCAGTGCCTGAGCCAGATGCTCTGGGCCGAGGCGGTCTACGTGAAGGACTTCATGGCGCTCGACCGTCTGCCCTCCGAGAAACTCCTCCGCCTGGCGGTCATCCTGCATATGGTCTACGGCTCCTTCGACCTGGCGATGCAGGCCTTGCTCGCCTACGACCGCCAGACCGCTTCGGACGTCGCCCAGAAGTATTTCCAGCGGCTGACCGCGCCGCGCTGAGCCGCGACGGCGCAGCATCGCCCGGCTGATACTCGCCGCCGAGGCCGTTTACTTCGATTCGAGGCCGGCGGAGTTCACCGCGACGACTTCGTACTTCGCGCCGGGCCGGGCGCCCTGGTCGACGAAGCGCATCGCCGCGAGCGGTTGCGTCGGCGTGTCGCCATAGGTCACGCCCTGGAAGAGCGGACGACCGAAGGGGTTGGTGAGCTTCTCC
>JBKCKE010000184.1:0-3118 GCA_046301395.1 Verrucomicrobiota bacterium | reverse complement strand
TCGGCGCCACCGCCCAGATCTTCGAAGTCGACGCCCAAAAGAAGCTCATTCGCCAGTTCACCGACCACCGCCAGTTCACCAGCATCAATCATATTCAGGTATTGGAGTAATGAGGTAGGGGCGTGCGGCCCGCGCGCCCGCGGCTGACCGGGCCGGTAAGCCCTAACTAATGACCGACAAATATTCCGGGTCCCAGGTCTCGGCAGCCGGGTATCAGGTACGGGTATTCTGGTTCGGGTACGGGTGCAGGTCCCGAACCTGTACCTGGTGCTGAACACCTGAACCTGGGACCTGACGGCCGAGACCCGAGACCTGAAAATGTTTCCAGCCACCCGAAACAAGCCCCGTAACCTCAGGCCTTGGGCGGTGTCCTAATTAGGCCTTTGCATGCCTTCCTCCGGAGGCGATAACCAAGGCACTCCACCCCCTTGGCCTCACCCCTGCGCATCCTGACTTGGCTCGGCCTCACCTTGACCGCCGCCTTGGCCGCCGACCTCAAGCCGGCGGACGTGGAATTCTTCGAAGCGAAGATCCGCCCGGTGCTCGTCGCGGAGTGCTACGAATGCCACGACGCCAAGAAGCAGAAAGGCGACCTGCGCCTCGATTACCGCGACGGCCTGCTCAAAGGCGGCGAAGAAGGCCCGGCGATCGTCCCTGGTGACGCCAAGAAGAGCGTCCTACTCCAGTCCATGGATCACAGCCATGAGACGCTGGTGATGCCGAAGAAGCGCCCGAAGCTAGATAAGCAGATCATCGCCGACTTCGCGGAGTGGATTAACCGGGGCGCCCCCGATCCGCGCACCAAAGCCCCCGAAGACTCCATCACCCCCGCGTGGTCCGACCTCCTGCAGGTCCGTAAGAACTGGTGGAGCTTCCAGCCGATCACCTCACCCGCTGTCCCAGCCGGCAAGGCCACCAGCCCGATCGATCGCTTCCTGGACGCGAAGATCGCCGCCGCCGGCATCACCCCCTCTACACCGGCCGATAAGTCCACCCTCCTCCGTCGCGCGACCTATGTGCTCACGGGCCTGCCGCCCTCGCCCGCGGAGATCGCCGCGTTCGAAGCCGATGTCTCGCCAGGTGCCTTCGCCAAGGTCGTCGACCGCCTGCTGGCCTCTCCGCGCTATGGAGAACACTTCGCACGCCACTGGATGGATCTCGTCCGCTACGCCGACACGCACGGCAGCGAAGGCGATCCGGCCATCCCGCAGGCCTGGCGCTACCGCGATTATCTGATCCGCACTTTCAATACGGATGTCCCTTACGACCAGTTCGTCCGCGAACAGCTCGCCGGTGACCTGCTGAAGTCGCCTCGCATCAACGAGACGGATAAACTCAACGAATCGGCCCTCGGCACCGGCCACTTCCGCATGATCGAACACGGCTACCAGCCGGTGGATACCGTCGATGAGCAGGTCCGCAACGTCGACAACCAGATCGACGTCGTTTCGAAGACTTTCCTCGGCCTCACGGTCTCCTGCGCCCGCTGCCACGACCATAAGTTCGACGCCATCAGCCAGGCCGACTTCACCGCCTTCTACGGCATCTTCGCTTCCGCCCGCCCGGGACAGGTGACCGTGGATTCCCCTGCTCTGCTCGACCAGCACCGCGACCGCCTGACCGAACTCAAGCAGGCCATCCGCGCCGAACTCTCGGCCAAGTGGGTCCATCAGGCCAAGGATCTCCCCGCCGCCCTCGAACGCATCCGCGCCAGCTCCAAAGAACGCGTCCGCCTGCAGGACGAACTGGCGAAGATCGAACGCGAACTCACCGCCGATGATTTCCGTCGTCGCCTCAAGGCGGATAAGAACGCCGGCCCGGCGCCGAGCCACTGGTGGACCTTCGAACAGGACGGACGTGACCTCGTCGGCAAGCTCGACGCGAAACTCAACGGCGGCGCCCTCATCAGGAACGGACGCCTTATCCTCGATGGTCAGGAATCCTTTGCCGAGACCGGCCCGACCTCCGAGACCCTCAAGGCCAAGACCCTCGAAGCCTGGGTCGCCCTGTCCACCCTCGACCAACGCGGCGGCGGCGTGGTCACGACAGAATCCATCGGCGGCGGCGTCTTCGACGCGCTCGTCTTCGGCGAGAGGCAGAAGTCCAAATGGATGGCCGGCAGCAACAATTCTGTCCGCACCCAGAACGTAAACGGGCCGGCCGAGACCGCCAAGCCAGGCGAACTCATCCATCTGGCGATCGTCTACCAGCCCACGGGACACATCGAACTCTACCGCAACGGCCAGCCCTATGGCGCCGGCTACGCTCCCGCCGACGAGAAGGCCGCCCTGCATACGTTCGTGGCCGGCAAGACACGCCTGCTCTTCGGACGTCGTCACACCGGCGGCGGTAACGCCTTCCTCCGGGGTGAACTCGAAGAGGCCCGCCTTTACGGCTTCGCCCTCACCGCCGCGCAGATCGCCGACTCCTTCCGCGCCGGCACGCTCCGCGGCGAACTCACGCCGGTCGCGACGAAGGATGAGAAGCTGGACACCCTCCGCGGCGAGGCCACCCGGTTACGCGCCCGCCTCACCTCACTGGGAGCCGCCGAAGCCAAACTCGACGAGGGACTGGTCAAAGGCGAAGCCGACCCGACCCACCCGCTGCATGCGGCCACCTTCCTCCGGGTCGGACTGAAGCCCAAGCAAGCTCCGGCTCCGCGGAGCGAAAAACCCGACTGGACCTTGAGCGACAAAAACGCCGCCGCTTGGCGTCGTCATGGCAACGGCCTGGATGGCCGCTTCGCTCCGGGAGATTTTCGCATCGAAACCGACGGGCCCGACGTGCTCAAGCACGTGCTCCCGTCTGGCCTGCACTCCCACACGCTCTCGACCAAGCATAGCGCGATCCTGACCTCGCCCCGCTTCAAGGTCACGACGGACTTCATCAGCGTCCAGGCCATGGGCAAGGGCGCGACACTGCGACTCATCCCGGATAACTACCCGCTTTCGCCGGGCGGCTCTCGCTTCCCCAAGGCGGCCATCAACACGGAAAAGCCGACCTGGATCACCCTCGATACCGCTTACCGCAAGGGCTCCTACGCATATCTCGAACTGACCCTACCCGACGACTCGACCAACCCGGACAAGAAAGCCGAAGCCCGGGAAGGCTGGTACGG
>JBKCKE010000183.1:0-4927 GCA_046301395.1 Verrucomicrobiota bacterium | reverse complement strand
GAGGCCATCGCCGACATGGTCTTCGATCCGCTGATCACCGACGCTGACGCGCGCATGGAGCGCGAGGTCATCCTGCGCGAGATCGCCATGTGCGATGACGAGCATGATCAGATGCTCGCGAAGTCGGTGCTCGAGGAAGCCATCCGCGCGCATGCGCTCCGCCAGCCCGTCATCGGCCACCGCGATCTCTTCATCCGCATCACCCCCGACGACCTCCGCGCCTACCATGCCGGACGTTACGTGCCTGCCAATGTCGTGCTCGCGCTCGGTGGCAGCATGCCGCCTGAGGAAGCCTTCGCCTCCGCCGAACGCTGGTTCGGCCGCTTCGCCCGCCGCCCGCTCGTCGAAGCCCCGGAACAGTTCGAGCCCCCGCAGGGCGGCGTCCGCCGGGCCGATCTCGTGCGCGAGGTCAGCACCGTGAAGGGCGTCTCCAGCTGGCGCATCCCGGGTTATTTCGACGAAGGCCGTCTGGCGACGGATCTCTTCCTCGGCGTGCTCGGCGCCGGTAACAGCTCCTTGCTGTGGAGCGAACTCCGCGAGAAGCGTAAGCTCGTGCATGCGATCGATGCCTCCGGCTTCGGTATCCGCGACCTAGGCCTCGCCTGGTGCAGCTGGAGCGGCGAAGCCGGGTCGGATGCGGGTGTCGTGGAGCGCGCCATCGCCGAGGTGGTCGACGGACTGCTGCAGCGCGGCGTCACGGCCGATGAGTTCGCGAAGGTACGCCGCCAGTCCGTGGTGGGGATGGTCAACGGCCAGAAGAACATCCATGGCCTGACCAGTCGGGTCGCCCATGCGGCGACGATCGGTTATGACATCGCCTGGCCCCAGCGCGGAGTCGAACATCTGGCCCGCCTCGGCGCCGAAGATCTCACGCGGGAGGCTCGAAAGTGGCTTCGCCCGGAGAATGTGACCCTTGGCACCATGCGCTCGGCAAAGGTCCAGCCCGTCGCCTCGACTGCTTCCGCCGTGGTCACGCCTGATCGGTTCGAGACTTTGACGCTGGAGAACGGCGTCCGGGTGGTGCTGCAGCACGACGATACCATCCCCAAGGCGGGACTAGGGGTCTTCCTGGCGGCCGGCGTCGCTTACGAGGACGAAGCCAAGCGCGGCACGACTGGGTTGCTCGGCACGCTGTTCGCCCGGGATACCGCCCGTCGCACCAAGGAGGACGTCGCCCAGTTGGTCGACGGACTTGGCGCCACTTTCGCGGACCACGGTTCGCAGGTCTCCTGTGGTCTTTGGGGCGAAGCCTTGAGTTCGGATTTTGACCAGCTTGCCGAACTCGTGACGGACGGCGTCTTGACGCCCCGGTTCCTCCCCGAGACTTTCGCCACCGAACGCGCCGCCCTGATCAGCGCCTGTCGTGAAGCCGAAGACGACATCGTCGAGAAGGCCCGCCTGCGCCTCCAGCGTCAGTATTTCGGCGCCCATCCTTTGGCGGTCGACGCCTGCGGCACGCCGGAGACCTTGGCCCGGATCGAGCCGACGGACCTCGCGGAACTCCACCGTAAGCTGGTCGTGGCGGACAACGTCGTCGTCGGCGTCAGCGGCGCCTTCGACCGCAAGTCGGTCCTGGATTTCATCCACCGCCGTTTCGGGGCTTTGCCGAAAGCCGCTTTGACCCGCCGGACCTTGCCGCTGCATGTGCCGGCGGCCGCCTCCCGTCTGCAGGAGCATGCCACCGGTGAGCAGGCCGTCGTGGCCTTGGCCTTCCCGCATTGCGGCTTCGCTCCCGACGAAGTCGTCGCGGCGAACGTCACCGAAGAACTCCTGAGCGGCATGGCCAGCGGGCTGTTCCGGCGCGTGCGCGAAGAGAAGGGCATGGCCTATTTCGTCGGCGCGACGCGCGTCGAAGTCGTCGACCAAGGTATGTTCTATCTTTACGCCGGCACCGCGCCGGCCTCCGCGGCGGCCGTCGTCGCCGAGATGCGCCTCGAACTGGAACGCCTTCGGGCGGGCAAGTTCGGTGCGGACGAGATCGCGGACGCCAAGCGTCGGATGCGGGTCTCCCGCCGTCAGGGCCGTCAGTCCGCCGGCGCCCGCATGCAGGGCGCGCTCGTCCGCGAAGTCGCCGGACTCGGGGCCAATTTCGACGCCGAGTGGGAACGCCGCATGGCGCTCACCGACGAAGCCGCCGTGCAGGCCTTCGCCCGACGATTCCTCGACCGCAAGTACGAGCAGGAGCTCGTCGTCCTCCCGAAGGCCTGATCAGGCTTCCGTGAAGTGGCGTTTTGCCACCACGGCCGAGATGATGCCCGGGATGGCGAGGCTCAGCGCGAAGAGGAAGTAGTGCGCATAGCCCAGCCGTTCAGCCAGCGCGCCGGCCCATAATCCTGGCAGGTAGTTGGCGAGCAGGGCGAAGGTGGAGAGCGCGGCGTAGCGGACCGCGGCGCCGGGACCCGCGGCCAGCTTCATCATCGCGAGGATCAGGGCGCAGAGGCCGGCGCCGTAGGCCACGTATTCGACGATGAAGACGGCACCGATGACGCGTAGGTCGTGCGAGCCGTCGTAGGCCAGCCAGGCGAAGGCTGCCAGCGGTAGGTGCATCATCACGCCGAGCGGGAGGAGCGAGCGGCCGAGACCGAGCCGGGCGACGACGAGCGAGCCGATGACCCCGCCGAGCGCCAGGCCGCCGACCGCGGAAAGCATGCGCAGGAAGGCGTAGGTCTCGTTGTCCAGGCCGAGGCCGCCGTTCTCGGCGGATTTGGAGAAGAGCGGGATGATGCGGGCCATGTGCACTTCGCTGGCGCGGTAGAAGAGGATCAGGCCGAGTACGGCGTAAAGCCGCGGGTCGCTCCCGAGCGAGCGGAGGCCGGCCAGCATGACGGCGAAGCGCTCCTTCACGGTACTCTGGTCCGCGGCGGTCCGAGGTTCGGCGGCGAGACCCCAGGCGTTAGCGCCGAGGGTGATCAGGGCGAGCAGGGCCGCCGCGACCATCGCCCAGGACCAAGCATCCACGGTCTGCGGGCCTTGGTCCATGATCCGGCCGACGAGCCAGATGAGACCCGGACCGGCGAGCACCGCCCCGACCTTCGTGGCGACGTTCAGCACGCCGGCATGCGTGGCGCGGCTCCGGTCGTCGAGCGCGGCGACGAAATAGCCGTCGAGTGCGAAGTCATGCGCGGCGGCGAGCAGCGACAGCATGATGAGGCATCCGATGATGCCGCTCATCGAGGCCTCGCCGGCGCCGAGGAACATGGCCATCAGGCCGAACACGGCGGCGATACCGAGTTGCGACGCCAGGATGAACCGGCGCGGATCGAAGCCCGCGACCAGCGGGGACAGGAGGATCTTGAAGCCGACGATCAGCCCGAAGATCGCGACGGCCTGGGTGTTCCGGGCGTCGGGATACCCTAGGTCCTTGAGCGCGACCGGGAGGGCTTCGTCGCGGACCGCGGCGGGGATGGCTTGGAACAGGTAGGCGGCGAAGACCCAGAGCCAGGCGCGTCGGGGAATCGTCGCGGGCTCCTTCATCGCTTAGGCGCCTTCGCCGAGCTGAGCGCGACCGAAGTGGTCGACCGAGCGCAGGAGGCCGTCGACGAACTTGGTGACGGTGATGTTGAGGCCGAGGAGCTCGGTGTCGGTCAGGTCGAGCATCTCGCCCGGCTTGAAGGTGCGGGTCGTGTCGCTCAGGCGGGCGACCGTCTTCGGCTTACCCACTTCACCGGCGCCATGCACCGTGACGCCGGGAGGCGGGGTCGGTGCGGCGGCTTCGGCGGCGGTTTCGGGGAGGACTTCGAAATCCTTCATCGCCTTGAATTCGAGGGTCAGCGCGCCATCCGGCGTGATGTCGTCGTTGGTCACGAGACCGCCGCGGGCGAGCACGCGCAGGGCGGCCGCGAGGCTGAAGATCCCGTCTTCGAGTTCGCAGACGATGCCGAAGTCTTCTTCCAGCGCCGTGAAGCGCGACTGGAGGTTCATCTTGAGAAATGCTTGGTGCTTCTCGCCGATGATCTTCTCGATGAGCGGGTCGCGGCGAGGGTTCTTGCCTTGTTCGCGGATGAAAAGGCAGAGCAGGTAGCACTGCGCCATGCATTCCGAGGAAAGGGTCAGCAGGTCATTGATCGTCGTCCGAAGCATCAGGCCGCGGGCGTAGGCGAGCATCTGTTCCGGGGGCAGGTGCGCCTGCGGGACCGGCATCACGCGCGAGACGGACGAGAAGTGCTCGTAGGCCTTCGGGTCCGCCGTGTGCAGGCCGGCGATGCTGAAGGCGAGCATGTCATGCTGGCGCTGCAGGGCCGTGAAGAAGGTGCGGCTGATGTTCTGGAGCGAGAGGACGCTCTCGCCTTTGCCGGGAGGAGGTTGGGACATGGGGGTCAGCTAGCGGGATTGGAACCCTTGTCCTTGGCGTGGCGAGCCCTTTTGCGGGAGAGAAAGCCGTCGGCGCGGGGTTGGGGCGTAGAGGCGAACCAGGCGAGCGCCAGGGGGGCGATTTCCGAGAGGCTGAGGGGCGGCTGGCCGACCAGGCCCGGGAAACGGTAGCAGTGTTCGACCCGAGGCTGGATGTCGGGGTCGAGGCGGCCACCCGGGATGAGCAGGGCGAGGTGACGGGCAGGGACGCGGACGGGGACGGCGAGATCGATCTTACGTCCCATGTCCGGCGAGAGAGCCACCACGCAGCAACGGTCCTCGACGAGCTTGAGCAGGCCGCCGAGGGCGGCGGCACGCATGATGCGGAGCTGTTCCATGGCGCCGCGGGCGAGGTGCCACGCTTCCGGGTGGTGAGCGAGCTTCTCGGTGCCGCCCGAAAGCAGCAGGCGCTTGAGGCCAAAGGCGGCCATGCCGCGGGCGATGGCCGCGAGGTCCGCGGGATCGGTGATGCCGTCCGCGATGACGATGCTCTCGCGGCTTTCGCGCCATTCGGCGAAATCGGAGATGCGCGCCAGGCCGGGTTCGGGGCGCATCGTCAGGGCGCACACGTCGGAGC
>JBKCKE010000182.1:0-17622 GCA_046301395.1 Verrucomicrobiota bacterium | reverse complement strand
TGCTGGAGCCGGCGGGAGAGCCGTCGACGATGCTCTGCGTGGCGAAGGCTGAGTAGAGACGCTGCAGCTCCTTGGTGGTCTCCGTCGAGCCGAGGCGGTTCAGCTTTGAGAGCTGGAAGGTGCGGGTCGACTTAGCTTCCGGGAGCAGGGTCGGGCGGAACGGCGAGACCTGCACCGAGTTGTCCACGAACTCGGCTGATACACCACCGGCGGCAGGCGCAGCGGCAGGCGACGCGGCGGGCGATGCGGCGGGCGCCGTGATCGTCGCCGGGGCGGCCGCAGGGTCCGAGACCCTGGTACCGAACGGAGTCGTCTGGGCTCCCAGCGGGAGGACGAGCAGGGCGAGGAGGAGTCGGAACTTCATGGGCTTAGTCGAGAGAGCTGAGGTCGCCTTCGGCGGGAGGCGGGGTGGACTTAGGCTTGCTGGTCGCGGAGGAGCCGAGGGCCGGGGTCGAAGGCGTCACCGGATCGGTGGAACGGGCCGGGCGATAGCCGTCGTCACCGCGGTCGTCTTCATCGTCATCATCCGGGAGGTCGTCGTCTTCCGGGTTGGGCTTGTCGCCGCGGGCGACGCGCTTGCGGCGGACGATCACGGTCCCGACGCCCACGGCGGCCAGGTAGAAGCCGAAGAGCACGCTGGTCATCACGATCAGCGAGATCGGTTCGGCGATGGGCGTGATCAGCGCGACCAGCAGCATGATGCCGACCAGCATGCCTCGCCAGGACTTCAGGAGGGTCTTGGGACGGACGAGTTCGAGCCACATCAGGATGATGAGCGCGAGGGGGAACTGGAACGTCAGGCCCGTGAGGAGGCACATCATCACCACGAAGGCGTAGTAATCCGAAGCCTGCCAGGTCACCTCCATCTTCATGCCTTCGGCGAAGTGCTGCCAGATCTGGATGGACATCGGGCTCAGCCAGTAGAAGGCCAGGGCGGCTCCCATGAGGAAGAGCACGAGCGCCGCTCCGCAGAAAGGAACCAGCCCGCTCTTCTCCCTGTCGGTGAGGGCCGGTCCGACGAAGCGGGCCGTCTCGTAAAGGAAGACGGGGGAAGCGACGGCCACCCCGACGCCGAAGGCGGCGTACATGAGCACTTTCCAGACACCCATGAAGGTGAATTCCTTGAGCTCTCCCATGTTGACGAGTCCCGGGCCCGGTTCGCTGAGGGCGAACGCCAGGGGCGAGGTCTCGGGGTGCTTGGCCCACTCAAGGGGCAGGCTGAGCAGGACCGGGGTCTCCTGATAGAAGATCAACGCGGCGACCATCCCGATGGCGAACACGGTGACGACGCGGATGAGCGAGATCCGGAGGTCGTCCAAGTGCTCCAGGAACGACATCTCGCTCCTGGATTTGTTACGGCGGATGAGGGTGGAAAGCATGAGGGGTCAGTCCTTGCGGAGGAGGTCCTTGATGACGTCAAGGCTCAGGCCGGACGAAACGGAGTCTGATTCGGTCAGGAGCTTACGCAACATCTCAGACTTGGACTTTTGCAGCTCCATGACGCGTTCTTCGATGGTTCCGGCCGCGATCAGCTTGATGCTGGTCACCGTCCGGGTCTGGCCGATGCGGTGGGCGCGGTCGGTGGCCTGGGCCTCGGCGGCCGGATTCCACCAAGGATCGAAATGGATGACCGTGTCGGCCCCGGTCAGGTTCAGGCCGGTGCCGCCCGCCTTCAGGGACATCAGCATGACGGGGATGGTCGGTGTCGAGTTGAAGGTGTCGCAGACGCCTTGGCGGTCCTTGGTGGAGCCGTCGAGGTAGCAATAGGGGATGTCGCGGTCCTCGAGGGCTTCCTTGAGGAGCTGGAGCGCCGTGACGAAGGTCGAGAACACCAGCATGCGGTGGCCGGCGTCCTTGGATTCTTCGACGAGTTCGAGGAAGGCCTGGAGCTTCGCCGAATCGGCTTCGGCCAGCTTCGGGTCGAGGATGCGCGGGTCGGCGCAGATCTGGCGGAGGCGGAGCAGCTGGTTGAAGGCCGCCATCTGGATGCGGGCCTGCGTGGCGCCGCCCATCTCCATCTCGAAGATCTCCTGCCGCGTGGATTCGAGGATCTCGTCGTAGATCTTCTTCTGGTTGTCCTCGAAATCGCAGTAGACGATCTGCTCGATCTTGGCGGGCAGTTCGGGGGCGACGGCGACCTTGGAGCGGCGGAGGATGTACGGCGCGGCCATCTGGAGCAGGCGGTCGTCGTGCCACTTGCGTTCGTCGGCGTGGATACGTTCCTCGGGCTTGGGCAGATAGCCCGGCATCAGGAAGCCGAAGAGCGAGCGGAGGTCTTCCAGGGAGTTCTCGACGGGCGTGCCGGTGAGGATGTAGCGGCCCTTCGCGACGAGCTGCTTGACCGCCTTGGCGGACTGGGCGCGCGGGTTCTTGATGTTCTGGCCTTCGTCGCAGATCGCCGCGCCCCACGCCACCGCGGTGAAGGCCGCGATGTCGCGGGCAAGGGTGCCGTAGGAGGTGATGACGAGGTCGAACCGCTGCAGGTAATCCGGGGCGGTGAAGCGGTTCTGGCCGTGGTGGGCGAGGACCTTGAGGGAAGGGGTGAAGCGGCGGGCTTCGCGGCGCCAGTTCTCGACGAGCGAGGCCGGGCAGATCACGACGCAGGGTCCGTCGTCCGGGCGGTGCTGGCGCAGGGCTTCCATGAAGGCGAGCGCCTGCACGGTCTTGCCGAGGCCCATTTCGTCGGCGAGCAGGCCGCCGAGGGAATTATTATGGATATGCCAGAGCCAGGCCACGCCGACCTGCTGGTAGATGCGGAGCATCTTGCCCAGGTCCTCGCGGATCGGGGCGGGCTGGAGCTTCGAGAGGTTGCGGATCGCGGACGAGCGCTGGCTCCAGGTCTCGGGCGGAGCGAAGGCGGCCTGCAGCTCCTCGGCGATCGCGTCGGCGCTGGCGAGGTCGGCGAAGCCGATCTTCAGGTTGAGGTCGAGGTCCACGTCGCGCTTGGCCTCGCCGGTGATGCGGCGCTGGGCGTTGCGGATCGACTCCATGAGCTCCGGCGTGATGAGACGCGGGCCGCGGTCGGTATAGAAGAACATGCGCCCGCTGGAGAGCGCTTCCTGGATGACCTTCGGCGACTTGCCTTCGGGATCGATGCCGATGGCGAAGCGGAAACCGTCGTTCTCCTCGGAGGCGTCGCACTTCGCCTTGGCGAGGTCGACGTTGCGCAGCGAGTGCGAAAGGTTATGCGTGAAGAACGCGTCGTTGTCCGTCATCAGCAGCTTGTGATGGCGGGCGAGGAAATTGAGCACCTGGATGGTGCCGGCGAGGTACCACTCGCGGGTGGTGGTCTCGAGCGTGAAGCCGCTGCGCTGCAGGACGTCGCGGAGTTCGGCGACGGGGCCGGAAGACTGCTGGGGCAGGCGGATGCGCAGCCACTTCATCGAGCCGTCGACCCACGGGCGGTCGTCGCGGCCGCGTTCCTGGGAGCGGACTTCCTGCTCCTCGGGGCCGTCGTCCGGCGCTTCGCCGGCGGAGTTGGTCTGCGGCGTCGCGACGGGTTCGTCGAGATGCTCGTGGACCTTGTCGAGATGGTCGCCGTCCCACGTGAGCGGGGTCTCCGGCGCGTTGGCCATGCGGAAGATCGTCAGGCCTTTGCCGATGGCGAGGAGCTGGCGCAGGTGGCGACGGGTGAGCGGCAGGATGCCCTGCAGCTTGCCGTGGCAGAGGTTCTCGAGGATCGCCAGGAAGAAGACCGTGTCGGGCTCGATGGTCCAGGCCTTGCTGCGGTCGAGGTTCTCCGGGGCGACCTGGGCGCCGTCGACGCGCAGTTCGAGGCGGCAGATGATCTCATCGCGCACGGCGGCGGTCGCGATGTTCGGCGGCACGATGAAGCGCACCTCGATGGGCGTGCCGCGTTTTTCCGAAAGGGTGAGGGATTTGAGCCGGGGTCCTGCCGGGGTCGTCTCCGCTTGCTTTGATTTTTCCTTCTTAGCGTCCGTCGTATTCTCCTTGGCCACCGTCGTCGTCGGCGGTTTGCCGGGCGGGGCGGCGGGCTTGGCCGGCGGCGCGGTCTCGGCTTTCAAGTAGCCCTCCTTGGCCGCTAATACCAGGTAGGCCGCGACGGAGTGGACGCAGAGCTTCCTTCGGCCGACCGAGACGTCGCAGCCGCATTCATTGCGCTGGAAGGTGACCGAGCGGAGATTCCAGCGGGCTTCGCGGGATTCGGTGCCGTCGTCGACGAGGGCTTCCGCGACCGGGGGCGTCCAGAGGGCTTTCTTCACCTTGCCCTTGGCCACCAGCTCCTTGGCGAGGAGCACGGTCGCGCCGCCCGCGAGATCGATGAGATCGTCTTCGGAGATGTTGGGCAACGGCTGACGCGGCGCCATGGTGAGGGTGTGCGGTGAAAAGCGTCGTCCGAAAGGACGCGCCAAAGGAGGGAAAACCTAGCGGGAAGACGTATCGCCTAGACGGCGACGTCTTGGACCGGGACTCCTGGGTGCATCTCGAAGATGCCTACGGGGGTCGTCGGGCCTGTCATCACGATGGAATAATCCTCACCGATGCCAATGATAATCTGACCTCCGGGCATATTAACCGTCAAATCCGCGTCAACCAGGCCCATTTTACGGGCCACGGCGGCGGAAGCCGAGGAGGAGGAGCCGGACGCCATGGTGTAGCCGGCGCCGCGTTCCCAGATCTCGATGCGGACGTTCTTCCGGTCCATGATCTTCATGAACTGGACGTTGGTGCGGTTCGGGAAATTCGGGTGCGTCTCGAGGTGCGGGCCGTAGGTCTTGGCGAGGTCGGGCGTGAGGTCGTCGACCGGGATCACGCAGTGGGGGTTGCCGACGGTCGCGGCCCAATATTTGAAGGTCTTGCCGAGGACGGTGATCTCTTCGCCGAGGACTTCGCGGTCGGCGCCGACGTGCGGGATGACCGGCGCGCGGAAGGAGACCTTGCCCATCTCGACGCGGATGCGGTCACCGCCGTCGAAGACTTCGCAGCGGACGATGCCGCCGATGGTGTGCAGCTTGAACTCCTGGCCTTCCTTGATGCGCTTGGTCTCGAGGAGGTGGCGGCAGAAGATGCGGATGCCGTTGCCGGACTTCTCGGCTTCGGAGCCGTCGGGATTCAGGATGCGCAGGCCGAAGGTGCCGTCCGTGCGTTCGATCGGACCGTAGAGGATGCCGTCGGAACCGAGGCCGAAGTGGCGATGGCAGACCTTGCGGATGGCTTCTGGCGAAAAGAGGGCGGGGCAGTCCTTGGGTTCGAGGACGAGGTAGTCGTTGCCGAGGGCGTGGTATTTGGCGAAACGCATGGTCGTCTTCTGATTGGGCTTTCAGGGCGGGTTTGGCAAGCAAGGGGTGGCTTATCTGTAGGCTTGGTTTCCGTCCCGAGCGGGCTTACCTAACCCCCATGCGCCTCCTGCCCCTGGTTGCCTTGTCCTGCGTCCTCTCCGCCTTCGCGGCCGAGAAGCGTCCGCCCAATATCGTGCTGCTTTATGCCGATGACATCGGCTGGGGTGACCTCGGCTGCTACGGCGCCAAGGTCATCCCGACCCCGAACCTCGACCGCCTCGCCGCGCAGGGCACCCGCTTCACCTCGGGCTACTGCACCTCGGCCACCTGCACGCCGTCGCGTTACTCGCTGCTCACCGGCGAATACGCCTGGCGTCGCCAAGGCACCGGCGTGCTGCCGGGCGATGCCCGTCTCATCATCAAGCCCGGCCGCCCGACGATGGCGGCCAGCCTCGCCAAGCTCGGCTACGCCACCGGCGTGGTCGGCAAGTGGCATCTCGGCCTGGGCTCCGGCGACGTCGATTGGAACAAGAAGATCGACCCGTCGCCCAACCAGATCGGCTTCACCTATTCGTTCATCATGGCCGCCACCGGTGACCGCGTGCCGACGGTCTTCGTCGAAGACGGCGGCGTGGTCGGACTCGACCCCAAAGATCCGATCGAGATCAGCTACAAGCATCCTTACCCCGGCGATCCCGACCTGAAGACCGATGCCGAGCGCGCGAAGCTCAAGATGGACTGGTCCCACGGCCATAACATGGCGCTCGTCAACGGCGTCGGCCGCATCGGCTGGATGAAGGGCGGCAAGGCCGCCATCTGGAACGATGAGACGATGGGCGATACCTTCGCGGACAAGGCCTGCGGCTTCATCGCACAAAACAAGGCGAAGCCCTTCTTCCTTTATTACGCCTCGCACGAGAACCATGTCCCGCGCGTCCATCATCCGCGCTACGCCGGCAGGACCCCGCTAGGTCCGCGGGGCGACGCGGTGGTCGCGTTCGACGACCAGGTCGGCCGCATCCTGGCCGAACTCGACAAGCAGGGCCTCGCCGAGAACACGCTCGTGATCTACACTTCCGACAACGGCCCGGTGCTCGACGATGGTTACAAGGACCAGGCGGTGGAACGTAACAAAGCCGCGGCGCATGCCCCGGCGGGTCCGTTCCGCGGCGGCAAGTATAGCATCCTCGAGGGTGGCACCCGCGTGGGCTTCATCGCCCGCTGGCCCGGCCATACGCCGGTCGCCAAGGTGTCCGATGCGCTCATCTCGCAGGTGGACCTTCCGGCCGTCTTCACCAAGGTCGCGGGCGGCGATCCGGCGGAGTTCCTGAAGCTCGACTCGATCGATTCTTCCGCGGCCCTCACCGGCGGCCTGGGCCGCGAGACGCTCATTTCCAGCACGCAAAGCAACGTGCTCTCCATCCGTGACGCGCGATGGAAATTCATCTCGGGCGTAGGCGCCCCGGCCAAGGGCAAGAAGGCCCAGGGTCCGCTCGTCGACCTCTTGGGCGCCGAAGCCGACCAGGCCGCCGACCGTCGCGATCAGGCCGGTCCTCGTCTCTTCGACCTGCAGGCGGATCCCGGTGAACGGAATAACGTCGCCAAGGAGCATCCCGAAGTCGTCGCCCGGCTGAAGCCCCTGCTCGAGGCCCAGCGTGCCAAGGGTGTCGCGCAGCCGTTGCCGAACTGATCGCTCGATTATTCTGCCGCGGATGCCTTCTCCCGACTTGAAGCGGGAGAGGGAAGGGTGATGCTCGGCGCATGAGTCAGACCCCTCTCCGTGTCCTCTGCGTCGGTGCCGGCCACATGGGCCGTTCGCACGCCCTCGCTTACCATAAGCTGCCTGGTTTCCAGATCGTCGGTCTGGTGACCCGCTCCGCCGAATCCCGTGCGAAGCTCAACGCCGAGCTTGGCGGCGGTTACGCGGAGTACGCCGACTTCCATGCGGCGCTCAAAGCGACCAAGCCCGACGCCGTCTCGATCTCCAGCTATCCGGACACCCATGCGGAATACGCCGTCGCCGCGCTCGAGGCCGGCTGCCACGTGTTCGTCGAGAAGCCGCTCGCGGTCACCGTCGCCGAGGCCGAGCAGATCGTCGCCAAGGCCAAGGCCGTGAAGCGCAAGGTGGTCATCGGTTACATCCTCCGCCATCACCCGGCCTGGACGCAGTTCATCCAGACCGTGCAGACGCTCGGCAAGCCGCTGGTCATGCGCATGAACCTGAACCAGCAGAGCTATGGCGACATGTGGAACACCCATAAGTCCCTGCTGCAGACCTGCAGCCCCGTCGTCGACTGCGGCGTGCACTACGTCGACGTGATGTGCCTCATGACCGGCAGCCGTCCGGTCCGCGTCTCCGGCATCGGCGCCCGTCTCACCGAGGACATGCCCGCCGGCCAGATCAACTACGGCCACCTCCAGGTGACCTTCGCCGACGGCTCCGTCGGCTGGTATGAAGCCGGCTGGGGTCCGATGATGTCCGAGGAGGCCTTCTTCGTGAAGGACGTCATCGGTCCGAAGGGTTGCGTCTCGATCGTCGCCGGCAAGGCCTCGCAGGCCGGCAACTCCGCCGACGTCGATTCCCATTCCGCCGCGCAGGCCCTCAAGGTGCACTCTTCGCAGCTCGGACCGGACGGTAAGTTCACCCAGCCCGACGAGATCGTGCCGACCGAGGCCGACCCCGGTCATGACGGTCTCTGCGAACGCGAGCAGGTCTATTTCGAAAAAGCCATCCGCGAGGATCTCGACCTGACCGCGCACATGGACGACGCCGTGAACTCGATGCGTATCGTCGCCGCGGCGGACCAGTCCTTCCGCGAGGGCCGTACGATCAACCTCTGAACGCCGGTGGCGCATCCGAACCTCGTCTTCATGGGCGTCTGCGGCTGCGGGAAGAGCACCGTGGCCGAACTCTATGCGCGACGTACCGGCGCCACGCTGATCGAAGCCGACGGCTTCCATCCGCCGGAGAACGTCGCGAAGATGAGCGCAGGTACGCCGTTGAACGACGAAGACCGCGCCGGCTGGCTGGCCGCGATGGCCGACCGGCTCGCCGAGGGCAAGGCCCGGGGTGAGGCGATGGTTCTCACCTGTTCCGCCCTCAAGCTCGCCTATCGTGACCGCCTGCGCCAAGGCGACCCGGACCTTTTCTTCGTGTTCCTCGATGGCAGCCGGGAACTCCTGCAGGCGCGGATGGACGCGCGTAAGGGTCACTTCATGCCGCCGGGCCTGCTCGGCAGTCAGCTCGCCACGCTGGAGCGTCCGAATCTCGCCAGCGAGAAGTGTCTGCACGTCAGCATCACCCTCACGCCCGAGCAGATCGGCGCGACCGTGGCGGTGGCGATGCGTCGCTTCGCCTGAAAAGCAGAAGGCCCGCTTGCGCGGGCCTTCGTCGGAGAGCCGGGCGGGCTTATTTCTTCCAGTTGACCTTGGCGGGCTCGATGACGCTCGTCTTGTCGAGGGTCGGGAAGCCTTCCGGCACGGCCAGGGTGACCTTCTCGGTCGCGGCCCATTCGGTGGAGCGGGCGAGGATGGTCTGGAAGCCCACGCAGTGCAGGGCGTCGTGGCTGGTGTCGGCGGCCATGATGTGACCCATGGAGGTGGTGACCACGCGGCCTTTGCCGAAGGGGGCGTACCAGACCATCGGCTCATGCATGTCGGTGCCGCCGAACTCCGGCTTGGAGAAGGAGCTCGAGAGCACGTGCATGTGGTCGGCGCTGCCGCGCATGCGGCCGTAGAGTTCGTCGTTGGCGTGCAGCCACTCGGCGGGCAGGCCCTGCATGATCGGGTGGGCGGCGTCGCGGGTCTTGAGCGTGAAGAGGTGCTTGGCGCCGTGGCCGGAGCCGAAGCCCTTGCCCTGGATCTTCTCCTCGGCGTCGACGAGCGCGACGGCCTGGCCGGTCTTGTCGTCGACGGCGATGCGTTTGCCGAAGGTGGCGCCGCGCCAGCCGCAGCAGATCATCTCGTTGAAGTTATCCCAGCCCGTGAAGGCGTTGTTCGCGGCGTGCACGTTGACGAGGCCGCCGCCGTTCATGACGAACTCGGTGAAGGAGTCCTTCATCGCGGTGCCCCATTCCGGTCCGTTGTAATTGTTCACGATGACCTGGTGGTCGGCGAATTTAGGGGCCCACTGTTCCCACTCGGCGGCGTGGGCCTTGACGAAGGCGGCTTCCTCGGCGTTCCACTCCTTCATCGCGGCGTCGAAGGCTTTCTTCGCGGCGGCGTCACCGGGCTTCGGGCGGCCGGGCTTGGCCTTGGCGAAGCCGGCGGGCGCGGTGGCGACGGTCACGGTGAAGCGACCGGTGGCCTCAAGGGTGGCTTTGGTGGATTCGGTCGTGCGGACCCAGTCGTGGTTGTTGCGGCCGTCGAGGATGAGGACGCGGATCTTGTCGGCGGCCTCGAGGGGGAGTGTCAGGAGGGCGAGCAGGCTGAAGAGCCCGAGCTTGAGCAGGGATTTCATGGGGAGGCCTCCATTGGAGGGTTTTCCTGTGGCCGGGCGAGTGTTTTCATTGCCGGTCCAGCGAACGATAGTGGATGGCCTCGAGGAGATGGGCGGTGGCGATGCGGTCCGCCTCGGCGAGGTCGGCGATCGTGCGGGCGACGCGGAGGATGCGGTCGTAGGCTCGGGCGGAGAGGCCCAGTTTCTCCATCGCCTGCTGGAGGAGGTCGCCCTGCGCGCGTTCGAGGGCGCAATATTAGCGGAGCTCCCGCCCGCCAAGCAGCGCGTTGCAGCCGCCGGTCCGCCCGCCGAACCGTTGGCGTTGGCGGGCCCGGGCGGCTTCGACGCGGCCCCGCATCGTCGTCGAGGGCTCGCCGGCCGCGGCGTCCCGGAGCTCTTCGATCGAGAGCGCCGGCGCTTCGACCTGGATGTCGATACGGTCGAGCAACGGGCCGGAAATCTTACCGCGATATTTACGGACCTGCATCGGCGAGCAGGTGCACTCGCGTCGGCGATCGCCCAGGTGCCCGCAAGGGCAGGGGTTCATGGCCGCCACGAGCATCAGCCGCGAGGGCAGGGTGACCTTGGCTGCCGCACGCGACACGGTGACCTGGCCGTCTTCGAGCGGCTGACGGAGCACCTCGAGCGCCGAGCGACGGAACTCCGGGAGCTCGTCGAGGAAGAGTACGCCGAGATGCGCGAGCGAAACTTCCCCTGGTCCGGGGATGCTGCCTCCGCCGATCAGTCCGATGTCGCTGATGGTATGGTGCGGCGAGCGGAACGGCCGCTGCCAACCGCGTCGGCCGTCGGTGAGTCCCGTGCCGGCGGCGGAATGTACGCCGAGGATCTCGAGGAACTCCTCCGCGTCCGGCCGAGGCAGGATGGTCGGGATACGTTTCGCGATAAGGGATTTCCCTGAGCCAGGCGGGCCGATCATCAATAGATTATGGCCGCCTGCCGCGGCGACTTCGACGGCCCGGCGGATCGCTAACTGGCCTTTGACTTCGGCGAAGTCCGGTT
Source organism: Verrucomicrobiota bacterium (assembly GCA_046301395.1). Taxonomy (GTDB): domain Bacteria; phylum Verrucomicrobiota; class Verrucomicrobiia; order Opitutales; family UBA953; genus UBA953. Next base: position 6,924 of record JBKCKE010000182.1, on the reverse strand, counting down.
GGCCTTCGCTCGCGACGGCTTCGGCGGGCGGTGGCGCAAGCGGCGCGACCTGCTTTTCGCCCGTCAGGAAACGCAAGGCTCCGTCGAGGGTGTCGGCCGGGATGGCCTCGACGCCGCCGACGAGCGCAGCTTCTTCCGCCGATGCCCTTGGCAGGATCACGCCGCGCAGGCCCGACTTGCGGGCGAGAATCGCCATCGCCACGCCCCCGCGCACCGGCCGCGTCGCTCCGCTCAGGCCTAATTCGCCGGCGATGAGGTAGTGTTGCAAGAACGCCCGGTCGAGCTGCCCGGTCGACGCCGCGATGCCGAGCGCGATGGGCAGATCGTAGATCGCGCCTTCTTTCTTCAGGTCGCCCGGGGCGAGGTTGATGGTGGTACGCGTCTCCGGCAACCGGAGTCCGCTGTTCTGCAGGGCCGACTGCACGCGCTCTTCGGATTCCTTGACTGCGGCGTCGGGCAGACCGACCAGCCAGAGGCCCAGTTCGCCCTTCTCGCCGGTGTTCACCTCGATCTCGACCGGGACGGCCTCGACGCCGACCAACGCGGCGGAACGGATGACGGAAAGCATGCCGAAGGGCAGGGGGTCGTCGCCCGTGGCACAATCCCTGACGCCTAGGGCTCAAAACCTAGCAAAACCGCCTATTGCCGGGCGGATTGCCTTGGCAACCCGAGGTCCGTTCCGCTGTCTGAATGGCTGCCCCGCATGACTTTCCGCGCCGCCATACTCGGTCTTCTTCTGCTGCCCCTCGGTTCCGCAGGGGCGCTGGCGCCTTTCCTGGAGAAGCACTGCGTCGAGTGCCATGATGCCGACACGAAGAAAGGCGGCCTGGACATGACCGCCCTGAAGTCGGATCTCCAGGATCCGAAGTCCTTCGCCGCTTGGGTCAAGATCCACGACCGCACCGCCAACGGCGAGATGCCGCCCAAGAAGAAGGCTCGTCCCGCCGCCGGAGAAACGTCCGCCTACCTCGGCTCGCTTTCCGCCAGCCTCCTCCGTGAGGATGTCGCCCGGATCGCCGCGCAGGGGCGTTCCGTCGAGCGACGCATGAATCGTTTCGAGTACGAGAACGCCGTCCGCGACCTGCTTCAGGCCCCGTGGCTCGACATCAAGGAGTCGCTGCCGGAGGACACCGAAGCCCATCGTTACAATAAGAGCGGCGAAGCCTTGGACGTCTCGCACGTCCAGCTGCAGCGTACCCTCGCCGCCGCCGAAGAGGCCCTGCGATCGGCGTTCATCTCCTCCGTCGCGCCCGATGAGTCCGAGAGCGGCCGCCATTACGCCCGCCAGCAGGGGAGCTACGTCGGCAAGATGAAGTTCTCCGAATTCAACCAGTCGCCCGAACGCGCGACCTTCCCGACGTTGGGTTTCAAAGGACAGCCGGAGGTGCGCGCCGGCAACGCCCCGAGCACCGTGGGCAAGGCCAACCGCAGCCTGCGTGACGAGGAAGGCGTGGGGGTCGTCCACGGTTCTTATGAGCCGGTCGAGCCGAACTTCGGCACCTTCCGCGCAACGCAGGCCGGCCGCTATCTGATCAAGCTCTGCGGCCACTCGGTCTGGGTCGGTCCCGGCAAGACGAAGTCCAAGGGCAAGGTGCGCTGGCAGATCCCCGACCTCGATGACATCTCCAAGGGCCGTCGCTCCGAGCCGGTCACGGTCTACGCGCTCACGCCTCCGCGCGTGTTGCGACGCATCGGTACGATCGACCTCGGTCCGGACGTCACCGTCGCCGAACTCGACGTCGTGCTCGAGGCCGGCGAGAGCATCCAGATCGACGTCACCCGTTTCTTCCGTTCCCGTCCCGGCGCCTCCCGGGCGCAGAATCCTCTGGCCACGCCCGAGGGTCAGCCCGGCCTGGTCATGCGCTGGATCGACGTGAAGGGTCCGCTCGCCCCGCAATGGCCGTCGGCGCCTTATGCGGTCCTGTTCGATGACCTGCCGGTCAAGGCCACCCCCAAAGGCGCGGCCTTGCCTTACGCCGTGACTCCGCGCGACGTGGCCGCTGACGCCGAGCGCCTGCTCCGTCGCTTCGTCCGCGCCGCTTACCGTCGCCCCGTCTCCGCCGCCGAAGAGATCCGTTTCCTGCCGGTCATCCAGGGCGCGCTGAAGTCGGGCAGCTCCTTCGCCGAGGCGATGCTCTCGGGCTACGCCGCCGTGCTGTGCTCGCCCTCTTACCTCTATCTGCGCGAGACGCCTGGCGCTCTCGAAGACCACGCGCTGGCCACGCGCCTGAGCTTCTTCCTGTGGAATTCGCCGCCCGACGCCGAGCTACGTGCCTTGGCGGACGCGAAGAAGCTGCGCGATCCCGCCGTCCTGCGCGCCCAGACGGACCGCCTGCTTGCCGACGGCCGTTCGCAGCGCTTCGTCGAATCGTTCACCGACTACTGGCTCGAACTACGTAAGGCCGGCGCGAATGACCCGGACAGCTTGCTGTACCCGGATTACTACCTCGACGACCATCTGCTGGATTCGGCCCGGGACGAGAGCCACGCCACCTTTGCCGAGCTCCTTCGCGCGAACCTCCCGGCCCGCGCCGTCGTCGAGTCTGACTTCGTCTTCGTCAACGAACGCCTCGCTGCGCTCTACCAGCTCCCGCCCGTCGAAGGCGTGAAGCTGCGTAAGGTCGCGTTGCCCGCCGGCAGCGTCCGCGGTGGTTTCATGACGCAGGCCGCGGTGCTCAAGGTCACCGCCAATGGCACCACGACTTCGCCCGTCATCCGGGGCGCCTGGGTCATGGAGCGCATCCTCGGCCGCAAGCCGCCACCCCCGCCCCCCAGCGTACCCGCTGTCGAGCCGGATACCCGGGGCGCCGTGACGATCCGTCAGCAGTTGGAGAAGCATCGCACGCTCGAATCGTGCGCTTCCTGCCACACTCAGATCGACCCGCCCGGCTTCGCGCTCGAGAGCTTCGACGTCATGGGCGGCTTCCGGGAACGTTATCGCGCCCTCGATGGTAAGACGCCTGAGATCGGTATCGGTAAGAACGGACAGGCCTTCGCCTTCCATAATGCCTTGGCGATCGAGACCTATGGCGAACTCGACGGCAAGGCGTTCAAGGATATCCGTGATTTCAAGCGCCTCGTCGCCGCCGACGAACGTCAGCTGGCCCGCAACCTAGTCGGCCAGTTCACTGTCTACGCCACCGGCGCCCCGGTCGGCTTTGCCGACCGCTCCAAGGTCGAGGCCATCCTCGACGGGGCCAAGGCGGGCCGTTACGGCGTCCGCGACCTGGTCCGCGGACTTGTCACCAGCGAACTCTTCCTTAATAAGTAAACCTACCCCGATGGCCCCTTTCCGTTCCTCCCAAGCCCCCTTCGTCGCGTTCAAGCGCTCCGTCTCCCGTCGCCGCTTCCTGGCCGGCACCGGCGTGCTGCTGGCCCTGCCGATGCTCGACGCCATGACCCCGGCCTTTGCGGCGGCCCCGGCGCCGACCACCAAGCCTCGGCGCATGCTGGGCATCTGTAACAACCTCGGCCTCGTCCCGGACTACTTCTTCCCGACGGGCAAGGGGAAGGACTACAAGCCGTCGGCGTATCTCGAACTGCTCCAGGCGCATCGCAACGACTTCAGCGTCTTCTCCGGCGTCTCCCATCCGGACGTCGATGGCGGCCACCCGGCCGACAACTGCTTCCTGACCGCGGCGCCGCATCCGAGCAGCGGCGGTTTCCGCAACACCATCTCCCTCGACCAGTTCATGGCCGAGCGCATCGGCCACCTCACGCGCTTCCCGTCGATGACCCTCGGCGTGAACTGCGCGCGTGGCTCCCGCAGCCTTTCCTGGACCGCCGGCGGCGTGATGATCCCGACCGAAGAGCGCGCCTCCGAGGTCTTCCGCAAGATGTTCATGGGCGGCTCCGAGGCCGAAGTGAAGGCGCAGGAGCGCCGGCTTCAGCTCGGCCAGAGCATCCTGGACGCCGTGGGCGGCCAGGCCGGCGAACTTCGTCGCACGATGGGCGCGCGCGACCGCGACCGCCTCGACCAGTATTTCACCAGCGTCCGCGAGCTCGAGCAGCGCATGCAGATGTCCAAGGAGTGGGAGCGTAAGCCGCGCCCCGTGGCCACCACTTCGGCCCCGCTCGACCCGGGCAGCCCCAAGGAGTACATGGATAAGGTCCGCCTGATGTACGACATGGCCCGCCTCTGTTTCGAGACCGACTCCTCGCGCGCCGTCACCCTGATGCTGGACAGCGTCAACACCCCGGCCCTCGACATCGACCACGTCCACACGACCACCGACGGTTATCACAGCCTTTCGCACCACGGACGCTCCGCCAAGAAGCTCGAGCAGCTCAAGCAGATCGACAGCATGCACATGACGCTGCTCGCCAAGCTGATGACCGACCTGAAGTCCTCCCAGGAAGACGGCCAGTCCCTGCTGGATCGCACGATGATCCTGTACGGCAGCAACCTCGGCAACGCCAGCGCCCATACGACGACGAACCTGCCGACCCTGCTCATGGGCGGCGGCTTCAAGCATGGTCAGCACCACGTCTTCGACACCGAGAACAATTACCCGCTGCCGAACCTCTACGTCTCCATGCTCCAGCGCATGGGCATCGAGGCGGACAAGTTCGCTTCGTCCACCGGCACCCTCCGCGGTCTCGACCTCGTCGGTTAATCGCTGGAAAGCCTCCGTTTGGCTGGCGTTAGGCGCTTGCCCGACGGGGGCGGGCTAGGGCAGTCTGGCTGCACCCCGTCATGAAGATCCAACAGCATAAGGACGCCGTCGCCATGGGCCAGGCCGCGGCCGCGCACGGCGCCCGCGAATTGCGCGCCATCCTCGCCCGTCAGCCGCGCGCGAACATCATCGTCGCCACCGGCTCGAGCCAGTTCGAGACGCTCAAGCACCTCGTGAAGGAACCGGGCATCGACTGGACCAAGGTCACGGTCTTCCACCTCGACGAATATGTCGGCCTGCCCGAGGCGCATGGCGCGAGTTTCCGCAAGTATCTCCGCGAACGTTTCATCGAACAGTTACCGGCGCGGGCCGAGTTCGTACCCGTGGACGCCGACGCCCCGGATCTCGCCGCCGAACTGAAGCGACTCAACGCGCGCATCGCCGCCTGTCCGATCGACCTCTGCTTCGCCGGCATCGGCGAGAACTCGCACCTCGCCTTCAACGATCCGCCTGCGGACTTCGAGACCGAGGTGCCTTACATCGTCGTGAACCTCGATCACGCCTGTCGCCAGCAGCAGTTCGGCGAAGGATGGTTCCCGACCTTCGACGATGTCCCCAAGCAGGCCGTGTCGATGTCGATCCGCCAGATCATGAAGAGCGCGCGCATCATCCTCTCGGTCCCGGACCGTCGCAAGGCTGCCGCGGTCAAAGGCACGGTCGAAGGACCCGTGACGCCGAACTGTCCCGCTTCGATCGTCCAGCGGCACGCCGATTGCACGCTGTATATCGACGACGCCGCGGCGGCTGAGCTCGCCCGCTGATTCCGTGTCCGCTCTCTCTCCCCAGCGACTCCTTGGACGTGATCCGGTCACGGGTCGCGGTCTGGTCGTGGAGATCGAGGGCGGCATGATCAGGTCGGTGGACTTCGCCGAGCATGGCGAGCAGCGCTGGCTCAGCGCCGGCTTCGTCGACCTGCAGGTCAACGGCTACGCCGGCCATGATCTCAACGGGCTTACCCTCGACGTCGCCACCGTGCGAGCCCTGTGCCAGGCGCTCCTCAAGGTCGGGGTCACGACGTTCCTGCCGACGATTATCACCGCTCCGGAATCTCGCATCATTGCGGCCTTACGGACCATCCGTGAGGCCTGCGCGCAGTATCCGGAAGTAGCCGCGATGGTCGCGGGCATCCATGTCGAAGGCCCGCATATCGCACCCGAGGACGGCCCGCGCGGCGCGCATCCGGCAGCGGACGTCCGCGCTCCTTCCGTCGCTGAGTTCTCTCGCTGGCAAGAGGCCGCAGGTGGGCTCGTGAAGCTCGTCACGCTTTCGCCTCACTGGCCGGAGGCCCCGGCTTATATCCGTCACTTGGTCAAGTCCGGCGTGGTCGTCTCGCTCGGGCATACCTCTGCCGATGCCGCGCAGATCGCCGCGGCGGTCGACGCCGGCGCGTCCCTCTCGACGCACCTCGGCAACGGTTCGCATGCGCTGCTGAACCGCCGGCATAACCATCTCTGGCCGCAGCTGGCTGATGATCGCCTGACGGCCATGTTCATCGCCGACGGACATCATCTCACTCCGGCGCAACTCAAGGTCATGCTCCGGGCCAAGGGCCTTGGGCGATCGTTGGTCGTCTCGGATACCGTCGCCTTGGGCGGCCTGGCCGCCGGCAAGTATCAGACCCCGATCGGGGGTAAGGTCGAGTTACGCGCCGACGGCTTCTTGGCGATCGATGACGGCACGGGCAATTACCTGGCCGGCGCCGCCTTGCCGTTGTGTGCCGCACTGCCTGTCTTGGTCGACCAGGTCGGCCTCACTTTCGGGGAGGCCATTGGATTGATGACCAGCGCGCCGGGTCGGGTGATCGGGGGCAGGGGGGTATTGGCCGTCGGTCAGCCGGCGGACTTGGTCGCTTTGGAGTGGGATGGTGGCGCGGCTGTCCCGCGGGTGGTCGGGGTCTGGTCGCGAGGCGTCCGGTCCGAATAAGACCTTGGCGCATCGATTTTATCGATGTGTTGCCTGTACCAAAGCCTCGCCTGCCTCGGATTTAGGCTCATTTTCGGCGTATGTACTCCATTGAGCCGTTCGCCGTGGTCTTGGTCCTGGGCCTGATCGGTTTCCTCATCTACCTCCCTGTTCGTTTCTTCCTGCTGATCGGACAGGTCAAGGCTCTCGAGAAGACCGTCAAGGATCTCGCGGCGCGCACGCCGGGCGCGGTTCCCATCGCCCCTGCCGCTTCTGAGGTCAAGCCGGTCGCCGTGACACCTGCTCCGGTCAGGGTCGAAGTAGCCCCATTGCCTCCGCCGTTGCC
>JBKCKE010000181.1:0-5346 GCA_046301395.1 Verrucomicrobiota bacterium | reverse complement strand
CGCTTCAAGTTCCCGGGCCTGAACAAGGCCGAAGGCCTGCAGTTGGGCTTCGTCGACCGCGAACTCAAAGGCGTCCATGCAGGCCATATGTGCTACGCCATCCTCTCGCCCACGACGCTGACCCTCAAGGACAGCATGACGGGCGAGATGAACCTCGCCCTGCGCAAGCAGCGTGCCGACGCCGCGGCGGCCAAGCAGAAACTCCCGGCCGAAGTCGAGGCCCTGCTCAAGAAGAAGAGCCTCAGCACGCCCTTCAAGACCGACACGGCCTGGCACGTGCTCACGCTCGTCACCGAAGGCGACGAACTCCGCTTCTCCCTGGACGGCAGATTGATCGCGAAACACCGATCCGAAGGCTACGCCCACGACCCGAAGCGCTGGTTCAGCTTCCTCGTCGGCTCCACGGTCTGGATCGACGACGTGAAGATCTACAAGGTCCGCTGAACCCATGAGAGTCCTCGGCATCGAAGGCGGCGGCACGCGGACCTCGGCCTTGCTGGTCGACGGGAACGACGCTGAACTGACCTCCTTCGCCGTCGGCCCCGGCAACCTCCGCCTCCTCCGCGCAGAAGACCTCGCCGCCCTGCTTGCAGCCATCCGCGAACGGCTGCCCGCCCCGCCGGACCGCATCGGCGTCGGCATGGCCGGCGTCCGCACCGACGCCGACCGCGAACGCCTGCGCCGCGCCGTCGGATCGGCCTGGCCCGGCGTGCCCGTCGTGGCCGGGGACGACCTGCTCCTCGCCCTCGAGGCGGACCCTTGGCCGGCCGACTGCGCGGCCCAGGTGCTCCAGTTGAGCGGCACCGGCTCCTGCTGCCTCGGACGTCATCGCGACGGTCGTACGGTCAAGATCGGCGGACGCGGCCACATCATCGGCGACCGCGGCAGCGCGTGCGACATCGCGATGCATGCGCTCAAGTCCACGGTCACGATCTCCGACATCGACGCCGACTGGCCCCGCCTCGGCGCCGACATGCTGGCCTTCCTCCAGATGAACGACCCCGAGTCGCTCATCGAGTGGTCGATGACGGCGAACAAGACCGAGATCGCCTCGCTGGCGCAGGTGGTCTTCGCCGCCGCGACCTCGCGGCAGGACCTGATCGCCGTGGCCATCCTACGCCGCGCCTCCGAGCGACTCAGCAAGGACCCGGTCCACTGCGCCGCGCGGGTCGCCCGTCCGGGCGAGAAAGTCCGCTTCGTGCTCAACGGCTCGACCCTGCTCAAGAATCCCTGGTTCGCCGATGAGGTCGCCGCGAAGATCCTCGCCGCGCGGCCCGGCAGCGAGGTCGTCCGCCTCGCGCGCCCGGGGGTCTGGGGCGCGATCGCCATGGCCCGCCGCCTCGCCGGACCCGCTCCGGCCGCCGCGACGCCCACGCCCGCGCCCGCAGCGACCGCCTCCTGGCGTCCCGTCGCCAACGCCCCGACCGAAGGGCGTAATCCTAAGTCCGCGGGCTTCGCGGAGATGCCGCTCGCAGAAGCGATCCAGCTCATGCTGGCCGAAGATGCGACGCTACCCGGTAAGATTCTCGCCGAAAGCGCCCACGTCGCTTGGACGGTCGAGGCCGTCACCAAGGCCTTCGCCTCCGGCGGCCGCCTGATCTATTGCGGCGCCGGCACGTCCGGCCGCCTCGGCGTACTCGACGCGAGCGAATGCCCGCCGACCTTCCGTACGCCGGCCTCGCTCGTCCAAGGCATCATGGCGGGCGGCCGCCAAGCGCTCTGGAGCGCCGTCGAAGGCGCCGAAGACGATGACGCCGCGGGCGTCCGGGCCATCGCCGCCCGAGCGGTAACTGCCCAGGACATCGTGATCGGCATCTCCGCCAGCGGCCATGCGCCCTTCATCTGGGGCTGCCTCAGCGAAGCCCGTCGCCGCGGCGCCAAGACCGTCCTCGTCGCCTGCAATCCCGCCTACCGCGACCATCCCCTTCTCGACTGCGCCATCCTGCCTGATACCGGACCCGAAGTACTCACGGGCTCGACGCGACTGAAGGCCGGCACGGCCACGAAGCTCGTCCTGAACCTCATCACGACGCTCGCGCTCGCCCGTTCAGGCAAGGTGATGAGCAACCTCATGATCGACCTCCATCCGTCGAACTCCAAGCTCCGCGGCCGCGCGATCCGCATCGTCCGTGACCTGACCGGCGCCGACGAAGCCGCCGCCCGCACAGCCCTGGAAGCAAACGGGTGGATCATCCGTGAGGCTTGCGCCAAGCTGCCCACGCTACCGGCGAAGTAATCGGCCGCCCAAGGCAGAATGAGTTGGCAAAGCTTGGCCGGGGGCTAAGTTGCCCTCTTCCCCGCCCATGCGTCTCCTCCTCGCCTTCGGACTCCTGCTGCTCGCCCGTCCTGCCCAGGCCGCGGAGGCCGACGTGATCGTCTACGGCGCCACCCCGGGAGGTTTCTGCGCCGCGATCGCCGCCGCCCGCGAAGGCGCCAAGGTCGTCCTGCTCGAGCCCACCGCCCACGTCGGCGGCGTCAACACCGGCGGTCTGAGCTTCAGCGACTCGAACCAGACGGTCCGTTCCACCCTGCTGGGCCTGTTCGAGGAATGGCACCAGCGCGTCGCCGCCGATTACGCCGCCCGCGGCGTGAAGCTGCCTTACGACGTCGCGGTGAAGGATAATTCCGTCTGGACCTACGAACCGCACGTCGCCGCCCGCGTGACGGACGCGATGCTCAAGGAAGCCGGCGTGAGCGTGCTGACGAAGCAGGTCCTGGAAGGCGTCGAGAAAGACGGCGCCAAGATCTTGGGCCTGCGGACGTCCGGCGGCATGCACACCGCGAAAGTCTTCATCGATGCCACCTACGAAGGTGACCTGATGGCCCGCGCCGGGGTCGTCTGGCACCTCGGCCGCGAGAGCCGCGACGAATACGGCGAATCGTACGCTGGCCGCCAATACCCGAAGGCGAAGATGACCATCAACGGATTCGACGCCAACGGCCTGCCGCTGCCCTTCATCACTTCCGTCCGCCCGGGCGATGACCAGGCCGGCGAAGAGACCGTCATGGTCTACAGTTTCCGTCTCTGCCTGACGAAGAATGCCGCGAACCGCGTGCCGTTCCCGGAGCCGAAGGCCTACGACCCGGCCCGCTTCGAGCTCGTCCGCCGGTATTTCCAGAAATACCCGAACGCACCGGTGCCCTGGGATCTTTATCCCCTGCCGGGCGACAAGTTCGACGCCAACAACGGCATCGGGAAGATGTTCTCGATGGGCCTCGTCGGCGAAGCCAACGGCTGGTGCGCTTCCGATCCCGCGGGACGCGCCAAGCTCTGGGAGAAGCACAAAGAGTATACCCTTGAGCTCTACAAGTTCCTGACAACCGACCCGGCGGTCCCTACGAAGATCCGTGAGACCATGGCGGAGCTCGGCCTCTGCCGCGACGAATTCCCCGAGACGGGGCACTGGTCGCCGCAGCTCTACGTCCGCGAAGGACGCCGCATGGACGGACGCTTCACCCTGACGCAGCACGACGTACTCAAGGATCCCCAGAAGGAAGACCCGATCGCGATCTCCTCCTTCCCCATCGATTCCCACGACTGTCGTCGACTGGCCCTGCCCGACGGCGTCATCAACGAAGGTACCATCTTCCCCGTCCGCATGCCCGGACGTCGCCACGGCTACGCCTACCACATCCCTTACCGCGCCATCACGCCTGCGGCCTCAGAGTGCTCCAACCTGCTCGTCCCCGTCGCTCTCTCGGCGACGCACGTCGCCTATTCGTCCGTCCGCGTCGAGCCGACCTGGATGGCCATCGGTCAAGGCGCCGGCGTCGCCGCCGCCCTTGCCGCCAAGGCCGACGTCACGGTCCAAGCGCTCGACTACCCCACGCTCCGCACCCGACTCCTCGTCCAAAAGGTCGTCCTCGAACTCCCGAAACTACCCCCAGCAGATAAGCCCGCACGTGCCACCGGCCCGGTCTCGCTCGACCCGAAGTCCCTGGCCGGCCTGATCCTCGACGACGCGCAGGCCGAACTGTTCGGTGACTGGGAACGCTCCACGAATTTCAAGCCGCACGTCGGCGTCGGCTACCTGCACGACGAACAGCGCGCCGACGGCAAATCGCGCGCCGTCTTCCGCTTCAAAGGGCCGGCCGACGGCGATTTCGAACTGCGCATGGCCTACTCCGCCCATGAGACACGCACGACGCGCCTGCCGGTCACGATCATCGGCGGTGATACGGACCAGCGCTTCACCGTCGATCAGACGCAGCCGATGCCCACCGGCGAAGCCTTCCGCCCGGTCGGCTCTCTTCACCTACGCCAGGGGGTCGAGTATACGCTCACCGTGACCAATCAGGACACCAAAGGCTTCGTGATCGTCGACGCCTTCCAGTTGCTCCCGGTCGCCGCTCTGGCAAAGTAACCCCATGAAGAATCGCCTGCTGCTCTGCCTCGCCGCCCTGCTGGCAGGGTGCTCCACGCCCAAGGAAGAACCTAAGCCGTCCGCCTCGCTCCTGCCGTCCGGATGGAATGCCAAGGCTGCGGGCGACAAGGTCATGGCCGGCCTTTTCAAGGTGACCGGCCCCGAGGTCAAAGGCGCGCATGACGCCCATTTCACAATCGTCGGCGACCGCGCCTACGTCGTGGCCGAAGTCAACGACCGCCAGGCCGGCGAAGCCGCCCAGTGGCCCTTCGTCTACGCGACGCTTTCCATCGTCGACCTGCGCAACGAACGCCTGCTCGACGTGATGACCCTCGCCCGGTCCGAACAAGCCTTCGCCAATGAGACGCTGCCCGTCGGCGCCTGCTTCGTCCCGCGCATCAAACAGGTGGCCCCGAAGACCCTCCGCTGCTGGTTCGCGAGCGAGCAACCCGGCAAGCGGCAGTCACAGACTTATTACCGCGACCTCGACCTCGGCACCTTGACCTTCGAGCGCGAGATCCACCGCATGAAGTTGCGGACCAGCGACGGCGTCTTCGATCTCCAGCCGCAGTATCTGCATGCCGACGCAGCCAAGCAGGGCTTCCAACGTAAGCCCGTCGACGCTGGGCTATACCTGTTCGACAACTTCAAGGAATTCGACGGCCGTACCTACGTCGCGATCAACAACTACCTCGGCGCCCAGCAGGCGCTCTGCACGCTGAACGCCTCGGCCGACACCCTCGAAGTCGTCGGCCACTTCAACGGCCCCGGCGGCCCGGCCCTGACCGAACCCGCGGTCAATCGTCTGCCCGACGGCAGCTGGCTGGCGATCTGCCGCCAAGAGAACGGCGACCACAACTACTGGTTCTGCGAGAGTCAGGATGGTCGGACTTGGACGACCGGCGGCGAGAAGGCCTTCGTCAAGCAAGGCGCCGGCTCGAAGCCGACCTTCGATAAGTTCAAAGGGGTATATTGCCTAGGC
>JBKCKE010000180.1:0-4980 GCA_046301395.1 Verrucomicrobiota bacterium | reverse complement strand
AACTGGGTGGCCCCCTTGGTCATGACCACCTGGACCTCGGCGCCGTATTTGACGAGCTGGGAGGTCAGGTCCGCGGCCTTGTAGGCGGCGATGGAGCCGGTGACCCCGAGGGTGATGCGTTTGCCGACGAGCTGGGACATGACAGCCGTGGACGATGGGAAGGCCGTCGGATGAGGCGAGGGGAAAGGCGGCCGCCCGTGCCGAAAACAGGAGCTTTCGGGCGAAAGCCACCCCTTTTCTTGTTTGCCATGCCTGCCGACGGGGGTTCGCATTGGCTCCTCTTATGCAATCCGACATTGGTCTCATCGGTCTGGCCGTCATGGGTCAGAACCTCGCCCTCAACATCGCCGACCACGGCTTCGCGATCTCGGTCTACAACCGCACGACCGCCAAGACCGACGAGTTCGTGAAGGAAAACCCGAAGACCCCGGGCAAGCTGACCGGCTGCCCCACCATGAAGGACTTCGCGGCCTCCCTGAAGAAGCCCCGCAAGGCCGTCATCCTCGTCAAGGCCGGCGGCCCGACCGACGCCGTGATCAACGAGCTCGCCGCGGTCTTCGAGCCGGGTGACATCATCATCGACGGCGGCAACGCCCTCTGGACCGACACCATCCGCCGCGAACGCGAACTCAAGGCCAAGGGCCTCCGCTTCATCGGCTCCGGCGTCTCCGGCGGCGAAGAAGGCGCCCGTTTCGGACCGTCCCTCATGCCCGGTGGCGATGCCGCCGCCTGGGCCGAGCTCAAGCCCATCTGGGAAGCCGTCGCCTCCAAGGTCGATGCCGTCACCGGCGTCGAACTCACCGGCGCGACCCCCGGCAAGCCCATCAAGGGCGGCGTCCCCTGCGTGGCCCACATCGGCCCCGACGGCGCCGGCCACTACGTCAAGATGGTCCATAACGGCATCGAGTACGGCGACATGCAGATGATCTGCGAAGCCTACGACCTGATGCGCGGCCTCCTGGGCATGACCCCGGACGAGATCGGCTCCACCTTCGAAGAATGGAACAAGGGCGACCTGAACTCCTTCCTCATCGAGATCACCGCCAAGGTGCTCAAGCAGAAGGACCCCGAGACCGGCGTGCCGCTGGTCGACGTCATCCTCGACACCGCCGGCCAGAAGGGCACGGGCAAGTGGACGAGCGCCAACGCCCTCGACATGGGCGTCGCCGCCCCGACCATCGCCGAAGCCGTCTTCGCCCGCTGCCTGTCCGCCGTGAAGGACGAGCGCGTCGCCGCCGCCAAGGCCCTGCGCGGCCCGAAGCGCGCGATGACCAATCCCGACAAGGCCAAGATCATCGAACAGATCCGCGACGCGCTCTACTGCTCCAAGATCTGCTCCTACTCCCAAGGCTTCCAGCTCATGCGCGAGGCGCAGAACGAATACAAGTGGAAGCTCAACTTCGGCGAAATCGCCCAGATCTGGCGCGGCGGTTGCATCATCCGCGCCCGCTTCCTCCAGAAGATCACCGAGGCCTTCGGCAAGAAGCCTCGCCTGGCCAACCTCCTCCTCGACCCGTACTTCAAGAAGACGGTCAAGAAGGCCCAGAAGAACTGGCGCAAGGTCATCGCCCTTGCGGTGAAGCACGGCATCCCCGTGCCCACCCTCGGTTCGGCGCTCTCGTACTTCGACTCGTACCGCACCGAAGACCTCCCGCAGAACCTGCTCCAGGGTCAGCGCGACTTCTTCGGCGCCCACACCTACGAGCGCAAGGACAAGCCCCGCGGCGAGTTCTTCCACATCGACTGGCCGGATCCCAAGCGCCCGCAGATCAAGGCCTGAGCGCCTTGACCGGCAACAGGAAGGGCGTCCGTCAGGACGCCCTTCTTCTTTGGCGGGTTACTGGGCGGACCAACCGCCGCCCGTGGATGCGGCGAGGCGCACGGCGACCTGCCGGCGTTCCCACACGACCATCGAAAGCGTCCGCGCGGCCAGGGCTTCGTCGCGCCGCGCGAGCGTGAGCTCGTTCTCGTTGGCGAGGCCGGCCTTCTGGCGCGCTTCGGCGTTGGCGAGGCGGGAGCGCACGGCGGCGAGCACGCGGGCGGTGAGTTCTTCCTGCTGCGCGAGCTCGCGCAGATCCGCGAGCGCATCCTCGACCTCGCGGAAGGCGCCGAGCACGGCCTTGGTCCATTCGGCCCCGGAGCCGTCGATCCGCGCGCGGGCGGCCTCGAGGTTCGCTTCGCGGCGACCCGCATCGAAGATGGGGAGATCGATCGCCGGAGTGAGGCTCCAGAAACCCGCGGCGCCCTGACCGATGCGCGAAGCCGGATCGGCCTGCCAGCCGGCCTGGCCGGTGAGCGTGACGGAAGGATAGAAGTCGGCGCGGGCCGCGCCTTCGCGGGAGACCGCGGCGTCGAGACGCGCGGCGGCGGCGGCGAGGTCAGGACGACGCAACAGGAGCTCGGACGGCACGCCGGCACCGAAGCCGGGCATCGCGGCGACGCCTTGGGCGACGGGGAGGCTTTCACCGGGCGCGGCGCCGATGAGCGCACGCAGCGCGTTCTCCGCGGCGGCGACGCGACGGCGGCCGAGACCTTCGTCGACCTTGGCCTGCGCGGCGGCGAGACGCGCGGAGGAAAGCGGGTCGGAGTCGATCAGGCCGGCGGCGACGGTCTTTTCGACGAGTTCCATCTCGCGGAAGCGCGTGGCGAATTCGGTCTCGAGGAAAGCGAGCTGCTCACGGGCGCCGCGGACGGCGAACCAGAGGCGGGCGACTTCGGCGGACAAGGCGAGGTCGGCCTGCGCGGCGGTGAACTTCGCGGCGCGGACGTCGGCTTCGGCGGCCTGCGACTTCGCGGCCTCACGGCCCCAGATATCGAGTTCCCACGAAGCCTTCGCGGCGACGGCGGTGACATCCGTACGACGCGGGATGCCCGGAGGGAAACGTCCGTTGGCGACGGAGATGCGGGAAGCTTCCTGGCCGGCGGCAAGGGAGAGCGCAGGCTGGTCGCCGGCATCCGCGGCGCGGAGCAAGGCGACGGCTTCGCGCTGACGCGCGCGGGCGAGCGCGAGGTCCGGGCTGCCCTTGCGGGCGCGGGCGAGGAGGTCGAGCAGCGCGGGATCGGCGAACGCTTCGGCCCACTTTGCGTCCGCGACGACGCCGGCCTGCGAGAACGCGGCGGGCGCGGTCGGCGCGGACGGCTTGACCGCCGGATCGTGCGCGCAGCCCGCGAGCGCGAGCGCCGCGAGCAGGAACGACTTATTTACCAGGCGCATCTTGGGAGGCGTCGATATAGACGTCCATCTGCTGGCCGACGAAGAGCGCTCGACCCGTCGGGCGGTCGAACTGGTAGATCACCTGCAGGACGCGGGTGTCGACGCGCTCGACGCTCGCGCCGGTGAGCGAGGTCTTCGGAATGACGAAGGGCTCGATGCGGACGAACTTCAGCGCGATGGAGCGATCCTGACCGCCGGCGAGGGAGCTCTCGCCCTTCAGGTAGCCCTTGGCGGGCAGGCCTTCGCGCATGCGCGTGGCGAGCTGCTCGTCGACGTCGCAGCGGATCTGCAGGCGCGTGATGTCGCCGAGGACGACCGGAGCCTTGGCCCCGGCGGCGACGAACTCGCCAGCGCGGACGCCGACCTGCAGGACCGTGGCGTCGATCGGTGAGCGGAGGACGAGGCGGTCGAGGAGGACGGAGGTCTGGTCGAGCTGGGCCTGGGCGAGCGCGAGCTTCGCCTGCGCTTCCTTGGCGGCCATCTGGTAGGAGAGCAGGTCGGCGGCGGAGACCGCGCCACTGTCCTTGATACCGGTCCAGCGACGGGCGGCGTCGGCGGCGCGTTCGGCCGTGGCGGCCGCGGCGTCGACGGCGGCCTTCTGCACGGCGTGCTGGGCGCGGAGGTCGCGGTCGTCGAGCGTGAGGATCGGATCGCCGGCCTTCACCTTATCCCAGACCTTCACGTGGACCTTGGCGACCGTGCCGGAAGTCGGCGAACCGAGGAGCGTGTTCTCGGCGACGGCTTCGATCAGGCCCGCGGCGGCGATGAGGCCATCCTTGTCGCGGGTGGCCGGCTCGTAAGGCGGCGACTTGATCGGCGCTTCGGTGGCCGTGCCGCGGGTGAGCTGCAAGGCGGCGCCGGCGCCGGCGAGGGCGAGGGCGAAGAGCAGGATGCGTTTCTTGAACATCAGGGGCATCAGAGATGCGTCGTATCGAGGAGCTTCGGGTCGTCGACCACGCGGCTGATGCGGCCGTCTTCCATCTCCGCGATGCGGTCGGCGAAACGGAAGATGCGGTGGTCGTGCGTCACGACGACGACGCAGCGTTCGGGCGAGCGGGACAGGTCGCGGACCATCTGCATGATCTGGGCGCCGGTATCCTTATCGAGGGCCGAAGTCGGTTCGTCGCAGATCAGGAGCGGCGGCTCGTGCACGAGGGCGCGGGCGATGGCGACGCGCTGCTGCTGGCCGCCGGAGAGCGCGTTGGGGCGGCCTTCTTCGCGGCCCTTGAGGCCTACCTTGTCGAGGATCGCCAGGGCGCGGGCGTGGGCCTCGTCGAAGGGACGTCCCTGGATGAGCAGCGGCACCATCACGTTCTCGACGACCGTGAGCGTCGGGATGAGGTTGAAGGATTGGAAGACGAAGCCGAGGTTCTGGCGGCGGAAAGTCGTGAGCGCTTCCTGGCCGAGCCCGTCGAGGCGCTGGCCGAAGACCTCGACCGTGCCGGCCTGCGGGGTGAGCGTGCCCGCGATGACGGAAAGCAGCGTGGTCTTCCCGCAGCCGGACGGACCCACGAGCATGATGAGCTCGCCGCGACGGGCTTCGAAGTCGGCCTGCTTGAGGGCGACGACGCGATTCTCCGGCGTGCCGAAGAACATGTCGACGCCGGTGGCGCGGACGGCGACGGTGTGGGCTTGGTGGCTCATCCGCGGAAGACGGAGGCGGCGTCGACGCGCGACACCTTGATGATGCCGATGACGGCGGAGACGAAGCTGATGCCCAGCACGAGGGCGAACGTCGCCCAGAGGATCTGCGGGAACATCACGAA
>JBKCKE010000179.1:0-4900 GCA_046301395.1 Verrucomicrobiota bacterium | reverse complement strand
CCCGCCTGCGTCCTGGTCGATTGCCTCGGCCGGCAGATCCCCGGCGTACTCGGGGAGGAAAACTCCTTGACGGGGGATAGTTACAACGGCAAGTTGCTCGCCTTTCCGCAGTTCACCCGACCCGCTGTTTATGATGGTCTCGAGGTGCCCCCCGTCCTCCTAGGAGGAAACCACGCCGAAATCGAAAAATGGCGTCGGGAAAGGCAAATAGAGAAGACAAAGCAACGCAGACCGGACCTGATGAAAGACCAAGAACACCAGCCATGAGCAACCATCCCCTCATCCAATTTGCCACCCAGCCCCAGCTGAAGACCGCCCGCGGCGACCATGAATTCAAGGTCGGCGACGGCGTGAAGGTCTCCACCAAGGTCCGCGAAGGCGACAAAGAGCGCACCCAGCTCTTCGCCGGCATCGTCATCCAGCGCAAGGGCGGCGGCATCCACGAAACCTTCACCGTCCGCCGTGTCTCCTTCGGCGAAGGCGTCGAGCGTACCTTCCCGGTCCACTCCCCCAACATCGAGAAGATCGAAGTCGAACGCGTCTCGCAGGTCATGCGCGCCCGCCTCTTCTACCTCCGCGATCGCCAGGGCAAGTCGGCCACCAAGGTCAAAGAAAAGCGCTTCGACCCGACCGAGCACGCCGCCGCTGCGGCTGCCGCGGCCGCCGCCAAGTAAGCCTCAACAGGCTGCTCCGAAACCCCGCCACCTGGCGGGGTTTTTTGTGCCCGGATCCGCGGCGCGACCGGGCGGACGCAGAAAAGGCCCTTCGGCCCCCTATTCGCAAGATACGCACTAAGTCATTTATTCACAGTGGCTTGTTTTGCGTGTTTTGAGAGGGGCACCGGACCCTGGGGATAATTTTTCCCGAAAACCCGCTGGGGAAGGCTTGACTCTCCCACTCCCTCCTGCGTTTTTCCACGTCCGTCTTTTGGAAACCCTCCGGGGGCGGCCACTCACCACCTTCTCCCAATCCAATGCTACGCATCCGCCTCCAACGCTTCGGTACGAAAAACGAGCCGACCTACCGCCTCGTCGTCGCCGAACAAGCCATCCGTCGCGACGGCCGTTTCGTCGAAGTCCTCGGCAACTACAATCCCCGCGCCCGTGGCAAGACCCCGGGTCTGGTGATCAACGTCGAGCGCGTCGACCATTGGGTCAAGCTCGGCGCCCAGCCGTCCGACACCGCGAAGTCGCTCGTGAAGCGCGCGCGCGAAGAAGCGGCCAAGGCCTAAGTTAATTTACACGGCGGAAACGCCCACCCTGACGATGCTTCACCCCGCCACCCGGCGGGGTGATTCATTTGGTGAGGTCGCCGACAGGGCCGACGGCCTCAGTTGATCTTGTTCCAGCCGCCCTGCCCGTCCTTCTCCAGCTTCTGGAAACCGGCCCGCGCCAGGCGCTGGTCGCTCAGTCCCTGCTTCATGGCGCCTTCGCCATACTTGGTCGTGAGCGTGGGCGACTCCAGCACCCGACGACACGGGGCCTTGGTCACGGGGTGCACGGTGAAGTCCGGGGCGTCCGCCGGGAGGTCGACCTCGAACTCCTCGCCGTCGGCGCCGTCGGGCTGGATCACGATGTAACGGCGGAGAGGCATGACTTACTTGCGGGAGGAACGCGGGTCGAAGGCGTCGCGCAGGCCATCGCCGAGGAAGTTGAGGGACAGCAACGTCAGGGCGAAGACGACCGAGGGCGAGACCAGCAGCCAGGGGCACTCTTCCATGATGTCAGCCCCTTCCTTGATCATCAGGCCCCAGGAGGTCATCGGGGCCTTCACGCCGAGCCCCAGGAAGCTCACGAAGGCCTCCAGGAGCATCACGCCGGGGACGGTCAGGGTCGCGCACACGGCGATGGTGCCGGCGAGATTGGGGAGGTAATGCCGGCGGAAGATACCCCAGCGCGACTGCCCGAGCGATTCGGCGGCCTGCACGAACTGCGAGCCCTTCAGCTCGCGGGTCTGGTTGCGGATGATGCGCGCCATGGTCAGCCACGAGACGCCGCCCACGGCCAGGAAGATCATCGGGAGGTTCTGGCCGAAGACGACCGTGGCGAGGATGACGATAAGCGTCAGCGGCAGCGTGCTCACGACGTCCACGCCGCGCATGAGCAGGTCCTCGGCGCGGCCGCCGACTTCCGCCGCGAAGACGCCGTAGCAGATGCCGAGCACGAGCGCCACGGCGGTGGCGATGAGGCCGACGAAGAGCGAGATCATGCCGCCCTGCAGCAGACGCGACAGGACGTCGCGTCCGAGAAGGTCGGTGCCGAGCCAGTGCGCCGACGAGGGCGCCATGGCGCTCTGCGCGAGGTTCTGCTCCATGTACGGATACGGCGAGATCCACGGCGACAGGAAGCAGACGGCCGCGATGGCCACGAGGAACCAGCCTGACCAGACGGCGGCGCGGTCCTTGCGGAAGCGCTGCCAGCCGCTCTCGGAGGCGAGGGTCTCGACGACAGGGGCGTTCATCGGCCGCGGGCCACCTTGGGGTTCAGCGCGGCGTTGGCCAGGTCGGCCGCGAGGTTGAGGACGAGGAGCGCCGCGGCGTAGACGATCGTCGTGCCGAGGATCAGCATGACGTCGCGGTTGATGATGGCGGTGACGAAGAGACGGCCCATGCCCGGGACGTCGAAGAGGGATTCGACCACGAAGGAACCGGAGACGAGGCCGGCGGCGGCGGGACCGAGATACGTGACGACGGGCAGGAGCGCGTTACGGAGCGCGTGGACGAACCAGACGCGCAGCGGGGGCACGCCCTTGGCGCGCGCGGTGCGCACGTAATCCAGCGAACGCACTTCCATGAGCGAACCCCGCGTGAGGCGCGCGAGCGGCGCGGCGGTGATCAGGCCGAGCGTGAGCGCGGGCAGGATGAAGTGCTCCGGTTCACCCCAGCCGCACGGCGGCAACCAGCCGAGGCCGAGCGCGAAGACGAGGGCGAGGATCGGGCCGAGCACGAACGACGGCACGCAGATGCCGACGAGCGTGAAGCCCATCGGGACGCGATCCAGCCAGCTGTTGGGCCGCGACGCGGCGAGCACGCCGACGGGCACGCCGATGAGGACGGCGATGAACAAGGAGACGAAGCCCAGCGCGCACGAGACGCCGATGCGCGAGCCGATGACTTCGCGCACGGTCCAGCCGGGATACTTGAGCGAGGGACCGAGATCGCCCTGCGCGAGATTGACGACGTAGTTGCCGAGCTGTTTCGGCAACGGTTGGTCGAGGCCGTAATACGCCTCGAGGCGCGCCTTGACCTCGGCGGGCAGCGGCCGGTCCTTGTCGAATGGCCCGCCGGGCACGGCGTGCGCGAGGAAGAACGTCGCGACGACCACCACGAGGAGGACGGGGACCATCTCCAGCAGCCGGCGCAGGACGTAGGCCATCAGGGCTTGGGCGTTTCCGCGGCCTTGACGCGCTTCTCCAGCTCTTCGATCGAAGGCGGCGGCGGCAGGCCGGGCTCACCCTTGGTCGTCCAACCCATCTTGCGGGCCATGAGTTCGTATTCCTGTGGGCTGAGCGTGCCCTTAGCCTTCAGGCGCGCCTTCCGTTCGTCGGTATCATCCTGCATGCGTTCCTGCTGGATGACCTGGTCGCGCTTCGGATCCGGGAAGATGGAGCAGCCCGCGAGCCACGCGAAGCTCGCGATCAGGAGGGCGCGGGGTACGGACTTCATCGGCATCCTTCTACTCGGCGAGGTCGTACGGGCTCAAGCGCGTACAGGTCGCCGGACCGGCGAACCGATGACGACGGCGGGCGACCTGGTCGTAGGCGAAGTCGAGCCACGCGACGGGCAGGCAACCGGCGACGGCGGCCAAGGCGGCCCAGCCGCCGCCCACGGCGGTGAGCAAGGCGCGCACGGCCCGCGAACGGACCAGCCGACGCGAGCCGTCCCAGACGACGATCGTGTGCGGGTCTCCGCCGGGCGGCTCGCCGGCCACGCGGGCGACCACCCCGCGGTTGGTCGCGAAGATCATCCGACCCGCCGCGTTGCGTCGGGCGAGCCAGGCGGCCGAGCCGTTGCAGAGGGCGCATTCCCCGTCGATGAGGACGATCAGCGGCGCGGCAGGCATGTCCGCTACCCTAACAGGCCGCCCGAAGGTGGAAAGGGGTAATCTTCCGCCCTCCGCCGGCAGAAAGGACCTTTAAGGCCAGCGAAAGCGCTTGTCATGGACCTGCGGCAGTGCCAAGTTGCCCGTCCTGTTGGCCGGAAGGGTATCCAAGTGGCTAAAGGTCGCGGACTGTAAATCCGTTCAGCTTCGCTGTTCGTGGGTTCGAATCCCACCCCTTCCACCAGCAGGACGTCTGAGGCCCCTCCCAAGGGGGCCTCTCCCTGCCTTTATCCCTGAAATCCGCGTTGACTCCGAGGGCCGCCCACGGCTTCCCTACTGACACACATGGCCAACATCAAAGCTAACAAGAAGAGCATCCGCCAGACCGCCCGTCGCGCCGAGCACAACAAGATCGTCCGCACCCGTCTCAAGGGCCTCGTCAAGAGCCTGACCGGTGACAACGTCGCCGCTTCCGCCTCCCAGGTCGCTTCCGCCGCCGACAAGGCCGCGAAGACCGGCGTGATCCATCGCAACAAGGCGAACCGCATCAAGGCTCGCCTCGCGAAGAAGCTCGCCGCCGCCAAGAAGTAATGCGGGGCTGGCCCCTCACCGACCCCGTCGCCTCGGCGCCGGGGTTTTTTTGTTCCTGAGATGTCCGCCTCGCTCCCCGCCTCCATCGGTTTCGCCGCCGGCCTGCTCGGCGAAGAGGCCGTGCGCATGGACGTCCTGGCCCACGGCGCCGGTTGGGTCGCCCTGGCCAAGCCGAGCGGCGTGGCCTTCGAGGAACACCCGTGGCAGCACGGCGCCCCCACCCTGCTCGGGCAGCTCCGCACGCAGCTCGAAGCCGGCAAGCCGGAGAT
>JBKCKE010000178.1:0-5032 GCA_046301395.1 Verrucomicrobiota bacterium | reverse complement strand
CAAGCCTGCGGCCGCCGCGCCCAAGTCCCCTACTTCCACCACCAAATAATTTTCAAAGCCCCCCACTCATGAAAAAAATCCACCGTTCGCAGCTCGCTTGGGCCGCTTTCGCACTCGCGCTCGCCGCTGGCTCGCTCGTCGCCCAAGATGGCGATGCTTCCGCGCGCAAGCCGATGCTGCTCGCCGAGGCTCTCAAGGCTCGCGATGAAGGCAACCTCCAGTCCGCCAAGGAGAAGTTCGAGGCGATCCTCGCGATCGACCACAAGGACATGGGGGCCAACGAAGGCCTGACCTCCGTCAACGCGGCCCTCGCCGAGGCCGCCGCCGCCAAGCAGGCCGCCGACGCCAAGGCCGCCGCTCCGAAGGACGCCGCTCCGGCCCCCGTCGTTGCTCCGGCCGCGCCTAGCGCGCTCGACGAAGTCGCGACCGCCCACCAGAGCCGATTCGACGAAGTCACCCGTGCCATCGATGCCGCCAAGGCCAAGATCGCCGCGGGCGACCTCAAGCGCGCCCAGGAAATCCTCGACGGTGCCAGCGGCGCCCTCGCCACGATTCCGACCGCCGCCGCCCAGAAGCTCCGCGACGCCATCTCCCTCGCCAAGCAGGACCTCGCCGTCCGTCGCGATGCCGGCGGCGCTTCCGCCGCCCAGGACGAGGTCAAGCGCCTCGCCAAGGAAAACTCCGCCTCCCTCGCCAAGCAGGACGATGCCATCGACGCGGCTGAAAAGCTGCTCCGCAAGGGCACCGCAGAATCCGTCGACAAGGCCATCTCCGACCTCGATGCGGCCGACCGCGCCCTCGGCGCCGAAAGCCTTTCCAACAAGGATCTCAAGGAGCGCCTCAAGGCGACCAAGGGCTCGGCCCTCGCCCGTCGCGCCCTCATCGCGATCGAAGCCCGCGACATGAATCGCGCCACCGGCCTCGTCGCCGACTACGCCAAGCTCAAGGGCGAGGAAGATCCGGCCGTGCTGCGCCTCCAGAAGGAACTCGCCGCCAAGCGCGATAATCCGACGTACCGCAACATCGACGAACTCTCCCCGGGCCTCCGTAACAAGGACGACAAGGTCAACGAGCTCCTCGTCAAGGGACGCGCCCGCTACCTCTACGGCGACTACCAGGGCGCCCTCGACGCCTACCGCGAAGTCCTCCAGTACCAGCCCAACAACTCCGAATCCAAGGCCTATCAGGTCCGCATCCGCCAGATGCTGTCCGAGAACTCCGGCCAGTGGAACCGCGGGGTGACCAAGGGCAAGCTGCTCGAGCTTCTCGATGAGACCTGGAAGCTCCCCGAAGTCTTCAACCGCGAGAACACCAAGACCGACCTCGGCAACGGCAACGATCCGGTGACCGAGAAGATGAAGACGATCCGTCTGCCCGAAGGCTTCATCGCCCGCGACGAGCCGCTGGACCGCGCGCTCACCAAGCTCTCGAGCCTCTCGCAGACCTACGACAAGGATCAGAAGGGCGTGAACATCGTCCCGGTCACCGACGGCGGCGAAAGCCCCACCGTCAACCTGCAGCTCCGCGACGTCACGGTCTTCCAGGCCCTCGACTACCTCTGCAAGCGCGTCGGCTACAGCTTCTCCGTCAGCCCCTCGGGCATCGTCGAAGTCCGCAAGGACGCCGGCGACAGCCTGCTCGACACGCAGTTCTTCGAGCTGACCCAGGCCGCCGTCGTCAAGATGACCGGTCAGGGCCTCAACACCACCGCTCCCGGCGGCGGAGCCACCAATCCCTTCGGCGGCGCCAGCGGCGCGGCCGCTCCGACCGACGGCAACCCGCAGGAAATGGCGATCAAGAGCTTCCTTATCCGCTCGGGCGTACCGTTCGAGCCGCCGGCGACCCTCTCGTTTGACGGCACCCGCCTCATCGTCACGGGTAGCCCGAAGAACCTGGACCGCGTGAAGAACATCATCCGTCGCTACTCCGACATCAAGCAGGTCCACATCGAAGCCAAGTTCATCGAGGTAGAGCAGAAGGCGCTCAACGAACTCGGCGTCAACTGGTCGCTGACGCCCACGGTCGATGGTAACGGCGGCG
Organism: Verrucomicrobiota bacterium; assembly: GCA_046301395.1. Classification (GTDB taxonomy): domain Bacteria; phylum Verrucomicrobiota; class Verrucomicrobiia; order Opitutales; family UBA953; genus UBA953. Next base: position 2,992 of record JBKCKE010000178.1, on the reverse strand, counting down.
TCACGGCCGGCACCAACCTCCGCTCGATCAACCGTGTGTTCGCGCAGAATAACACGGCTCCGAAGAACCTCACCATCAACAGTCAGATCACGACCCAAGCGGGCGTGACCACCAACACCACCCAGACCTTCCCCAATGTCGCCCCGACCTTCCCGGGAGGCATGAATCTGGGCAGCCTGGCCAATACCTACAGCGGAACCGTCAATATCCTCAGCCGCGAGACCCTCGCCCTGACCATCCGCGCGATTGAAGAAAGCGCCGGTAGCGACCTGATGTCGTCCCCGAGCCTGACCGTCCTCGACGGCAAGACGGCCGTCATCAAGGTGGCCCAGCTGCTCCGCTATCCGCAAGCCTACGGCGACATCCAGTCCAACGTCGGTAACGGCGGCGGCGGCGGCGGCCAGTTCGGAACAGCCAACACCTCCGTCGCGATCACGGCCGGTACGCCTCAGGACTTCACTGTCCAGGAAGTCGGCGTGACCCTCGAAGTCACCCCGACCGTCGCGGCCGATGATTCCATCGCCCTCAACCTCAAGCCGAAGGTGACCGAGTTCGAAGGCTTCGTGGAATACGGCGGCACCTCCGTCGCCTTGACCGGTGGCGTGACCGTCACCGTGCCTTCCGGCTTCTTCCAGCCGATCTTCAGCACCCGCGAAGTCACGACCGACGTCACCGTCTTCGACGGCGCCACCGTCGTCATCGGCGGTTTGACCCGCGAAGAAGTGAAGACCATCGACGACAAGGTCCCGGTCCTCGGTTCGCTGCCCCTCATCGGCGCAGCCTTCCGTTCGAGCGGTAAGAGCGTCTCCAAGCGCAGCCTCATGGTGTTCGTCACCGCGAACCTCGTCTCGCCGGGTGGCGCGACCCTGCGCAGCTCCCATCCGGGCATGCGCGCCGGGGCGACCTTCTCGAACCCCACGCTCATCTCCCCGGGCGGCGCCGTCTACCGCGAGCCGATCGAAGCCGCCACGCCGACCGAGCCCGCGCCGGTCGCCACCGAGCCGGCCAAGTAAGCCAGGCAGCAGTGCCCGGTCCGACAGGCCCGCCGTTCGGCGGGCCTGCTTTTTTCTCGATGCGTTCCGCCGGCGGAGCGACACTGGTCGTATGCGCTGGCTGCTCATCGACGGATTCAATCTGGTCTTCCGCAGCCACTTCGCGATGGAGCGTTCCAACCTCCGCCGCCAGTCCGATCAGTTCCCCACGGGCGCGCTGCATGGCTGGATGAAGTCGCTGCTGGACCTGCGCGAAGGGGAGCAGCCGGACCGGTGCGCCGTCTTCTTCGACCTTGGCGGCTCGGATCGCCACCTGGAGGGCCTGCCGGAATACAAGGCCCAGCGTGACGAGACGCCGGAAGACATCGTGCTCCAGCTGCCGGAGATCAAACGGCTTACCGGGCTCCTCGGGTTCCAGGTCTTCGAGCGCCGCGGCGTCGAGGCCGATGACCTGATCGCGACCGCCGTCCGGATCCTCTCCGCCGCAGGCGACAGCTGCGTGATAGTCAGCGCCGACAAGGACTTCGGTCACTGCGTCGGCGGGCCGGTGATCCAGCTCGCCCCGCCCCCCACCGCGAACCCCGCCCTCGGTTGGCGGCGGCTCGATCCCGCTGCCGTGACCGAGAAGTTCGGCGTTCCGCCGGCGCGCATCGCCGACTACCTCGCGCTGGTCGGCGACGCCTCGGATAACATTCCCGGGTTGAAGGGCGTCGGCCCGAAGACTGCGGTGAAATGGCTGACGGAGTACGGCGACCTGGAGGGCGTGCTGGCGGCGGCCGACACCCTCCAGCCGGAACGCTTCCGCGAGCAGGTGAAGGCCGAAGCCGAGCGCATCCGCGGCAACCTCCGCCTCGTCACCTTCCGGACCGACTTCGCGTTCGAACCTGGCGTGCCGGTCGCGGAGGACGTCACCGCCGTCGAGGCCTTCCTCGCCGAGATGGAGATGCACTCGACCCTGCGCCGCTACCAGGCCAAGCACGGACGAGCGGCCACGCCGCCGCCCGAGGCGCCGAAGGCTGAGCCTCCGGCCCTGAAGGCGAAAGCCAAGCCCGCGCCGGATGCCCAGCAGGGCGAGCTTTTCTAGCCAACAAAAAGGCCCGCCGGTGAGGGCGGGCCTGAGGGCGAAGGCTAAGGGCGAGGCTTAGTTCTTCTTCTCGGCCTTCTTCTCGAGCTTCGGCGCTTCGCCGGCAGCGGGGGCCGCGGCGGCCTGCTGCTGGGCGTTGGCGATGAGGCCCTGGACCTGGTTCACTTCTTCCTGATTGAGCAGGATGACGAACTTCGACTCGAGGACTTCGACTTCGTAATTGTGGGTGATCGAATAGCCGACGCTGTCAGCCATCTCCTTGTTGCCCTTGTTGAGGAGCTCCAAGGTCTGGTCGAGCTGGGTCTGGATGCGGGTCTTATCCTCTTCCTTCTCGGCGCGCTTCAGGAGCTCGGTGAGCTGGATGACGGCGTCGCGGCGGGCCTGGAGGACCTTGGCGAACTGGTCGAACTGGATGACGAGGTCGAGGCCGCGGATCTCGGCGGTCTGCAGGAGGCGACGGTCGCCGCGGACGACGAGCTGCTCTTCCTTGAAGTTCTTATCGGCCTTGGCCTTGGCGGCTTCTTCTTCCGAGACGACGGCGAAGAGGCGGAGGGCGGTGTTGATGAAGGTCGCCTGGCGATTGGCCACGGCCGAGACGCTGAAGCCCCAGACCTTGACGAAGACGCCGTCCTTATCGTTGAAGTCCTTCGCTTCGGCTTCGGCGACCTTGATCAGCGCGTCGCGCTCGACGGTGGTCAGGGCGACCTGGATGCGCTGCTGGAGCTGCTGGATGCGGCCGAGGTGCTGGCCGAGGGTCTGGAGTTCCTGCTGGAAGCGGGCGAGGGATCCCTGGTTGGAGATCGTCAGGACGACGCGAGCCAGGTTCTGGCCGAGCGGGATGAGCTCGATGACCGGGCCCTTCGGGGCTTCGGCGGGAGCGGCGGGGGTTTCGGTGGCGGACATATTAGGGTGGGGG